>JAPLOD010000167.1 GCA_026692735.1 Planctomycetota bacterium | reverse complement strand
CTGCCGGCCGGGGTTGTACGAGTGCAGAAGGCCGACGCCGATGGGCGACTCGAGTTTATCGGTCAGGACAGTATCTCGCACGTGCCGCCGGACGAATTCGTGGACCTGCGCATCGGTCGCTCGTCGGACGTTGTCGCCGAGCAGAAATGCGTGAACATCCGCCGGTTGAGCGACACCGTCTCGGAGTTCGAAGAGGAGATCACCGTCCGGAACCACAAGACCGAAGAAGTCTCGGTCCTGGTCAACCTTCTCACCGGCTACAATACTGAACTGGCGGCCGTCCCGCCGGGCATCGTGCCCGAGAAGCAGGACGCCCTTTCCTGGAGGGCTCCAGTCAAGGTTCCGCCAGGCAAGGATGGCGTAACGGTCCGCTTCACCGTCCGGCAAGTCCGAACGAAGTAGGCCATAGGTGCCTTCGCTTCGGTCTGCGCCGTTGCCTCTCGCCTCCTGAGATCGTGCAGTAGGCCCGACATTCCTGTCGGGCGGCACCGCCCGCGCCGCGCCCTCAATAGACCGCCGCGCCTTGCGTCTTTAGCGTCTGGCGCAGCTTCGCGACGTCAATCTCGCCGACGGTTTTGCCGGAGTCCAGTGCCAGCCAGCAGGCCACTCCCGCCGCCTGGCCCATCTGGTTGCAGTTGACCATCACCCGCACCGCACCGAACGCGCCCTCGTCCGCGTCAAGGCACCGGCCCGCCACCAGGATGTTCGTCGCACCCTTGGGGACGAGCGAGGAATAGGGGATCTGGTAGAACGGCGCCTTCTCCAGGTGGCGGAAGGTGACGCCCGCGCCCCGCGCGCTATGGATGTCCACCGGGTAGGTGCCGTTCCCGATGGCGTCAGGGAAACGCTGGCCGCCGAGGAGTTCGTCCTGCGTGAGCCGGTGCACGCACTCGGCGTGGCGCGTCTCCCGGATGCCGATCTTTGCCGGGAGCGTCACGAGCGGAGCGCCTTTGCCCTTCATGAAGTTCTCGCGCAGGATGTCGCAGACGGCGCGCACCTGCCGGCGGCCTTCGATGGCTGCGGCGGTGAGTTGGTCGGCGTCCGAGCAGTCCGCGCCGAAGACGCGCGTGCCCGCCAGCATGTACTCGTCGTTCCCGCCCGGCACGGCCTCGCCCCACGAAAAGCCCCGCTTGAGTGCCTGGGGGTGTTTCGGGTTGAAGATCGCCTCGTGGATGCTGAAGTTCGCGTGCTCCTTGTGGATCGCGCCGAGGCCGCGCAGGATCGCGCACATCGTGGGCGGCTGGACATCGGGCCGCTTGTAGACCGGCAGCCCCATGCGTGCCACCACGTCGCCGTCGCCCGTGGCGTCCACGAAATGCGTGGCGCGGATGGCGCGCCGCCCCGTCTTGTCCTCGATGATTGCGGCGGCCAGGCGGCCATCCTCGACGGCGGGGGCCACAAACAGCGTGTGGAGATAGGGCCGCACTTTCGCTTCGGTCACCAGCACGTCGAGCTCGATCTTCAACTCCTCGGTGTTAAGGACGAAATACGGGTTCGCCCCCTGTTGTGAAACGACCGCGTCGCGCCGCGCCAGACGGTCCAGTATCTCCGTTGTCAGGCCGGCGATGACCTGCTGCTCGTTCTTGATGTCCTTGGTCGAATGCCAGATGTTGACCATGCTGGCCGTGGCGACACCGCCGAAGAAGCCGTTGGATTCGATGAGCGCCACCTTGGCCCCGAGCCGTGCGGCGGCCACGGCCGCGAAGACGCCGGTGCAGCTTCCCCCCACGACGCAGAGGTCCACCGTGGCAACGACCGGCGTTTCCCGCAGCGGCTCACGGAGTATGGTGGCGGGTGCAGCGCTCGCCGGTCCCGCCGCCGCGGCGGCGGCAGCCAGCGTTGCCGCCTTCAGGAACCGCCGGCGCGGCACTGCATGCCTGGCGCCCGTTGCCCGGGATGCTGCGTTCTTCTTATCCATGGTCCCTCCCGCGAATCTCATCCGTGTGATACCGCAACATACACCGCGATGGGGCAACCACGTCAAGCGCCGCCTGCGGCACCATTACGGAGCGGCCGGTTGATGCTTGGCCGCAACATGGAACAGTGCGGTGTATACCGCTGCATGCTCATGCTGAAGCAGCCGATGAGCCGCCGCGCAAGTCTTGCGCTGGTCGCGCTGTTTCTCGTGGCTGAAGCAGCGCGCGGCCTTGAGGATTCGGCGCGCGTGGAGGCCGTCGCGTTGCTGGCAGAGCAGACCGAGGCGGCGCTGACGGCCGGTGAGCAGCCCTCCGTCTGGCTGACGCTCCTTGGCCAGCGCAAGTCGTACGCCGTCTCCGCGGTTGATTCCAAGACGATCACGGTGCTCATCGAGCAGAACCCGTACCCCGTCCAATGGTCCCGCATCCCGCGCGAAGACCTCGCCGGGATCGCCAAGGCGATTGCGCGCGACAAGGGCGAACGCCTCGTCGTGGCTTCCGAAGTGGCGCTGATGCTTGGCTTCCCCGAACGCGCCGACGACTGTCTCACACAAATCCGGGACCCCGACGAAGCGCTGAAAACGAAGATCCGCGGCGTCACGCGGAGGATGGCCGAGGCCAAGGTCGCCGTTGCGGCGCCACCCGCCGTCGAGAAGAAAGCGCCGGACCGGCCTCAACAACCCGCGCAGCCCCCCGCCACCATCGTCACACCGCCGGCAAGCGCCTCGACGCCCGCCAAGGGGCCCGTAATCAACGTCGGACCGACGCGGGCCTGCAAGACCATCGTGAGCGCTTTGGCCAAGGCAACGGCCGGCGAAACCATCCTTGTTGACCCCGGCACGTACAACGAAGTGTTCAAGATGAGGAACGAGGGGCGGCCTGACGCGCCGGTGACGCTGCGCGGCGTTCGCGGCGCTAACGGCGAGCGCCCCGTGCTCGACGCGACCGGGTTATCGGTCAGCGGCGCTGGGCCGGTTCCGCGCGCGATCATCCAGATCGAGGGCAGCTACTGCGCGGTCGAAGGGCTGGAGCTCAAGAACGCACGGAACGGCAACAATGGAGCGGGATTCCGGTTCCTGGACTGCACCCATGCGGTCGTCCGCGACTGCAAAGTGACATACTGCGATATGGGGATGCAGGGGGGCGACAAGGAAACGCTGCTGGTACACCGCTGCGAGGTCGCGTTCAACGGCACGAAGGACTACAACGGCTACAGCCACAACTTCTACCTGCTTGGAAACCGCGCCGTGATCCGGGAGTGCCACATTCACGACTCCCTGTTCGGGCAGAACTTCAAGACGCGCGGGCATTGCACCGAGCTCTGGTACAACGTCATCTGCGATTCGGAGGAGGGAGAAATCGGGTTCGTGGACGGCGACGCTTCTGGCGCCCCCAACTCCAACGCGCTGCTTGTCGGCAACGTGGTGGTCAGCAAGCCGGACCGGAAGGGTAATGCCACGAAGTACGTCGAGTTCGGCGGCGAGGGCAAGGGACGGAATGGCACGCTCTCCCTCTTCAATAACACCTTCGTCGCCGGCAGCCCGCGAATCCTGTTCGTGCGTCTCTGGGAAGCGACGAATGACCTGGTGGCGTACAACAACATCCTCGTGGGGTCGAGCAAGCCGCCGGAAGTCGCCAGCGGCAAGATGAAGGGCGCCGGCAATCTCTTCTCGGGCAGCGCTCCTCCTGGTTTTGGGAACACGCTGAAGGGCAGCGACCCGCTCTTCGTCAACGCTGCGGCACGCGACTTCCGCCTTCAGGGCGGCTCGCCCTGCGTCAACGCCGGCGCGCCAGCGGACGCGCTGACGTATGCCGATGGCGACGGCAAGGCCCTGAAGGCCGTTCCGGAGCAGCATCCGGGTTTCCCAATGAGCGGCGAACCTCGGCCCAAGAAGGCCGCGCTGGATATCGGTGCGTTCGGGGTGCCGTAGCCTCTGAAGCTGGCGTTCCCGGGGGGAATCGAACCCTCAACCTGCGGATTACAAAGAGGCGCGTTTACCTATGCAACGGCTTGACGCCCATGAGATTTCTGAAACAATCCTGTAACAAACGGAGGTTTCAGACATGGTAGTCAGCCGAAACAAGAACGCCATCTCCTTCCGTCATCCGCTCATCCTCGACGCCAACGGCTACGGAACAATCATCCATCGCGGAGTTGGCAAACTCCCGAAGGAAATCGCCGGACGAATCCAAGAAGAACTCGACCAACTCCTCAAGATCAAGCCTCGGCTCCGCTCCGAGGTCGCCCAACTGGAACTGCACCCGCTCGCCCTCGACTTCTGGTTCGAGCCACTGCAAAACAATCGCGAGAGGGAACGCGCAGTACAAGAATGAGAAGCCGACGACGCCGAACAGAGAAAGAAGAGCGACGAGTTTAGGGCGATGCACAAGCGACTCGCTGACATTTGCGCGACGGAAGGCTTCTCCTTCGACGCATCCCGCTGGGACTCAGACACCCACCATCTCATTGGCTTCATCCTGACCACGATAGACAGGCTCGAAAAGAAAAACAACGAACAGTTCCAGACCATCGCCGAACTCAAGTCCCAGATCGAGGGCTTGACTCGGGCGACGGGGCAGCAAACCGAAAAGGAGAAGAGCCTAACGCTCTCGGATTGCCTTGAGCACTTCAAGAAGAACATCGACTGTAAGTCCGAGGCAGCGAAGAAGGACGTTCTCCGTCGCGTAGGCGCTGTGGTTGAGAAACTCGGCTTGAGAACCCGCCACTGTGACGTAACGAAAGCAACGATCCTCGCCGCGGTCAAGGAGCTTTGTCCGAACGGTGAAACGGAGCGCATCTACAAGTTGCGCGACGTTAAACGCTTGTTCCGTGAAATCTCGTTCGCTCCCGAAAGCGGGGTCTCGGACTCCCAGACCCGGCGAAGGCCATCGAGCCGGGTACTCCAGAGAAGAAGACCGTCACCGTCCTCGACCCTCGCGAGGTCGGCAAGGTCGAGGCACTGGGCGCCTACTGGAAGGCCCTCGCCGCAGCTTGCGGATTCGCAGGGATGTGTCTCGCCGAGGCCGCGAGCCTTGAATGGCACATGCTCGACGCGAAGACCGGAATCATCCACCTTCGCGCCACGAAGCACTACCCGAATCTGAAGAACGAAATATCGGAGCGCGACATCAAGCCGTTCGGGAACTTTTGGAGGGCCATCGCCGAATATAAGAAACAGGCGACTCACGCCGATCTCGTCTTCCCGCGGCTATGGACTTCAGAGCAACCCGCCGAATACCGGCGCTTCAAGAATGCCGATAATTTGACGTGGTTCGAGGACAGGGACGGCAGACCGCGAGTCGTCAACCTTCCGGGCAAGTTTGCCGACGCCCTTGAGAGTTCAGGCTTCAAACAGGCAAAACCCGCTCTTCGATTGCGGCACTTCTGGGTAACCGAGATGGAAGCCCGAGGCCTTGGTCACCTGCTCGACAGCATGGGAGGCAACTCGGCCCGAGTTCGCCAGAAACACTACATCCGTCACGCCTCGGTCGTTGCGGCTGCGAACGTCCCGACCTTGTAGACCCCTGCGCCGCCATCAACGGATTGCATCTCCCGTAGTCGTAGACGGCGTCTTCTGCCTGCGGCGTTTCCCCGATTTTCCCCTACCCGTCATCCGCGAACAGTTCGAGTTCCCGGCTCAGGCTGCGATGGACATGGGCTACTGGATTCGTGCGGCCTTCGCCTCGGCTATCAGCAGCAGAGCGACTTCCCTGCCAAGATCGTCACCGGTAAAGCCGTTGAGCGCGGGATTGTGGTGGATGTCGCACGGGTGCTTGACGCCGTACTTCTTGTTGAACGCTTTCCGCATGGCGGGAAAGTTGCCTGGGTAACCGGATGCGATGTACTCACGTGCTATCGTCGTTGCATCAAGCATGATTCCCGCTTGGGTAACCGGTGTCTTCCCAGGGCGGTGCGGGAGGTGGCAAGATTGCAGATTTTCCCTAACGAGTTCATTCCGCTGGCCTCCGTCACGGACGCCTATTGCCGCGTGGGTAATCGGTGCTTTCTTGGTCTTCTTGCCCATCGGATTCCACCTTTCCACTGTATGCTAACCAAGGGGCTACGGATTGCGAACAGTTCATAGGAACGTTCGTTCAGGCACCGCTGGCTGCGGCCCTCTTTCTCGCCCCCGTTGTCCCGCCATGTCCCGCCGCGGATGCATGGCGTGGTCCGCAAAATGGTCCACATGGACTTTCACGTGCTTCGCGTGACGTACAGCACATTGATCGGGAGTCCGGCGTGGACATCAAGTCCGCGCAGACGCCTGCGCGCCATTCGGCGCCACAACTACGGTCGGAGGGCGCCACCGGCGGCGGCTATTTCTTTTCGCCGACGTCCTTGATCGCTTTTGGCGTGATGACATACCGCATGCAGCGCTTCATCTCGAAACCGTGGGTGCAGCCCTGCTTCACCTCCATGGCTTTGTCTTCCTGCGGGATGTTGTTGTAGACGAGCCACACGCTTGACGGCGGGCAGGTGTAGTCGCCGTAGTTGGCGACGAGATGGACCTCGGCCCTAATGCGCCTGGCGTGAAAGACCGGATCGTAATAGTTCAGGGCTTCCTTATAATCGGGGCGCCAGCCACGGAGGCGTCCGAGCGTGATGCCACCGAAATCGCACGACCACGGCGACCAGATGTTGCTCGAAGTCACGTCGGCATCGAGGCCGGCCCCCCACAGCCCCTGCAGCCCGCCCTGGCTGCCTCCGTTACTCTGCAGTTCCTTGCCGTTCCATTCGGGGCGGGACTTTACGTACTGCAGCGCCCGCAGCACGCGCAACGCCATGCCGTAGTAATAGGTCTTCTCCCGATCTGCGTTCTCCTCATTCTTGAAGCAGTAGTTGCTCAGATCCTTCTGCAACTGCTTGTAGTATGCGTCGTCGCGGCCCAGTTCCATGCCGTGCGCGTTGACATCGAAGACAATCGCCGCCTCGTTGAGCCAGCCGGGCGGACCGTGCTTGTTGACGCCATAGCCCTGGAACTGTGCGATGCCCGGGAGCGATTTCTCCTTGGCGCCGGTAGGAATGCTCAGATACCCAGTCACCGGCTTGGGCCCGGCGCAGTCCAGCCGGACGGCGAACAGCTTCACCTTCGGATTCTTGCCCTCCACCTCCTTCAACTCCGCCTTCAGGGGGACTTCGGCCAGCTTCGCCTTGGCGGCCTTCCAGAACTCGTCGAAGTCCTTAGGCTCCTGGACGGGCTGGAGTTTTTCCGGCTGCACGCAGGCGCCCCCGTCGAAGAAGATGTTGCCGTTCTTGTTGGCGCCCCAGCCGCCGATGAACCCCTGCAAGTTCTTGCCGTCCTCCCCGAACGCCTGCGCCTGGATGCGGACGAAGCCGGGCGTGTCCAGGGACGTGGTGATCTTCAGGCCGGTCGCGGGGGCGACGCCTTCGCCCTTGTCGGTCTTGCCGTCATCGCCGGTGCGCGTCCATTTCAGCGTCTTGCCGGCCACGGCCGTTTCGCCGTCGAAAACGCGGAGGGTGAACTCCATCTTCTCGCCGGGCTTGTAGATCGCCACCTCCTTATCGGTGGTGCCGCGGATGGAGAATTCCCCCGCCAATGCGGCGAGGGGCAGAAGCCACAGACAGAGTTGCAGGTACCTAAGTCGTCTCGGCATTATGTGCTCCTCTCCGCACGGAATCGATGCGTCGTCCTCCGAGGCATTCGGCGAAGGCGAACGATTTAGACAGCCCTCGCCGGGTCAAGAGGATGGCATCTCGCCCCGCATTGCCCGGTTTGTTGATGAGTGCTCTGTTTCCTCTTGGTTGTGCGGAATCGGTATACGGTGCGAGACTGCCATTCGCAACGTTTTTCCCAAGCGGAGAGCGCAGATGGAGGTGTGCGGCTCGTTATCGCCAAGCATGCCCTATCAGGCCGTAGGAAACCTCATGTTTTCGTGAAGCCGATTGCCCCGCATCTGGCGGCGGCGCATAGGCTTGCGACGTAGTTCGTGGCCGTCCGCCTCACGCTCCAGAAGGCGTAGGCGGACGCGATCTTCCTGCATCCAGGCGAGCCGTTCTTCGAGCGGTTCCGCGAATACCTCCTGGCGCGGTTCTCCGACCAGGCGCAGCGCGGCGCGGTGTTCGTTGATCCGGCCGCGACAGCACCGTACCTCTTCCATCTCGCACTGGTGCCGGTCATCCGCCGTGCCGACCCGGACGTGCCGCCTCTGGCTCAGCCCGAGACGATGGAGTACCGGTTGGTCGGACTGCGGCAGGGCGAGCACGGCGAACCAGCGACCTGCACCGTCGAACAACTGCTCCTACTCCGAAGCGGGCAGGGCGTACCTTCAGATGCGTATCGTCTTGTGGAGCGGAGTGGCGCGCTGACCGAAAGCGCCGCGGCCCACCTGCGCACGATGATCGGCAAGGCCATGGCGGAGCACCACAGCGACCGCCTCTTTGAAGAGTTGCCGGCGCGTGAAGAGTTCATCGGCCTGGGATTCGACTACCAGGAGGCCGAACTGGCCGCGATGCGGGCGCGGCTGACGCCGAAGGCACGCGAAGGGAATCAGCGCGCCGTGAAGGAACTCGGCCGCATCAAGGCCAGCCAGGCGCTGCTGGCCCAGCGCAAGGAATCCGCGCTCCAGGCATTGCGTCGCGAACCGGAACTCATTGGGGCGGGCGACATCGAGTTCCTTGCGCACGCGCTGGTGGTACCGTCTTCAGATCCGGCCGATGTAGTGGCCCAGGACAAGGAGATTGAGGCCATCGCCGTGCTGACGGAGCGCGCCGGCGCTCGCGCGCTCAGGATCACGTCCGAACGCTTCGCCGTCATGCCGGGCTACTTGTACCCGGCGCCTAGCACAACCGTAGAATTGCCCGGCGCCAGGCTGTTCGGCTCGATAGACTTCGCGCCAATGCCCGACATGCCGTTCCCGCCTGGCTGCACGCCCAGCGCCGGCATCCGCAGCAGCCATAACAAGTCGTTCTCGTTGAGCATCCTGTCCGGCGCGCGGGCGCCGATCTGCGCCAACGGCGTCCTGAGCGCGGAGTTCGTCGTCAGCCGCAAGCACACCAGCCGCATTGATCTGGTCGAGTCTGTGGATCATGCACTCGATGCGTTCCTGGAGAGCGTCCGTGGTTTCCAGGCGCTGCACGAACGCCTGGGTAACTGGAGGCTGACGAGGACGGGGGCGAGCGCCTTGACCGTGGAGATGGCCAGGGCCTTCTCGTCGTCCGACATCTTGCCCGTTCTCGAAGAGTACGAGAAGCCCAGTCACGAGGAGTTCGCCGGGCGCAACGCATGGTCGCTGTACAACGCCGCGACGGCGCGCATGAAGGCGCAGCCCGTCCCGCAGGATCCAAAGGCCAAGCTGGCCCGCGAACAGGGAGAACTCTACCTGAACCTCTGCCTGCAGGCGGTGCAGAAGCCCGCCGACACCACGTACGCGCTGCCTGATGATGAAGCTCATGGCCGCCTCAAGCACCTTCAGGTCGCTGGCTGGTGTCGCAGGGGCAACAGCCTTCGCTGGGCAACCCTTGGGGGCGGCTTCCCGGACCGGCATCTTCGCCTTTACGACGGTCTCTTACCGCGCGAGGCCCGTCTGCCCCGTGTGGCCGCGGTAGGTCAGAGCCGCGGCTTTCATCAGCACTTCGCCGTTGAAGATCACGGTCTCGGGGACAGACACGCACTTGAGCACGTCTTCATTCACCAGGCCGTCGTCCAGCAGCGTTGCTGCGTAGGTGCCTTTCTTCATCGTGAGGGTGAACTTGGCCTCCTGCAGCGGCACCACGCCTCTCCGCGCTCTCACTTTCGTGGTGAACCGCTCGTTGCCATTCGGCGAGGCGCCCTTGGCGTCCAGCGTGAACGCCTTCACCACGCCGCCTACATCCACGATGACTGTCTGCCCTGCAATGCTGAACCCCGCCGGGATGAAGAGCACGCCCGTCATGGTGATGCTGTCGTTCCCCTGCGGCTTGGCGAAGTTCAGCCTGATGTTCGTCTTTACCGTGTACAGGTTGCCGTTCGTCGTTACCGTAGCCAGGCCCAATGGCCTGCTGCTGTAATCGGCAGGGCTGGAACCCAGCGCCGTTTCGATTTCGTCGTAGTAGCCGTCGCCGTCGCTGTCCGTGTCGCCCAGCATGAACCCGCCCGCAGCGACCACGGTGACCGTCACGCTCGCCGTGGCCGTGCCGCCCTTGCCGTCCGACACGGTCACAGTCGCCGTGTACGTCCCGACCGCAACATAAGTATGCGTCGGGTCCTGCTCCGTGGACACCGGGCTGCCGTCGCCGAAATCCCAGGAGTAGGTCAGCGTGTTGCCGTTGACATCGCTGCCGCTGGCTGTGAACGCGACCGCCAACTGCACGGCGCCGCTGGCCGGCGAAGCGCTGGCCGTCACGGTCGGCGGCGTGTGCACAGAGACGGTCACGCTCGCCGTGGCCGTGCCGCCCTTGCCGTCCGACGCGGTCACAGTCGCCGTGTACGTCCCGGCCGCAACATAAGTATGCGTCGGGTTCTGCTCAGTGGATACCGAACTGCCGTCGCCGAAATCCCAGGAGTAGGTCAGCGTGTCGCCGTCGGCATCGCTGCCGCTGGCTGTGAACGCGACCGCCAATTGCACGGCGCCGCTGGCCGGCGAAGCGCTGGCCGTCACGGCCGGCGGCGTTTCCACACAGATGATGACTTGCGAAGGCGAACCATACCTATAGTCGTCCGTCACAACCTTGCCGCCGGCGTTGTTGAACACATCCGTGGCCGGGTTGAAGTTCGGGAATCTGCCGCTGCTGGCGATCGAACCAGACTCGGCCCCAATCAGGTTCGAGGCGCTTTGCCCCACGCCGTATCCCAGCAAGTCCACATTCAGCCGCGCCGTGCCGCCCAGCGTCAACGCGCCGGTGACGGCCAACGTATCATTCAGATTTGCCCCCGGAATGCGTACCAACAGAATCCCGGCATCCGAAGGGAACTCCTCGTCGAGGGCGTTCCCGGCCCTGTCGCCCTGCGCGGCGCGCAGGCCGGCGTCACGGTTCGTGGCCCAAATGACAGCGCCTGTCTGTCCGCGATGCGGAAATCGCGGTGGCATGCGGCAAGAGCGCCGACGAACGAACGGCGGGACGGCCCCGCGCCTCCGCCGTTGCCATTTCCCGCCCGGCGCGATATAAGCACGTCCGTTACGTCTCTTGAACGGGGAGGTCATGGCTGGCAGCGTTCCTGACGAAGCATTTGCCCGGTATGTACACCAGATCGGGAATGCTACGCTCGACCAGATCGAAGCGGCCAAGGCTCTCCGGGCAGAGATCGCCGAGAAGGGCATCTCAATATCGCTGGGAGAAGTATTGGTGCAGCAGGGCATCCTCACCGCCGCCATGCGCGAGAATGTGGAGAGGAAGCTTCAGGCCATGCAGCAGGGCGGCTTGCAGCAGCTTGGACAATACAAGCTGCTCAAGAAACTCGGCGAAGGCGGCATGGGCGCGGTATATCTGGCCGAAGACACTGGCTTGGGAAAGAAAGTGGCCTTGAAGGTTCTGCTTAGGAAGTTCGCTGGTGACAAGGAATTCCTATCCCGCTTTCGTCGAGAGGCGCAGGCGACAGGCAAGCTCAACCACGTCAACATTGTCGGTGCTTTCGCAGTAGGCGAGGAGTTGGGCTTCCACTACTACACGATGGAGTACTGCGATGGCGAAACGCTCGACGCCATTCTCAAGCGCAACCAGTTCATCCAATGGGACAAGGCTGTGGGCGTCGTGATGCAGGTTGCCCGCGGCCTGAAACATGCCCATGAGAACGGCATAATCCACCGCGACATCAAACCCCTCAACATCTTCATCTGCAAGCCGCTGAGGCAGGAGGAAGGGCAAGTCGAGGGAGACATCTTTGCCGATGGCTTCGTCGCAAAGATTCTGGATCTGGGCCTGTCGAAAAACGTGGGGGACTCGGAAGCGTCGTTCAACACGGCGACGGGCGTCGCCTTGGGAACGGCGCATTACATGTCGCCGGAGCAGGCTCGCGGCGACAAGGGCATTGATGGCCGGACGGATATCTACTCGCTGGGCGCGACGTTCTACCATCTCGTCACGGGCGTAACGCCATTCAAGGCGTCCACTGCGATGGCCGTGATGATGAAGCATCTTAGCGAGCAGTTACCCAACCCGCAGGACATCCGCAAAGGAATCCCGGACGGGGTTGTCCACATCATCCGGAGGATGATGGCCAAGGAGCCGAACGACCGGTACGCCAACTGTAAGGAGTTGCTCAACGACCTGGAACTGGTGATTGATAGCATGATGCCGTCGAGCAATGCGATTGATGTAGGGAAGTCCAGCATGGAGATCGTGGATCTCTCGCATGTAGAGATCTCCGATGAGGTGATTAAGTTGGTGTCGGCGTCCTTAGCCCAGTCGTACCGCTTCATCCCGATCAACTTCGCGAACAACGTTCTCACAGTCGCCGTTGCCGACCCGCAGAACTTCATCGCCCTCGACGACCTGCGCTTCATGCTGAACTGCCAGGTGACGGCGGTGGCGGCCACCGAACAGCAGATCACTGCAGCCATCAACAGATACTACGGCGGTCAGGTGGCGGCCGCGCGTTCCCCTCGCCCCGGCGGGGAGAAAGGTCAGGAGTGAGGGGTTGGGCGGCGCGCTGCCCAACTCCAGCATCCTCGTCCAGGCGAAGAAGCCCGTCATCCCGCCGCTCGCGCCGTAGCCGGGCGCGACCAGGCAGGACTTGTCCCCGTTCGGGTTCGAGTTGAGAGAGAAGGATGGCTGGCGCGGATGGCGATGCCGGCCAAGTTGAGGGCGCGGGTTGCCGTCGGCGTTACCAGCAACTCGGGAACGGGTTGCCGCCGCAACTCGCAGCGGTCGTCTGCGGGGCGGTCGGGGGGCTTGAGCGAGAGGAGGGGCCAGCGGGCGTATACCCCCGCTAATATGCTCGGACTATTATCCGCATCTTGTAACAATTAAAACAATTGAAACAAACTTCGCTGGAGACCAGCGAATTTCTGTAACAAAACTGAAACAATGGGATTTTTCCGAGGTCGAGCTCCTTTTGCCATTATTATTGTAAAGTGTTGTATGCATGTCTTTTATATGGCGTTCCCGGGGGGAATCGAACCCTCAACCTGCGGATTAGAAATCCGCTGCTCTATCCAATTGAGCTACGGGAACGCACCACCTAAAGCTATTATCTACAGCATGTTCAAGCGATGTCAAGCTCCTATTTCTCGGCAACTCTATTGACATTTTCCTCAAGAGGTCTACAAGAAGGTCTACAAAGTTTCCGGGAGGTGGTCCATGGCGCGCTACACAGTCTCCTTCAACCTGGCCCAAGGGAAGGTCCAGTTCCGGCACCCGCACGTCCTCGTCAAAGACGACCGCGGCCGCGCATACGGCAAGCCCCTGAAGTTCGGCGTCGGAAAGCTCACGGCCAAAGACCAAGGCCAGATTGTGGACGATCTCAATAAGCTTCTGCAAGCGGCGCCCCTTCTTCGCTCGGAAGCCCCCACCGGGCTTCATGAGAAAGCTTATGCATTCTACTTCGACCCGATGGCAGAACAAGCGGAACGCATCCGGCAGCAGAAGCGGGACGAGGCGCTGCGGCCGGAGTTGGAAACGCTCATCCCGAAGCAGCACGCCGGAGAGTACAGGGGCAGAGGGAACGCCGCGTACCTCGACATCATCTCAGGCCTCACCACTCAGGTCACCACCTTGACCGCCAGGGCCAACGAGGAAACGAAGAAGCGGGAGCAGGCCGAGAGTGAGCTTGAGGGACTGACGCGGGCCGTCGGTTATCAGACGGAGGAACAGAAGAAGATCACGCTGCAACAATGCCTGGAGCAGTTCACGGCGACCGTCTCATGCAAGAGTGAGCGGGCGAGAAGCGATCTCATTCGGAAGGTGACCGGAGTCCTGGAAGTCCTCGGGCTGCACACGCCGCATTGCAGGATCAGGCGCGTGGACATCGAGGCGGCCGTGACCAAGCTCGTCCCGGATCGAAAGGCGACGGAGCACATATACAAGCTTCGCGACATGAAGCGGTTCTTCAGAGCGGTCAGCCTGGATGAGAACAACGGGGGCCTCGGACTCCCCGATCCCGCGTATGCGATCAAGCCGGGCACACCGCGCGCGACGGCGCGGGAAACGCTCGACCCGCTCCTGCTCCTGGACCTGAACCTGGACGACTACTGGAAGGCGTTCGTGGCCTGCCTTGGGCTTGCCGGCATGCGGCTGAGCGAAGCGGCATCACTCGAATGGACGATGCTGGATTTCGACGAGAAGATCATCCGCCTCGTCGAGTCGGAGCAGTACCCGGAACTGAAGAGCGCCAACAGCGTCCGCGACATCCCGCCCTTCGCGCAGTTCTGGGACCACATGGAAAAGCACAAGCAGACCGCGACGCACAGCGTTCTGGTCTTCCCGAAGATCGTGCAGCGCCGCCCCAGCAAGCACGGCGACAAGGACCACTGGTTCGTCATGCGCAAGGACAAGCCCAGCGCGGTTGATCTCCCCGGCGCGTTCTACGCCGCGCTGAAAGTCGCCGGCGTGACCGTCAACGAACCCGCCCGCAGGCTGCGGCGCTTCTTCCAGACGGAGATCCAGGCGCGAGGTCTCGGCTACCTGCTGGACGCCTGCGCCGGCAACACACAAGATGTCCGCCGCGCCCACTATCTCAACCGCCTCCGCATCGTCAGCGAAGCCGCGCGGACGGGCGTCGTCGGGAAGCTGTAGCAAACGGCGGCGGATGCCCTCACATCCACCTGTTGAGAAACAACATCCTGTCTCACGCCATGCCTAGCAAGAACTAGGCACGATCTGGGTGGACAGTTGCGAGCGGCGGCCAAGGCGCCGAGGCCCCGTGTCCGCAGGCCCCTTTACCTGCAATGCCGAACGTGGTACGCTGCAAGGTAGTTGTAGCAAGCACATTCGGCCGTACACTAGAAGCGGGTGAGGCTATCCCGTTACAGGCCGAGTGCCGCACCGCCAGCCACAACTGCCGGCCCCGCCCTGCGGTCACGTCCCTGGCGACACAGCGGCGGCGTGTTTGGCCGACATGAGTCTTCAAAAGAGGATACCTCTTACCATGCACGATAACATTCTCTATGTTATCGTGCAGTAATGATGTGTGGAGGCTGAAGCACGCGCCGTTTTGTGGTTGCAAATTCACCATCTAATGGCTAATTTGCATCCATGGTCAAGCGAAACCTGACGGACTCGCTGCTCCAAGCCCTGGCCGACAGTCCCGTTGTCCTTTTGAACGGGGCGCGACAGACGGGCAAGACCACCCTCGTCCAGAGTTTGTCCCCCAAGCAGCATCCAGCGCGTTATCTGACGCTGGACGACCTTGGTGTCCTGTCGGCCATCAAGGCAGACCCCGCCGGGTTCCTTGCCGGTCTTGAAGGCCCAGTGATCCTGGACGAAATCCAGCGGGCCCCCGAACTCTTCGTGGCAATCAAGGCCGAGGTTGACAAGAACCGCCGCCCCGGAAGGTTCCTGTTGACCGGATCAGCGAACGTGCTGCTGCTGCCGCGGCTTTCGGAGTCGCTGGCCGGCCGCATGGAAATCCTGACGCTCTGGCCGCTTTCACAGGGCGAGATCGAGGGCGTGCGGGAGGAGTTCGTGGACGCGGCGTTCGCGGCGAAGCCCATCGCCGTTGACAAGCCAAAGGGCAAGCCCGCCCTCCTCGGCAGCATCCTGAGAGGCGGCTACCCCGAGAACCTCCACAGAACCGAAGGCGACCGCCTGAAAGCGTGGTTCCGCTCCTACGTCACCAGCATCCTGCAACGGGACGTGCGGGATTTGGCGAACATCGAGGGCCTGACGGAGATGCCAAGGCTCCTGTCGCTGCTGGCCGCGCGGTCAACCTCTCTCCCGAACTTCTCGGAACTGTCGCGGAGCAGCGGCCTTCCTCAGAGCACACTGAAGCGGTACATGGCGCTCCTGGAGGCCACGTTCCTCGTGCAGGTCGTCCAGCCGTGGTCCGGCAACCTGAGCCATCGGCTGGTCAAGACGCCCAAACTGATGCTTGCCGATACGGGGCTGCTGGCGCACCTGCTGGACCTGACCGAGGAACGGCTGGCCGCCGACGCGGGCCTCAAAGGTTCCCTGCTCGAAAACTTCGTCGTGATGGAACTGCGCAAGCAGATTGCCTGGAGCAAGACGCAGCCACGGATGTACTTCTACCGCACTCAGACGGGGCAGGAGATTGACATCATCCTTGAGGACGCCTCCGGGCGGCTCGTCGGCATCGAGGTCAAGGCGTCCGCGACCGTCAAGGCGGAGGACTTCAAGTGGCTGAAGGCGTTCGCCGACGAGACGAAGAAGAAGTTCCACCGCGGCGTCGTCCTGTACCTGGGCAACGAATCCATACCCTTCGGCGCGAACCTGCATGCCCTTCCCGTCGGTGCGCTTTGGGCCGCGACCGCGAAGCATAGCTCTTGATTTGAGGAGCATCATGGATCAGGCGTTCGTGGATCTGTTCAAGGCTGAAGGCGTGCTGCGTCCGTCGCGCGACGGAAATTCCGAAACCGTCTTCCGTTTCGTCAACGAGGAGACCGGCGAGATCGAGGTTGAGGCCACCGGCGAGGCCAAGCGGTACACCCTGAAGCCTCTGGCGGATCTCTTCGGCAAGGGCTACGGCGAGTCGTCTATTGACTGGCGAGACGAGAAGTACATGCCGCTCCTCCTGCGCATCGAAGAGGAGATCATGAACCACGACGACGCGGTGCCCGACCTCACCGATGGACTCGTCAGCCTGACGCTGGATCGAATGGCGCTCAATCCCGCGACTGCGCCCGGCAACGATGTGTTGTGCCGGCGCCTTCAGCTTGGGCTGCGAGTATTGTTGAGCGGCAACGACTACTCGAAGCAGGAAGTCAAACTGTCGATCAGGAAGATCGCGAAGTCGGTCAGCCTGCACACATGGCAGCACGGCGTGCGAGGGTATCTGGACTTCATCCGGCAGCAGTTTCGGCGGTAGGAGGAGCGGTGGTCTCGCCCACGCTCAACGTCATCTTCGAGGCCGAAGAACCGCTCAATCCGGGCGTGTTTTTTCGGTCGAAAACGGCTCGAAAAAAGCGCTACAAGAAACGCTACAATTCTCACAAGTCCTGAATCAGTCCATAGGTAGAGGGGTGGACTGAACCGCTTAGAAATCCGCTGCTCTATCCAATTGAGCTACGGGAACGCGGCAGTCCTGACGCTACGAGAAGCAACAACATCCTTGCCATACAACAAGTTGCATAGCACACCCTGTGACTTGGTGTTGTGCGTCGAGTACGAGATTCTGTTGTGCAAAGTCACCTTCCCGAACCCGCTTACCCGCAAACGCATCAACCGTGGCCTCGGCACGACGGACCAGACCACCGCCAAAGTCATCAGTCTACACCTTGAGCTTCTCGTAAACAAGTCTGAGCTTGGGGACATAACGCCGTCACCATCCGCCTTCCTCATAGTCCGTCGGCTTCAGGCCCGCCTCCACCTGCACGGCGTCAATCCAGACCACGCCTGCTTCGCCAGGCGTCAGTTACCGGTCAACGTCGTCTCCAGTGCGCCACCCAGCCACGCCGGTCTCAAGGACGTGCCTGGACGACGCAGCCCACCTCGCGCGGACCGATCGTGATCTCCAGCACGGCCTGGCCGTTCTCGATTCGCGGCTTGAGGTCCACGCCGTTCCATAGGTCGCGATACGCCGCACCCGCGACATGCCTCACCGTGAGCGCCGCACCGCGGTGGGTGCGATAGCCGCCGTTGTAGAGCGTCCACACGGTTTCCGTCTTGCCGCCGAACTCGTTAGCGAAGATCTCCGCACTGGCAGTCGGCACGAGCGGCCTGGGGCTGTCGCTGCGGAAGGCTTCCCGGTGCTCATGCAGGACAGCGAAGGCCTTGCGCAGGAACTCCCGTGCCGCGTCGTCGAAGCCGTCCGGCACGCTCTGGCAGAGCCACGTGCCCTCGCCGTTGAAGAACGGGAACTTCAGGAGCGACCAGCCGCCTTCGATGAACGGGTTGTAGCTGACAAGCTGGAAGACTTTGAAGTCGGGGAAGACGAAGCGAAACAAGTCCGCGCGGTGCGGTGATAGCGTGGGGTCATTGAAGGGCGGCCAGGGGACTGAATGCCCGTGTTTTCCGGACCAGCAGATCTTCCACTCGTTGCCGAAACCGTGCTGATCAATGTACATCCCGCTGGGGCTCAACTCGCCCGCGACCCGTTTGTACACGCTCGCCAGATAGTCCTGCCAGGTCGGCCACCAGGCGCACATCATGTGTTCCGTCGGCGCGCCCGGCCACAGCAGCGGCTGGCCGTTCTGCTGGATGATGTGCCCGTCGGCCACGTGGTCTCGCCCCCACTGGCCCCGCTCGTCGCACAGGTAGCCTTCGATGTACAGCCCCACGGGCACGCCCGCGGCCTTGACCTGCGCGATGGCGGCGGCGAGTTTCTCGCGGCCGCCGATCTCGTCGTAGTGGCAGTAATCGCCGACCCGGCCGTAGATGGGCGATTCGCCAAAGTCGAAAATGTGAAAGTAGTCTATCCGGCCGAAGAACTCCCGGTCGGCGGTGACGGCCTCCAGCATGCGGTACTGCTTCGCCGTGAAGTCGTACAGCCCTCCGCGCACCAGATGCTGGCGATAATTGTAGACGTCGCGGAACCAGTCCTTGCGGGGTGCGAGCGGCTTGTCCCCGCGCCGACAGGCGTCGAGCTGTGCGCGCCAGCCACCTGTGGTGCCGTTGAGCACGACCGGCGCGACAGGGATGCGGTGACCCGGTTGGATGTCGCTGGCGAAGTACTCCACACGCCACGCCACATGCGTATCGTCCTTCCGCGTCACAAAGTACTTGTAGATGTCGTTGTTGTCCCAGACCTGCAAGTACATGCCGGCGTCGAGCTCGGGATTGAAGAGGCCCATGAGCTGCAGGGGGAATCGTCCGCTGTACACCTCGCGCAGCGTTGCCGGCACGCGGTTGATGACGCCGCCCTGCCGCGGGTAGAAGTACCAGGTGTTGGCGATGTCGCCGAGCACCATGCGCTCAATGGTCGGGAAGTTCACCACTGGCCGCAGTACCTGGTCCGAAACGTTCCGCACCGTCAGTTCCAGGCACACGAAGCCGACGCGCTCGTCGGCCGTAATGCGCAAGCTGCCGGCGATAGGCACGGCCGGCCGGGCGTCCACGTCCAGCACCACACCTGCAGCGTCCTGGCGCACATTGGTCACTTTCACCCTGTCCGACGTCAGCACCGTCGGGCCCGCGCCCAACTCGAAGAGACTGCGGTTGCCGCCCGCGACGAGTTCCTGCTCGGCCCCGTCTCGCGTCGAGCAGCGGTTGCGGAGGCTCTGCAGCGTGACACCCTTCTCAGTGCTGAACTGCGCCGTCAGCGTGGCGGTCTCCACAGTGATCGTGTTCCCGTCCAGGCGGACGTGGGGCTCCCGCGGCGTGACGGGCCGCGGCGGCGACTCGGGCGGCAGGGCGGCAAGCGCCGGCGGCCGCAGCAGCGCGTCGCCGGCGTTGAGCGTCAGCCCGGCCAGGAGCATGCGCCCCGTGGGCATGCGGCATTCCAGGCCGAGGCGTTCGATCACGGCGTCACGCAGCTCGGGCAGGGCGTAGAGGTCAACGCCGGAGGTTACCTCGTACGCATTGGCCCGCACGCGGATGGGGAAGCACAGGTCCTCCCGGCCGTCAGCATAGCGCAGGCGAATAACGAACCGCTCAGGCTCGCAGAACTTCGTCAGCGGCCGGGCGTCCTGCATGCCGCTGTAGTCGTCCGCAGGCAGCAGCGCGGTGATCAGCAGATACGCCTCCCTGGCACGCTGGCCGACCGGCACCCAGGCGGGTTCGGCCTTGCCCGGCGGTGTCGCAACGACGTTCCGCGGTCCGGTCGCCAGAAGGAAAGGTATGCCTTCGATGGCGATCGCCGTGCCCTCGAACCAGCCGGCCAGCGACAGCGCGCGGAGATAGGGCTGGCTCGAAGCGTTAGCGGCGGCTGCCAGGTCAATGGTCCGTGCACGGTCCGGCTGGAGCGTTGCCCGTTCATGGCCCTTGACGTGCGTCACGGCGTCGGCGATGGGCACGAGCGGCGGGCGGCTGCTGCAGCGGACGTAGTCAATGGCCGCCCACGCCTCGGGGGCCACGGCCTGACACTG
>JAPLOD010000166.1 GCA_026692735.1 Planctomycetota bacterium | reverse complement strand
CCCTGCTACCAGCCCCAGAGGGCCGCCACGAGCACGACCTCTGCCAGAAGCACCGCGCCGGCCGCGGCCAGCTTCCATCCCGATTCCCGGTGTCGCTGCGCGGGCGGGACCGCTACGCGCGCTTTTCGACGTACACCAGCTCTTTGAGATAGTCCATAATCTGCGTCACACATTCGGCGACGGTGAGCTTGTCGGTCTCGAGGACAAGCTCGGGGTTCAGGGGCTCTTCATAGGGCGCGGAAATGCCGGTGAACTCCTTGACCTGGCCCGCTAACGCCTTCTTGTAGAGTCCCTTCGGATCGCGCTGTTTGCACACGTCCAGCGGGCACTGCACGTAGACCTCGATGAAATCCTTGCCTTCCAGGATTCTGCGCACGCGCGCGCGGTCTTCGCGGTATGGCGAGATGAACGTGGTGATAACGATCAGCCCCGCGTCCACCATCAGGTGCGCCAGTTCGCCCACGCGGCGAATGTTCTCCGTGCGGTCCTTGGGGCTGAAGCCGAGGTCGCCGCAAAGGCCGTGGCGCACATTGTCGCCGTCCAGGACGTAGGTGTTGAGGCCGTGATGGAACAGCTCGTTCTCCAGCTCCATGGCGATGGTGGACTTGCCGGAGGCAGACAACCCGGTGAGCCAGATCACGGCGCCTGTGTGGCCGTTGCGCAGCGCGCGGTCGTCGGCGGCGATCTTGGTCTTGTGCCAGACCACGTCCGGCGAACGCATCGTGGCGGCCGCAGCGCCGCGGGCCGCCATGAGCGACTCGGCAGGCGCGTACTGCTGATACAGGATGATGCCGCCGCCGCTGACCTCCCTGTGGTCCACGATGACGAAGCGGCCCGTTTCCGCGATGCGGTCGTGGTTATCGAAGGCCACGGGATACTTGGTGCGGATGGTGAGCTCGGCCACGTCGTTCTTGGCGACGTACGACCGTCCGGCGTCGCCCTCGGCCAGCGTTGAAGCGTCAATGATCTTGTGGATCGCCGCCACTTCGCATTCGACTTCCTGCGTCGCGAGCTTCAGCTTGTACTTCCTGCCGGTCTCGAGCCTCTCGCGGCCCAGCCAGAAAAGGTTGGCGCGGAATTCCCTGGCCAGGATGGGCGGGTCCGCCTCGTGGCTGGCCATGTGGCCGCGTTCGACAAAAATCTGCTCGCCGAGCGTCAGGCCGATGGACTCGCCGGCCGAGGCGCTGTCGCCGGCGGGGACACGCCAGCGCTCAATGGCCTTGACGACGGCGGTCTTGTTGCGCGGCGCGAAGACAAGCCTGTCGCCGACCTTCACCGTGCCGGATTCGATGCGCCCGGCCAGGATGCGGCGGTGGTCGAAACGGTAGACGTCCTGGATGGGTAAGCGCAGCGGCTTCCGCGTTGGCAACTGGTCCACCTCGAAGAGCGTGTCAATCGCCGCGACAACGGGCGGCCCCTTATACCAGGGCGTGTTGGCGCTGTTGGCGGCGAGGTTGTCGCCGTGCCTTGCCGAGATGGGGATGAACAGCTTGGGCGCGACGCCAAGCTTCGTGAGGAACCCGCGGTACTCCGCCTCAATCCGCGCGAACGTTGCAGCGGCATAGGCGACGAGGTCCATCTTGTTCACCAGCACGATCACCTGGCGGATGCCCAGCAGGTGCAGCATGTAACCGTGGCGGCGCGACTGTTCCTGCACGCCTTCGTGGGCGTCAATCAGAAGCAGCGCGGCGTCGGCGTTGGCGGCGCCGGTGACCATGTTCTTGAGGAATTCCTTGTGGCCCGGGGCGTCAATGATGACGTACTGGCGCCGAGCCGTGGAGAACCAGATCTGGGCGGTGTCAATGGTGATATTCTGGTCGCGCTCGCTCTGGAGCGAATCCATCAGGTTGGCCCACTCGAAGGGCACCCTGCGCCGCTCGGCAATCCTCACAAGCTGCTCGTACTTGCCCGTGGGCAGCGACCCGGTGTCGTAGAAGAGCCGGCCGACGAAGGTGGACTTGCCGTGGTCCACATGGCCGACAATGACGATCTTCATCTGCTCGACTGAACGCTGTGGAGTGACTGCAGGACTGGTATCTGGCACGATGACGCCTCAGATCTCGATCTTCGACGGAAACCCGGGAACAAGCAACGACGCGGGCAGCTTGCCGTCCTTGTTGTAGAAACTCATGGTGCCCTTCTCGTCGCAGAGCCAGAACTCGACGGCGCCGCGCTCAAGATACAGATCCCGCTTGATCATCATTTCTTCCGCCGTGTTGCTCGGGGAGGCGACCTCCACGCATATCTCCGGCGCAATTGAGAAGACGTCCTCATGCTTGACCTTCTCGCACCGCGCGGGGGAAAGCCAGACCACGTCGGCAACCTTCACATTGTCGGATGTGTCTATGGCGCACTCCGGAAACACGCCACCACCCGGGTGCAGCGCGCGCAGGCGTTCCGCGATTCTGCCCTGCAACATGGCATGGCGGTTCTTCGCGGGACTCATGACGATCTGCCCCCAGCGGTTCAGTTCGATCTTATAGGGTATGTCCTGCAGGCTCTTGTCGTCCAGCACTTCTTGCCATTTCATGGCCTTGCTCCTTCACGATGCTCCAAACGGTACACCCAGGTGTTCGGCACGGGGCCGGGCGAACGCTTGAGACGGAAGGATGAGTCCAACACGTCACTCTTGCGGAAGCCGTCGCTGTCTGCCGGGACGACCTCGAATGCCGCGGCTCCTCCCCGGTGAATAAGGAAGGATATCTCATGGCCGCGGGCGTCCACCAGCCATAGCTCGCGCACGCCGGCGGCGAAGTACGCTGGCGGCAGGCGGCGGGTGTCTTTCTGCTGGGAACTCGGGCTGATGATCTCCACGACCAGGTCCGGGCCGCCCTCGACCTCCAGCACATCGTCCGCGGCAACAGCCTTCGGTGCGGGTAGATACCGCACGCGGCCGGAGCGCAGGCTTTCCCAGAGCACGACACTCATATCGGGTTCGCACGACAGATCGGCCGGCACAGACACAACCAGCGTATCGCTGCCCAGAACCTGACCGAGGTTGCGCTCCCTGACCAGCCGTGCAATCTCCGTTGCGAGTTCCATGAAGACGAGTGTATGCGAGTTGATGCGATCGGCAGTCATGTCCACCTCGATCCGCCCGCAGATAAAGTCAATCCGCCCCGTCCGCGGAAAGTCGTCCGATGTCGCCCACCGCCGGAAGCCGGCCAAGCTCGTGGCGTACTCGGGTATCTCCACTTCACAACGCTCTTGCAGGACAATGGCGTTCATACCCGCAACCCCCGTGACACCTTCCATTATACGCCGAGGCATACGCCCTTTCTACATGTACCCGTCGCGCCGCAGCTTCTCGAAGGCGTCTTCGCTCTCCTGGTCCTGGGCGCGGCCGGAGCGTTCGGGGACCTTGGTGGCGCGGAGTTCCTCGATGATCTCGCGCACCGTCGTGGCATTGGAGGCAATGGAGCCCGTGCAGCAGGCGCAGCCCAGGCTGCGGTAGCGGCGGCCGTTCTTGGCGAAGTAGAGCGGGATCACCGGCACGTTCTCGCGCTCGATGTACTCCCAGATGTTCAGCTCGGTCCAGTGCAGCAGCGGATGGATGCGGATGTGCGTGCCAGGCTCAAAGTCGGTCTTGAACTGGTCCCATAACTCCGGCGGCTGGTCTTCCACGTTCCATTCCATGTTCTTATCGCGGGGCGAGAAGTACCGCTCCTTGGCCCGCGTGGGCTCTTCATCCCGCCGCACGCCGACGATCACGCCCGTGAAGTTGTGCTCGTCCAGCACCTGCCGGAGCGCGTCCTTTTTCAGCGTGCTGCAGCACTCGACGCGGGTGGCTTTGCCCTGGGGATAGGTGATGCCGCTTTCGAGCTGCTTCTTGTTCATGCCGACGATGAGGTTCAGATTCCATTCGTGGCACAAGCGGTCGCGGTATTCGATCATGGAGGGAATCTTGTAGGTCGTGTCAATGTGGACCAGCGGGAACGGCACGTGGCCGAAGAACGCTTTGCGCGCCAGCCAGAGCAGGACCGTGGAATCCTTGCCGATGGACCAGAGCATGGCCAGGTTCTCAAACTTGTTGAACGCCTCACGCAGGATGAAGACGCTCTGGTACTCCAATTCGTCCAGATGATCCATGCCCTGTCCTCATGCGCCCCCAGGAACCTGTTGCGGTTTGGCCCCTGGGGAGTATCCTAGTACCCGGTTAGTGTGCTGGCCAGAGACGTGAGGAACCAATGGCCTCCAACGTGAGCTCACCCCTCACCTTCATGGTCCCCGTTCTGCTCTTTGCAGTCCAGGGGTGGCTGTTCCCGAGCAGCGCCGCCTGCGCCGAGCACGCCGGGACGCACGTGCCCGCGGCCTCGCGGGAGGCCCCTGCCATGATACAGGCGCTGGCCTCAGATAGCTACTCCACGCGCGCCCAAGCGCGCACCGCCCTCCTCCAACTGGGGCGCGCCGCCATCGAGCCGCTCGAATACGCCGTCAAGTCGGACAACCCCGAGGTTGCGCTCCGCGCGACAGAACTGCTGATCGCGCTGCGGGGGCGTGGTTTTCTCGGGCTGGGGCTGCAGGAGACCGAGCCAGGCGACAATGGCAATCCGCAGATTGACTGGACTGAGTTCGTGGTGGCGAACCCTGGTGCTCCCCCTGGCCCTGAGCCAGGACATGGGGTCGTGGTGGCGCCGGTCGTGGTGGCCAACCAGGTGGTGCCGCACGCACAGTACGCGGCGTACGGAGTGACCAAGCCGTTCCCTGCGGAGACGGCCGGGATCCAACCGGGGGACAAGCTTCTGGCCGTCAACGACCGTCCCATCCACGGTATAAAAGACCTGATGCGCGAGGTAATCACGATCGGGCCGGCGCGCCTGGCCATTCTCCTGGTCGAGCGCGGCGACAAACAGATGCGGGTCCCGGTCATCCTCACACGCAATCCCGTTATCAACAAGAACAACGGCCTGGAGATCATGATCGCCAGGGACCCGCCGCCCCCCGTGGACCTGGAGAAGGAACTGGAGCGGGGAAGCGTGGAACAGCATGGCGAGCTGCTCAGGCCCCCCAGCGACGAGCCGGTATTGGTCACGCATAAGGTCAGGATCGTGGCACCCAGACCAATGGACGCCGAGCCGGCGCTGCCTGAGGAGATCAAGCAGCAGGTGCAGGTGCAACTGCAGTTACTCCACCTCCAGCAGAAGCCCTGAGAGGCCGGCTGGCGTGGCAGGGGCGGCCAACAGGAACGGCCGCCAGCGGAACGTCCCGGTTTCAGATCACTTGGGCGCCTTGACCAAGTCCGACCAACTGCCGGTCCGCGGAGACGCACTGATGCCCCTCGCGGCCTCGCCGCTGAAATCGGAATTGGTGCCGGACCGGTCAAGGGCAAGACCGAACGTGAAATTGGTGCCCTTCGTAGCCACCTTGGCCGCCGGTATGCCGGTGGCATAGAGCGACAGCGGCTGCGACTGGAGAGAACCCACGAACGTACGCGGGCTGTAGGCGAACTTGTTGACGATCTCGCCGGTGTACTTGTTCTTGACGAACTGTATGCCCGCTTTGCCCGTGCTGACGAGGAACTGGCTGCTGGTCTGCTGGTCGAACAACGTCCCAATGCGTATGCCGAGGGTGTTGATGGCATCCATGCCGGGGCTGGGATCTATGCCATAGCGGGGGATAGCGAGGAACTTGACGGACCACGCGACGCCGTCCTGGCCGGAAATGGTCGTTTTATCCGCGCCTTTGACACTGAGGATCTGGAACACCCCGCCCTGCGCCTGGCCGACCTTGCCGATAACGTAGTCCAGCACGAACTTGTCGCCGTTGCGGCGCGTGGCGAATTCGAGCATGTCCGACCCGATGATGAAATTGGCGACGCTGAGGGCCACGCCCACCCGTTTCGTGCTGCGGTCGGCCACGTTTCTGAGGTCCTTCCAGCCGCTGCCGTAGAGGCTGGCCTTCTTGACGGAGCCCTTGATCTGCCCGTTGCGCGGGTTGACGCTGACCTGCAGCCGGCTGCCATCAGCGTAAACGACCGGGCCTCCGCGCTGGCTTACCACCTTGCCGTTCCTGTCCATATAGCCGGCGAACGAGACTCCCCCAATGAAGAGCTGAAAGCGCGAGTTGGCAATATCCACGAAGTTGCGACCGCTCAGGTTGAGCTGCCCCGCGAAGGTGATACTGTCTTTGTTGAACTGTCCGACGTCGCCCTTTACATGGCAGAACAACGTCGCGCAATCGGTGGAAACGAGGTTGTTCTGCTCAATGTTAAAGGTCACGACCTGGTCCATGACGGTGTTAGTGCGGTCGTTGGCGGTACGCTGCTGCGGGTACGCTGAATCAACGGCGCGTGCGGTAAAGCGGACACTACCGGGTTCCAGCGGCCGCCCGAAGATGGTGCCATCGGTGGCCAGAGACAGGCCGATGGCTTCCAGCGCGCCCTCAGTGCCCTTGGCCACGTCATTGACGTACAACGTGTTGGGGACGACGGTGTACCGGACAGGCCCATACCCGCCCAGGGCCTCTACCTTGGAGATATAGCTCATACCCACCACGCCATTGTTGATGCGGTCCGTGCCGAACCGAAAGACCGTCACGGGCGTAATGACCAGGTTAAGCATGAAGTAGCCCGTCAGGGAGTTCGGCTGAGAACCGAAACTGTCGCCGACGGTCACCTGGAACACAAGGGGCGAGACGGTGCCTCTCACGACAGACCCCATCAGACAACCGGAAGAGGTGAGCGCCAACGTGGAGTTAAAGACGAGCGTGGCCTGCAAGAGGTTGTTCTGTGCATCCAGGGTGTACAGTTGCCCCTGGCCAAAGCTGTAGGGCCGCAGGCCGCCAGTCGCCGTAATGTAGCGCGTGGTCATGGAACCGAAGGCGGCGTCGCCGAGATCGAAGACGTCGGGGTTTGGGAAGGGATTATCGAGAAAGATGGGGTTGGTGAAGCGCAATGACGTAGTGCCAACGACGCGGCCACCAGGCATGGGGGCAGCCTCGCCCGCGGAACGACCTCCAGCGGTACTGACGGCATAGCAGAAGCCCGCCATCGCCAGGACGAGCGCGAACGCCAACGTCCGGGCCATGTATCGTGTGCCTGGTGTCAACACAACGCCCCCTTTCGCCATCGCCAGCAGGATGATGGAACTGTATTTTAGTGATCAGCTACGGAGAATCGTTTACACTAATCGGAAGGGAACCGCAAGCCGAAAAATCAGGAAAGCAAGCGGCCCCGGAGACTAACCGGGGCCGCTTGCAGAGCGATCACAGACAGGGCGCTTACACTAGTACTTCGGGGTCTTGTCTGACCAGGCCTTGCCCGAAGAGAAGATGACCTTGCCGCCGGCACCGGCGTACCCAGCGGTGCTGTCCAGTGAAATGTTCATGCCGAAGTCGGTGGCCCCAACCGTGCCGAGCTTGGCCTTATTCGCCATCAGGATGCCGGTCTTGTCTGAAGCAAGGAAGGTCGTCTGCATGCTGCCCTTGCCCTTGACGGAATCCATGGCCAGCTTGGAGACCTGGTCCAAGGCCTTCACGCTCTTGTCCATGGACTTGATCTTGTTCTTGCTCTCCAGCACGGGGATGGTGTCCGTCAAGTTGAAGCCAATACTCACTGTCGCCGTCTTCGCGCCAGCGAACGAGCCGGCCGTCAGATTAGGACTCTTGCCAGCGTTCCCAGCAGGCGGCTGAGCGAGGAAGGCGACCTTCCAGGAGTCGCCCGTCGAGCCCTTCGTGTCATCCTTGCCGGCGCAGGTAGTGATGAGGAACGCGCCAGCGGGGACGGCCATGCCCTGCTTGTAGGTGATGGTGTACTTGTCGCCCTTCGGGACGATGTCACAAGGCAGGACTTCCGAGCGCGTCGCGACGCCGGCGACATCAATGGAGACGCCCAGGAGAACGCCGCTGCCCGCCTTGAGAACGCCGAAGGCGTTCGTCGTGCCAAGCGCGCCGAAGGTTTCCTTGCCGATTGCGATCTTGACCTGGCCCTTGCTGCTGACGGCGGACTTCTCGCTCACGGCGGTCTTCAGGATGGTCTTGTCCGCGGTGGACTTGATCGTCTTGCCCTTGTCATCCAGCGTGGCAGGAGTGGCAGTTGTGTTCGGCGTGGTGTACTTGCCGATCCGCAGCGTAATCGTCTTTCCCGCGAGGTCGGAGGGCTTCTTGCCCATCAGGTTGGCGATCCCGGCGTACTTGATGGTATCCTTGCCACCCGCACCGCCCTTGATCTGGAGGGCCGTCGTTACGACCGCGCTGGACACAAGACCGTTGTCGTCAATCTGCAGGAAGAAGTCCTGGTTCGGCTTTGTGCCGGTGCGGTCGTAGGCCGGAGCCTTATCGGCGTTCAAGCAAGTCGCAGTGAACTCCAGTTTGCCTGGGGCGAGCGGTGCACCATAGAGAATGCCATCATTGCCGAGGGCCAAGCCAATCGCCTCGAGGCTGTCAACTGCGGTGCCGTCGAGTTTGACTGATTTGTCAACCGTCCCGAACGTGAGTGGGGCCTTGCCGTTGATGACCACAAGCTCGACAGAGACGGACTGGAACTTGACGGCCGAACCCAGATCGGGCCCCATGGCGAACTTGAACACCGAGCTGTCAAAGATGGTGATCCGGAACATCTCGTGCACCCACGCACTGTTGCCGGTGTTGGTACCGGAGCTGTCGGTGACGTCCACCCTGAACCGCTTGGCCCCCAGTGTGGCCTTGGGATTGATGGTGGTTGTGCCGGCCACCGGAGTCACCAAGCCATTGGTCAGCAAGGTCAAGCCGAGATCCAAGCTGCTCAGCTTCCATTGGCCGTCTTTGTCACCGGTACCCGTGAACTTATAAGGCGGACATCCGCCTTTCGCGCGGCAGTAGCGAGCGAACGCGCTGCCAGCGACCGCATCGCCCAAGTCGCGGTCCGTGGCGTTGGGGTCGGCGGGAGCGTAGGCACTGACAAACGGGTTGGTGAACTGTAGTGCGACGTTGGTGCCTACGGCACGCCCGGCCGCACTGGCACTCGCCTCACTCAGCCCTGCGCTCGTCGCCAAGGCATACGAGAAGCCAACCATGGCAAAAAGGACGCCCAGAAGCGCTGCGCGGGTGTTTCCGGCTAGCTTAGACATGTTGCTTAGTCCCCCTCCTCAGAAAAAACGCCTTGTTGCGACAGGCTGACACCCAAAGGCCCTGTTCACACCAGTGGCAACGCGACAACACCCTCCACGATCCTACACGCAAAAAGGTCGAAGTCGTCTCACTATATGCAGCGTGAATTCTGCGTCAAGACATTTTTCCAACTTTTCGGCGCGTCGCCGGAATGTCCATCCGCAGAGACTTCAACCCTCCCCCAGTCTGCTCAGCTTAGTGCTTAGTTGGGAACCACCATAACACTATGTGCAGTCGGCCGCAAGCTCGTTTACCACATTCTGCGGGAAGTTCCGCTGGAGAGGAGACGTCGTGTAAGGCTAGAAGTCGCCTGTAGTTACAGTGTACAGAATCTCGCGGTAGTCGTCAGCTCTGGCTTTCCCAGGCTCGCGAATCTCAGCGCGCAGGATGTAGTTTCCCGGTTCGCGGGGCAGCCATGATCGCTCCGCAGCACCCCAGACCGACCCGTCTTCATCGGGAATCCACTCGAAATCGGCGGCGTTAACATTTTTCACCCCGAAGCGGCATTCCGATTTCCCGAAAATGCTCGCCGGGAAAACATCGAACTGCACCGTAGTCCCCAGAGGGGCGTACTTGCTGGGGAAAACGTCAAAGGTCAGGAGCACCGCGTCGGCGACGACGATGGTCTCGGCCAGCACCTGTGTGCGCTCCGTGTGCTTCTCCGTGGCGCGGCGCACTTCGACTTTGAACGAATACTGACCCGGGGCGGGGAACGTGTAGGTGAAGTCCCGCTCCGTGGTCCATTCTTTCCCGTCGTCGGGATGCTGCACCGGCACATCGTTCACGGAATACCGCAGCAGGTAGAAATCGGGGCCGGCCGTCATCGGCTCGGCCAACGTCACCTCGACAGTGTAGTCCTCCCCCGTCAGGCAGCGGTCATCTTCCTCGACAATGTTCTTCTCGAAGCTTTCGACGAACAGCGGCTCCGTCCTGATGGTCACCTGCTTGGGCTGCGAGACCAGCGCCGGATCCGACCCCCGCACCTGCACGCTGACGCGCAACTCGCCCGCCGTCGCGACCTCGTACTCGCGGTCTTTCCGCACGCTCCATTCCTGGCCCTTCTCGTTCAGGGCTTCACCGTTCACCGTCCAGCGGTATTCGATGGCATTCAGCGCCTCGGCTTCCAGCGTCAGGATATCGCCGATGACGAACGGGATCTTCGTGCCGTCATTCCGCTTGTTGCCGCCTACGGCGAGATCGCCGACAAAGCCCGTCACCACGGGCACGTTCTGCGGCACCACGTCTGGTTTGCGCCCCGCCGGCGCGGCCTGCGGGTCGGCAGCGAAGTTGCGCGCTCGTAGGCCGGCCGGGCCGCCGCGCTCGGCCCTCAGGGCCATGATGATCGCGCCCGCGACGATCGCGACGCTCAAGCCCCACGCCCACAGATTCCTGGTGAACATCCCGCCCCGCCCTTCTGTTCCGCTGCGATCTACAGGCGCCAGCATAGCATAGTGCACGCCGACGTGCCAGTGTTTACCGCGTGTCAGCGCGCAGAACGTGGCATCTCTGACGCCCTGCGCAACACGCAAAACGTGCCGTGCACGCGACGCGCCGTTGCGCTACACTTCCGCGCCATGAAACTGCGTCGAGTTGCAGGCACAGTCTTGGAGCTTCTGGGACTGGCCGTCGTGGCGGTGGCGCTGCTGGCAGGGCTGGGTCTGACCGGCGACGGCCGGGAGAGCCTGTGCAAGGAAGCGCTCCTGCTGGCGATCGGCGCCATACTTTTCGCAGTGGGGTGGCGCATGGCGCGCGGCACGTCAGCAGATGGCTGAGGGACGCGCATCTGAGAAGGAGGGGCCGTTGAAACGTATCCTGATCGTGTACCATTCGCAGCAGAAGGGCAACACGCGGCGGATGGCCGAGCTGGTGGCGCAAGGCTGCCGGGAAACGGCAGGCGTCGAAGTCGCGGTGGTGAACGTCAACGAAGCCCGCGTGGATATGAACGCCGCCGAACGCGCTGACGCGTACGCCTTCGGCAGCCCGGATTACTTCACGTACATGGCGGGCGGGCTGAAGCAGTTCTTCGATGACCTCTGCCTGGCCGACTGGGCCGGCAAGAAGGTCAAGGGCAAGCCGTACGTCGCGTTCCTGACGCACGGGGGCGGCGGCGGAGCCATCAAGAGCATCGAGGCCATGGGGGCCAGTTTCAAGCTGCAGCAGGTCGCGCCTAGCGTCGTGTGCCAGGGCGCGCCGACCGGCGCGGCCGTCGAACAGAGCATCGCTCTGGGACGGGCACTGGCGCAACGCGTGGTACGAGAGGCCCTCTGAGAGCGGCATCCTTCCGGATACACGGATGCGGGCGCAATGCCTTGCTGCGCCGTTTTTTCCCCGTATTGTGCACTTGTGCACAAATAATGAGTGGATATAGTTCCCGCTTCAGATACTACGTGGTCGGGCAGCATCATATGGAGTTATGCGTGGGGATTGCGCTATGACTGAGCCCGCACCATTGTCTGTCCACGAGGCCAACCGCCTTGCGGCCTGTCTGGAACACCTGCCGGAACAGTTCAACGAAGCCGAGCCTCTGCTGCTGCGCAACCTGTGCTACGCGGAACAGCAGGTCGAGACGGACATCGCGCAGTGCGCGCAGATCAGGTTGAACCTGAGCAAGGTCTACCTTTACCAGGGGCGCACAGGGGAGGCGTTGGAGTCGTTTCAGCAGGCGCTGGAGATGGTCAGACATGCGCGGGATGGGAACGCCAGCGCTGCGATCGAGAAGTACAGGCTGATGTTCGAGATGATGTAGTCACACCTTGTCCGCCAGTTCGGGCGGCGTGCCGATGGACGCCACCACGACACGGCCGAGGTACGGCTTGGCCTGCATCGTCAGGAAGCCCTTCTTCATGGCCACGAACGTCACGGTCACGTCCGCGCGGAACGTGGGGTTGGCGGGGACGCCCGTGTCGCAATCCAGGCCCGAAGGCACATCCACGGCGACCACTTTTCTGTCCGCGAGCGCCAGAGCGTTGCAGCGCCGGATGATGGCGGCCAGGTGCGGGCGCAGCTCTCCCGTGAACCCGGTGCCCAGCAGCGCGTCCACGAAAACCTGTGCCGCTTCCAGTTGCGGTTCCGCGGCGTGAAGCTGCGTCTCATCCAGGATGAGGCGGCAGTCCAGGCCGATCTTCTCGGCGATGCCACGGTGCACCGCGGCATCGCCGCTCAGCCGCGCCGGGTCGGCGGCAGAGAAGACTGTGACGCGCAGGCCGGCGTTGTGCAGATGGCGGGCCGCCACGTAGCCGTCGCCTCCGTTGTTGCCGCCCCCGCAGACGACCGCCACGGGCACGCGCGTGGGATCGCGCTCTCGCGTGGCCGCGGCTGCCTTCAACGCTTCCTCGGCGACGGCGCGTCCGGCGTTCTCCATGAGGACGACGCCGGGGATGCCGAGTTGTTCGGTGGCCATCTTGTCGAGGCGGCGGAGCTGGTCACGGCTGAGAGTGAGCATGGAAGGACCTCGTTCGCCACAGAGCACACAGAGATCACGGAGAGCATAAGAATCGAGGATAGGGGGCGGATTGGCAAGGACGGAAAGCGCAAAGCGGACGCCAGCCATGAGCCTCGCGCGGGCGCCGAATGCTCACGCGATGCCGGGCGGCCAAGCCCCTGCCGCGAACAAGGCTCGGCGCCACGTACCCGCCCGGCAAACTGGGGGCTCCCCGGACAAACAGAGACCTTGCGGGGCGGCAAGTCCTCCCCGCGAGGCCACAACTCGACATGGGCGGGACGCCCATTCCACGTCTCCGGACGGGCGCTACTTGGCCGCGTCCTTCTCCTTGCCCTTGCCCTTCCCGGCCTTGCCTTCAGTCGGTTCGGCGATCTTGCTGACCGTGATGCTGGCGCCGTCCGCGCTGAGCTCGCCCGCCAACTTCACCTTCGCGCCCTTCTTGACCAGTTCCTTGATCTGCGCGCTGATCTCGTCGTTCGCGGCGATGACGTTCAGCGACTTCTCCTCGCCGCCTTTGACCTTCGTCTTGAACACGCCGAGAACCTTGGCGTCGCCGCCGGCGGGCGCTTCGGACAGCACCCCGAACATCGGCTTGCCTTTGGCGTCGCCCTTCCCTTCCTTGCCTTCCTTCTCAGCGGCAAGACCAACCCCGCACAGCAAAGCTACCAGCAATGGCAGCCAGACTTTGACAGAACGCATGCGAACCTCCACCAATCATGCCCCTTGCTCTCGCGTGAGCGACTCGCACGCGGTGCTGTCGCGTCATGCTTTCCCCGGTTTCACGGGACCGAAGAACCACCCGTCAACCAGCCAAAGGCCCATCTCTGACGTTCCGTTGGCGGAATTATTCAAGCCTCACTGCAAAGCCGGAGTCTACTGCTCCAACCGCTGCTTGAACGCCGCGATCGTCCGCGTCAGGCCCTCGCGCCGGGAGATGGCCGGCTCCCACCCCAGCAGGGCCTTGGCTTTGCTGATATCCGGGCGGCGGCGTGCCGGATCGTCCTGGGGCAGCGGTTTGCGGACGATCTCGCTTTTGGATCCCGTCAGCTCGATGATCTCCATGGCGAACTGCTTGATCGTCATCTCCTCCGGGTTGCCCACGTTGACCGGCTCGGACATTTGCGATTCCATCAGGAGCAGAATACCCCGCAGCAGGTCGTCCACGTAACAGAAACTGCGCGTCTGCATGCCGTCGCCGTAGATGGTGAGCGGCTCGTTGCGCAAGGCGGCGCGGACGAAGTTGGGCAGCACGCGGCCGTCGTCGAGCCGCATACGGGGGCCGTACGTGTTGAAGATCCTGACGATGCGCGTCTCGACCTGGTTCTGCTTGTGGTACGACATGGTCAAAGCTTCGGCGAAGCGCTTGGCCTCGTCGTACATGGACCGCTCGCCTATCGGGTTGACGTGCCCCCAGTAGTTCTCCACCTGCGGGTGCACTTCCGGGTCCCCGTAGATCTCGCTGGTGGACGCCAGCAGCATCCGCGCTCCCTTGGCCTTCGCCAGTCCCAGCGAATTCAACGTCCCAATCGCGCCGACCTTCAGGATATGCACGGGATAGCGCGGGAAGTCCAGCGGGCTGGCCGGAGAGGCGAAATGGTACACCCGGTCCACGGGTCCGGGCACGTGGATGTACTCCGTGACGTCCGCCTTGACGAAGCGGAA
>JAPLOD010000165.1 GCA_026692735.1 Planctomycetota bacterium | reverse complement strand
ACGGTGTTCCCGCAACCGGCGCCCAAGGCCTTTCCCGCCGCGTGCCTTCGGCTCACTTGGGCACGAGCACGCCCGCGGCGGGAGGAAACTCCAAATCCATCAGTCTGGCGAGACAACTTATCTCGTTGGTGCAATTGCCATACACAATCACGCAGTTGGCGGCGTCCGGGTCGGGGCGGCCGGGCTGGACGTCCAGTTCAATGGCCACCGCCGTACGGTGGCCTTCCTTGAGCGTGATGTCGGTGTAATCGATCCTGCCGGTCGTCATCAGCACCTTGGAATCCCTCAACTGCAATCGCGTGATGGTCTCGCCTTTGCGCCAGCGGACCTGGATGCCATAGTCCTTTCCGTCCTGGCCCTGCCCGATGGCGAACGATGCGGTGGCTCGTAGTCGTAGCCCTGCAACCGTGTCGGGCAGGTGAAGTAGGTGGCCATGAAGGCGTTCTCGCCTTTCTTGGCGAGGGGTCCATGGACGAACCCCGCCCGGTCCAAGAGAAAGCCGGTCATCAGCAGCATCAGGGTCGCATCGCGGTCGAACGCGGCCGCCACGCCGTTGTCGGCCAGCGCCGCAAAGGCAAGGACCGGCGCGGCGCCATACTTGGCCTGTTCCGTGAGCGTCAGGGCCTGGCAGTTCTCCGCCGCCAGAAGGTTCCGGCAGCCCAGGTAGAACTTGGCCGCCGCGATGGTGTCCTGTTTCGCCTTCGCAGCCTGGGCGGGATCCACTGGGGGGAGCCACTTCTCCCCCGGCATTTTCTGATAACCGCTATGCCCCTCGACCGTCCCGTCCATCCTGCCCTGATGCATGTAGTCCACGGCCACCGCCGTAGCTTCCTGCTCGTTGGCCTTGCGGATCTCCTCATCCAATCGCGCCCGGGGCACGGGGTGGAACGTCGTGCCGAGTTGCGGATGCGTGGTATCGGCCGCCCCGGCCTCGTCGGTCACCACGCAGACGCGGGCGGTCTTCATCTGCCAGGCGGCCTTCAGCAGCCGCAGTCCGGTTCTCAGCCACTCCGGGTCGTTGGTGGAGGCCAGCAGGTAACGCTTGCGGCCCATCTCAAAGCTCTTGGGCGGGAACCCGTCGAAGAAGAGGCGATGGCCTTGGAAGACAACGTCCACGAACGGCATGTCGGCCTTGGGGCTCTGCGCTCGCACGGACAGCGCGCCGTCGAACTCCTTGACGCGCGCGGCATCGGTGCTCAGCTCGACGCCAAGCTTGTCCGCTTCGCTCTTCAGGATCTTCCGGCACATACGCTGCGTCGCCGGGCCGTCATAAGGCCCGTTCCAGTTGTCGTCGTCGCCGGCCCAGTTGGGTATCTGGATCCAGATCAACGGCTTTTTGGCGGCCTTGGCGGCAGCGGGGGCCTCCTCGCCGGCCGCTGCGAGACCGGTCCAGCCTGCCGCCAACAGGCAGACCGCCGCATGCACGCACAGCCGGGATGCTGATCTTTCGCTCGTCTTCATGGCGGTTCCCTTTCCATCCGCGTTTGGCGTTCAAGGCCAAGCCGGCGCAATCATCTGCCAGGGCAGTGAGCCCAACGGCAGCAGGGACAACTGGGGCAAGTGCTGTCTTCAGCGGGTGCTTCGGCCTTCGGCTGAGCCGGCACGTCGCGGTACTTCGTGTAGGGCAGCTTTCCCTGCACGAGCGTCCAGAACGCGTCCATCTCTCTCTCGACGTTGCCGTAGACCACCATGCTGTGCGGCGAGCCGAGACCGGTGCCGGGGCGGCCCACGTCGGCCATCCCATCAATGGTGTACTCGATGGACGTATGGCAGCCGCCGTTGGGCGGGAAGAGGGTGTTCGACACGATGTGTCCTGTGCCCAGCCTCGTCCGGGCGCGGAAGACGGTCACGTCCTGTCCAATCTTCCATTTGACATCGGGCGCCACGCCGCGTCCGGTCTCCGAATGCGACATCAGGTCGAACGGCTCGTGCGGCTGGTCGTAGCCGTTCAGCTTGCTCGGCGAGGTGCAGTGGGCGTTGATCCGGGTGTTCCGCAGCGTGGGCTGCCCCTCCGCGATGTAGGACGGCCTCCCGAACAGCCAATGGGTCAGCAACTGCACGTCCAGGCCGCTCATGTCCCCCTCGCAGGCCGCCGGCAGGCCCTCGTCGAGCAGTCGCATGGCCGGCACGCAAGGGTTCGTGCCCATTGCACGGTACGACTGGAGGCAATCGGACAAGCCGATCCCGTCGTACTTGTTGGCCGTCATGATGCGACGCATGCACACGTAGACGAGACCGGCATAGACCAGGTCCATCCACTTCGCCCGCCGAATCTCCTCGGCCTCCTTCATGTAGTAGTCGGCGAAGGCTTCGGCCTCTTCCTGGGCCGCCTTGTCTTCCCGGACCTGCTGCTGGGCGGCCGCGTAGGCGGGGGAGTGGAAGGAAAGGCGGAATATGCGTGCATTCCCTTTCACTTTCCAGGCGGCGTGCAGCATCCGCAGGCCGTAGACCACATCCTTCTCTTCCTTGGAAGTCCCCACCAGCAGGCCGGCCTTGCTCTCGCCCAACTGCCAGACTGACGCCCCGGCAGGCCCCTGCCCGGCGGGGCACACCACCACCGCGCGCACCGCCGCGGCCTTGGCGGCCTCGGCCAGCGCCTCCTCCTTCTTGCCGTTCAGAGCGACAATCAACAGTCCGTCGGGCGGGGCAGCGTCCGGTGTCCCGGAGTCGAGGCCCACATCCAGTTTCCGGGCCGTGCTGTCCAGCGCCTTTGTCAACGATTCCGCCTGGCCTAGAGCCGCGTCTTTGCCGACCCACACCACCCGGAGCGAACACTTTTTGACGGGTTCCGCCAGCGGCGTCAGGAGCGGCTTGGGTTCTTCGCCCCACGCCGGGCGCGCCCACCCCACCGCCCCGACCGAAAGAGCGGCCGCGCTGCTGGCGATCATGAACTCGCGACGCGTCGTCCTTGGGCTTGCCGACCCTGAACAGCGATGCCCGATGGTCTCATCCGGGCCTTTCGTGTCTCTCGGTTCGCGCATGTCGTGTCTCCTTCAACGGGGGATGTCCCGGGTTCCGTTGAGATTCACGGCGGCCCGGGCACGTGGGACTCTATTCCACCTCTTAATGTTCCAGAAAGCAGCCGACGCAGACTCTGATCTTCTCAATGGGACTGGCCCGATTATCTGCCGCCCCGACCGCAATACCAGCTTTATCTGTCAGGGAAACCTGCGTCGAGCCGGATTCCGGATTGACTGCACATGTGCGCCGCATATCCGATTCGCCGGGGGGCCAGACTCGGAGCATGCGCACAGGAATCGGGGCCATGGGGGGCCGTCTGTCTGCGCGGGATGGGTTCCCGCCGCAAGGGACGTTGGCGGGGGATGCCCGGCTGTCGGCGGCCGAGCCCGGAGACGACAAGGGCCGGGTTATCATCCCGGCCCTTGCCGCCTTCCATATATGTGCTTCGGACTATCTTGCGTACTGCTGCCGCAACTTCTCCAACTCCGCCACGGCCTTGTCAATCGCCGAGACGAGGTACTGTGCAGCGACCGGATCGAGCGCCGGAACTGCCGGGGCTGCAACTTTCGGCGGCCGGCCCCGCTTCTTGGGGGCTGGGGCCGCGATGGTCGCCTTCGCTGGCCGTCCTTGCTTCCTGGCGGCCTTGACGAACAGCATCAGCGAGACCAGCCCGCCCCGGTATCCGGCCGCCTTGGCGGCGACGAGGGCCTCGGGCCATTTCTTGCCTGCCTTTCGGGCAGCAATGGCGGCCTTGACGATGGCAGCCTTGGTTGCCGCATCGTAATTCCGCTTCGCCTTGGGCTTGGGGCTGGACTTGGGCTTCTGCTTTTTCGCCGCGGGCTTCGGGGCCGCTGGGGCGGCCTTTTGTGCAACGGCAGGCGCAGCCGGGGCAGCCTTCTTGACCTTCTTCCTGGCCAGCATCTTCTCCAAGGCGTCAATGCTGCCCTTGTAACCAGCCTCCTGGGCGGCGACGTATGCAGCCTTCCAGGGCTTGCCCGCAGCCCTGGCTGCTGCTGCGGCCTCGATGAACTTGGCTTTGACCTCCGGCTTGTAGCGCTTGCTTGCTCTTGCCATCCTCATTTTCCTCCTCTTGAGAGGGAAGGGATGGTGCCAGACAGGGGCGGCAAAGTCAAGGATGGGGGAGGCCAGCGCGCCCACTGAGGCGAGCCGAAGACGAGAGGATGGAGCTCAGGACGCGGAACCCGCAGGCGCCGGGCTTGTCCTGCGGGCATGGTTGGCGCATCCTGCCCCATCGTGCCCATCGCCATCTGGGCGTGGGAAACGGGCGAGCCAGGATAGGCATAGGCGAGAAGCGGGTCGGGGAGTCGCGGACGAACCATACTCAACCACCACCCGGAATCCACAGCAAGCGCCTACCTGTTAAACTCCCCCGCATCGTACTTCTTCCAGAACTCGGCCGCGGGCAGGGGATTCCAGCTATTGACGTCGGGGACAATTATCTTCAGGCTCTTCATGTTGCGGACAACATCCAGGCCCTTCGTGATGTTGTTCGGATTGACGAGTTGGAGCTTTTCCAGGCTCATTCCTTCCAGCGGCGTCAGATCGCGCAACTCTCCGGAAGCTGCAAGGCCCAAGTCGCGCAGTGGCATGCCCTTCAGCGGCTTCAGGTCGCTGACGCGGGTGCCGGCTAGACCCAACACAGCCAGCTTCATGCCTGCCAGGGGCGCAAGTTCCCTCACGTTCGGACAGCCCCACAGATCCAAATCGGTCAACGGCAATCCCTTTAAGGGCATGAGGTCGCTGACGAGAGTGCGGCCAAGCTCTAGGCGAGTGAGCTTCATGCCGGTCAGCGGCGCTAGATCCTGCACGGGCGTCTTCCAAAGATCCAACCGAGTAAGCGGCATGCCCTGAAGCGGCGTCAGGTCGCTGATGGCTGTTTCAGCCAACTCCAGAGATTCCAGCTTCATCCCGGCCAGCGGCCCGAAGTCCTCAATCTGCCTGCAGTCCCGAAGTTTGAGCCAAGTCAGCGGCATACCCCGCAGCGGCGCTAGATTCCTCACCGGGTAATTCCAAAGGCTCAGCGAGTTGAGCGGCATCCCTTCCAGCGGTGTCAGATCGGTCATCTGCTTGTGCCCGTCAAAGGTGAGTTCAAGCCGCCCATCCTTAAGGACGAGCTTGCTGCCCAGCCCCGGCCACGCGGCCTCGATGCGCTTGCGGTACTCGGCCAGTTGCTCGGGCGTGACTGCTCTGCTTTCTGGTTTCAGGTTCGCTGCTGCAGGTTGAACGGCGACGGCGGCAGGCACGTCCAGCGCCGGCCGGAAGCCCAATTCCGAACTCCGGAAGGTCGGGCCGCCCCATTCGCGGTGAGCCGACCGGGAGTGCCTGGATGAATCGAACCATGACCCGCCCCGAAACAAACGGCCGTTGCCGGCGGTTGGACCAAGCGGGTCGTTGCGCGGCGACTCCTTGTAGTAATCCTTCTGTCCTCTGTCCTCGCACCACTCAAACACGGATCCGTGCATGTCGTACAGACCCCAGGCATTCGGGGCCTTCTGCCCGACGGGATGCGTCTTCCGCCCGGAATTGCCGGCAAACCAGCCGGCCTTGTCCAGGTCCTTATCTTCCTGGCCCACGTAGAAACGCGTCGTTGTTTTGGCCCGGCAAGCGTACTCCCACTTCGCCTCGCTCGGCAGCCGCACCGTTCTCGCGGTTGCCTGTGCCGCCCACGAAACGAACGCCTGCGCGTCGTTCCACGAGATCAGGCACACGGGATAATTGTCCTCTTGCGGAAAGTTTGGCTGCTTCCAGTTGACGTTCACCAGTTCCTTCCAGCCGCCGTCCCACCCCCTGCCCTTGTTCCCTGCTTTCTCGGCGTCCGTCACATGCTTCGTGCTTTCCACAAAGCGCCTGAACTGCGCCACGGTGACCTCGTACTTGCCCATGTAGAACGGCTTGGTGATCGTCACTTCGTGCTGCGGCCCCTCTCTGCCGTCCTCTTCGCGCCCTGGCTCGTCTTCCGGGCTGCCCATCGTGAATGTGCCCGCCGGCACGAGGACGAACTCCAGCTTCGCCCCGCCGCCGAGGTCGAGCGTCTCCGTTGCGGGCAGGCGCACGCGCTTGGCGTAGTCGGTAACTGGTTCCTTGCCGTCGTGAAGGGGCCAGGGGCGGGTTTCAGGTTTCACGGTTACCGGTGCAGGCTGAACGGCAACGTTCGTCGGCGCAGAGCTGTCCAGCACCACGCGAAAGCCGCTATCCGAATTCCTGCCATCAGGACCGTGCCTGAGGCGGCGCGCCGAGCGGCAATCGTTTGGGTGCTTAGTCCAGCTAGCACCGCGCAGCACATGGTCTTCGCCCGTGCCTGGGCCGCTGGGGTCAGTTGACGGCGACTCGCCATAGTACTTGTCGCTGAAGTAGTCTTGGCACCACTGCCAGACATTGCCCGCCATGTCGTAGGCCCCACACCAACTCGCGTTCTTGTACGCGCCGCCTGGCGACGTGAACGGGTAGCCGTCGTTCTCCTTGATCTCGCCCCAGCGCATGTTGAAGCCCGCTCGCCGCAGCGAGGCATCCGCGACGTTTGCCATGATACCTTCCCACCTGTCGCCCCACGGATACCTCGGGCTGCCCGATCCCCGCGCCGCGTATTCCCACTCGGCCTCGGTCGGCAAGCGCACCGTCCGTCCAGCCAGCCTTGTGGCCCACTTGCAGAACTCCTGTGCATCGTTCCAGGTGACCACCACGACGGGATGGTCGTCATCCTGCTTGAATCCAGGCGTGCGCCACGTGATCCCGTTCATCTCCTGCCACTTACCATCCCCTACAGAGTGCCCTCTGTTGCACTTCTCCGCATCGGTCCGATACTCCGCGGCATTCGCGAACGCCCGGAACTGTGCCACGGTGACATCGTACTTGCCGATGTAGAACGGCCGGCTGATTCTCACCTTGTGGACGGGGGTCTCACAAGCTTCGCCATCGTTAGAACCCATGTCAAACTCACCCGCTGGCACCAGCACCATTTCCATCTTCACGCCGCCGCCGAGATCAAGGGAGATGGTCGGATCCAAGCCATGCTGCTTGGCGTAGGCCACTATTTCGGCGGCTGGCGGCTGCGGTGCGGCGGCAGGCTGCGGCTTCGCAGCTTCAGGTTTCAGGTCTGTAGTTGCGGGTTGAATTGCGACGGGCGGCGTCTTCTCGCCACTGACGACTGACGACTGCCCACTGACCTTCTCGTTTGTTTCGGATTTCGGATTTCGAGTTTCGGGTTTCCCCCTGAAGACGAGCGCCAGGACGAAGGCCAGGAGGCCCGCCCCCGCGATGCCCGCCGCGATGTACATCGGCTTCCGCTTGGGCTTCATCGTCAAGGTTACATCATCGCTTCCCAACGGAACCAACTCGACGCGAGATAGGCGTCCGCCCGTGCGCAGCCGTACTGCCGCCGTCGGTTCTGCCCTTGGCACACCGGGCGGGCGCGGTTTCATCCGTCCCGGTCTTCCACGATGTCCTGCGGGTTGGGCAACTGCTCGTTGATCTGCTTGTACATGATGGCCATAGGGGTGGAGGCTTGGAATGGCGTCTGCCCCGTCACCAGATGGTAGAACGTCGCGCCCAGCGAGTAGATGTCCGCACGTCCGTCAATGCTCTTTTCACCCTTGGCCTGCTCCGGGCTGATGTAGTGCGGCGTGCCCACCGCCACGCCGGTCTGCGTGTAGAACGACTGCTCGTTGCCGCTGATGATCTTCGACAGGCCCAAGTCGAGAATCTTCGCCACGAAGCCTTCGGCCAGCGGGTCTGTGGCGCCGGCCCCCGCCCCGGGAGGGACGCCGGCTCCACGCAGTGGCCTGCAGATCATGATGTTGCTCGGCTTGATGTCGCGGTGGACGATGGCGTGTTCGTGCGCGTGCTTGAGTCCTCGGGCCACCTGCAGCGTGACCTTGATGGCCCGGTTCCACGGCAGAACTCTGTCGCGCTTGAGAATCTTGTCGAGCGGCTCGCCATCGCAGTATTCCATCGCCAGATAGTGGTGGCCCTGGTCTTCGCCGCAAACATACGCTGAGACGATGTTGACGTGATTGAGCGAACCTGCGGCCCTGGCCTCGCGCCGGAAGCGCGTGACGAACTCCGCGTCACCGGCGTGCTTCTTGGCCAAGACTTTGACCGCAACTTGCCGTCCGACATGTGTATCGTCCGCGAGATACACGGCGCCCATGCCGCCTTCGCCGAGCTTCTTCAGCAGCTTGTACTGCCCGAGTTGCCTGATCCCCCCGCTCTGCTGCGCCTGGAGCTTCTTCTCGATGCTCTCGCGGGTCTTGGCGGTGATGACGCCCTGCTGGACGAGAACGTCAGCAAGGGGCACGAGGACGCCCTTCTTCGCACTCTCGGCCTGGACGGCTTTGGCGGCCTCAAGATCATCGAACGTCACCACGCCCGCCTGCTGAGCGGCACGGGCGAAGGCTTCATCGGACACCGATCCCGGCATGGCGTGTCCTTCCCAGGAAGCTGATAGCAGCAAGAGCGATTCTTAGACGCACGGCAGAGCCGGTCAAGGGGCTTTCCGCCAGCGAACAGATCCGCTGAGGTGCAGGAACGGGCAGGCGCAGCCGGAACATCGCCGCCGGTAAACGTCGCCAACCGAGCGGAGGCCCGCTGACGAGTACCCCCGCGGAAGGCGGCGAACTGTAAGGGTTCCTTCGTACCGTAGAGGTCGTTGCCTCGCTGCACGATGTGGCGGAAACTGTTTCCGCCACATCGTGCATAAGGAGTCCATTAGGGTCTAACGAGACAGGCAGTTGGCCGCCCGTCCCGTCTACTGCTGGGGGTTGACGGCTCTACGAGCCCGTAGGAGGGGTACGCCGACATTCAACTCTTCGGCAAGGGGCGAACTGGGCGTCTACTGGTTCCGCTGGCTAAAACTCCAGTTTCCAGCGCCTCGTCGGGCCGAGGGAGACGGCGGCGACGTAATGCCTTTCGCAGACGGCCGGGCTGTTGCCCATCACCCTCGAAATCTCCAAGGCATTCCATCCGCACATGCCAAGAGCGGTTCCGAACGAATGCCGCCATTCAGCCGGGCCATGATCCCATGTTCCCGTCGCCTTCGTCGCAGCGTCCCAGTTGTCCCTCCAGTTGCGATTGCTGCTCCACGTCCCTGGGGCCGACTTGGTTCGCTTGATTGTCCCGGCACCGACTATGGACGGGAACAACAGCCTCGTCCGCAGGTTGTCGAGGCCGCTTGCGTCCGCCATCTCCGCAAGTCGCCGCCTGACGTGCTCCCGCAGGATCGGCAGCAGGATTGACCGCTCCAGCGGAACGCGACGCTGCCTGCCCGTCTTCCGAGCCTTGATGACGCAATAGCCCTGGTCGAGCAGGACGTCGTCAACGGTCAGCCTGCATTGCTCCGAGTACCTTGGGCCGGCAAGGCAGGCAAATGCCGCCCATGCTTGCCAATACGGGACGGGAGCCAGGGCGGATATGAAGTGGCGCAAGTCCTCTTCCGTCCCAATGGCCCGAATGTCCTCATGGACGACGCCCTTGATCTCATCGATGTCCGCCATCGGGTTCCGCCCGAGTCCGTATTCCTTGGCCGCCCAACGGAAGAAGAGGGCCAGGTACCCGCGGCGGTTGCGCTTCGTCCTGACGTTCAGCGGCTTCCCGTCCAAGGCTTTCATGTCGCGCAGGAATACATCAATGTCCTTGGCCCGTATCGTGCCCAGTTTCATTCCTTCCCCGAGGGCATCCATGAACATGCGGAGAGTCGCCCCGCACTGCCGGTGCTCTTGGTCGGAGACGCCGGAGGCTGCATGATGCGCCTCGAAACCCGCAGGCGATTGGTTCAGCCATGGCTTGGGATTTGAGCCTCGGATTGCCGCCCCCAGCGAAACCCGGACGGTTACGTTCGTCATCTTGCGGTATTCGAGGGCATCGTGCTGAAAGGCATCGGCTGTTTCCCTCGCTGTCGCCAGTTTGGCCTCCAAGTCCTTCGTCCGCTCCAGCAGGAGACGATGGGAGCGAGGCGACAGCTTTTCGAGGGACTCCGTGACGAACTCGTCCTCGTCTTCCGCATTATGGTCAATGCCTGCCTCCCTGTCCTTCTTCGTCAGCAGGCGGGCCTTCTCGATCTCGCCCATGACCTCGTTCGCGCCTTCCCGTCCGAGGCTGGCGGATGGAGCGGAGCCGAAGGCCCGGGAGGCGATATCATCACCCAAGATGATCTCGACGGCCCGCCGCCTGAACGTCCGCAACATTCCATCGTCCAGTTGATTCTTGTCCCGGAGGTGGGATAATAGGCTTTCCGCGTCAAGGCAGATCGCCTCTGCTGCGGCGAGTTCTCTTGTTCCGAGGCCGTAGGTCTTCGGCTTGTTGCCGCAGGCCGGATGGCGGAACGTGACCTTGAAGCCTTGACCGCCGGGGATGGGAACGGGACGCATGGGAAGCCTCCAAAAGGGCCAGCTTAGCTCAGCGGTAGAGCAGCGCATTTGTAATGCGCAGGTCCTCGGATCATACCCGAGAGCTGGCTCCATTCCTGCCGATCCTGCTGACGGGCAGGAGTCTCATTTGTTGTATAGTTGTTGTATAGTCGAACCCGTTGCCAGTCAAGGACTTAGTTTTTAACTAACATGTTTATAAACCGTAGGTCCCGGGTTCGAATCTCGGAGGTGGCTTTTTCCCACGCATCTATTATCGGCATGTCCGGTCAGGAACTCCAACTGGTATCAGTGGTTGCGGGCATGGCTTCGGTTCGGTATCCTGCTTGATGCGGACCGCGGGATGCCAATGCCCTTCAAGAAAGGTTACGAATCTACCTAGATGAAGCTTCAGCGATCTGCCCGTATCTCCCATTGGGTCCCATTCGTCCTATCCGGCCTCGCGGTCGTGGCGTCGGACTGCGCCTCTGCGGCGGTCGTGATGGGCTGGCGCGGCGACGGCACGGGCCGCTACCCAGGCGCCGATCCGCCGACCACGTGGGGGCGGGTGAGCCAAGCCGTCCTCGGCCTCCGCTTCCAGGCACGCAGGCCGAAGGAGGGCGACGCCGGGCAGCCGATGCCCGACGGGGTCATCCGCGAGTGGCTCATCCTCGGCCCCGTCCCCATCCCGGAAAACGCGAAGATCGAGCAGGAAATCCTGCCCAACGAGGCGCAGCTCGCGCCCGACGAGAATGACAACCAGCGCGAGCTGGCTTGGCGGAAGGTCACGCTCGATACGGCGTACCTGGACTTCTACAGGCTGTTCGGCAAGAGGCCGGACGGGGGCGCGTACGCCTGCGCCTACGTCCACTCCGATACGGGCGGCCCCTTCCGCGTGAACCTGACTTCTCCCGGCTCCGTGCGGCTCCTGGCCAACGGGAAGCCGGGGCAGGGCTTCGTAGGGCGGAGCCGAGTGGACCTGGCCAAGGGCTGGAATCGCCTCTTGCTAAAGGTCTGGCCCGGGGAGAAGACATGGCCGGGGGAGCTGGACTGGTATGCCGCGCCCGTCCTCCACGCCTGCCCGCCCGCGGCATATGCCGAGACGACCATCGCTTGGGCCACCCCGCTGCCCGATGCGGCCCCCGGCTTCTATGGCGGCGGGATGGGCGCGGGCTCGCCCGTGATCGTCGGCGACCGGCTCTACCTTCCGGGCGAGCCCGATCTGCTCATCTGCCTCCGAAAGAGCGACGGCAAGATCCTCTGGGTGAGGTCCAACAGCTACTTCGACGCGGCGACCGACGAAGAGAAGAATCATCCCGCCTACGCAGAGGCCATGCCCGTCGCGGCCAAGCTCACCGCGCTCCGCGCCGAGCTTCTCGCCGGCCCCGCGCCCTGGCAGAAACTCGAGGAACGGCCGAAGCTCGAAAAAGAGCTGTACGCCAAGATGAGAGCCGTGGACGGCGGGAAGTACAAGCGGCCGGAGATGCCGGACATCGGCTATGCTGGCTTCACCCCGGCCACCGACGGGGAGTTCGTCCACGTCTTCTTCGGCAGCGGGGTAAGCGCCTGCTACGACCTCGAAGGCCGCCGCCAGTGGATCCGCGTGGACAACCGCCCTCTCGTCGAGCACGGCATCTCCTCTTCGCCCCTCCTCATCGAGGGCAAGATGGTCGTCTTTAACCGCGACCTGATGGCCTTCGACGCCCGCACGGGCCAGCTCGCGTGGCAGGCCCCCATCGTGAGCCACGAGGGCCTCAACCCTCAGGGCTTCTTCCACGGCACTCCGTGCGCCACCTCGGTCGGCGGGGTCGGCGTCATCGCCCTGGGGAACGGCACGATCGTGCGGGCGAGCGACGGCAAGGCGATCTTCAAGAACCCCGAGATGGGCGCACAGGCCATTGCCTCGCCGGTCGTCCATCAGGGCACGCTCTTCCAGCTCACCAGTGGGAGCATGAAGCTCTTTGTGCACCAGCTTTCCGAGGCGTTCGCCGACCCGCTGGTCCTGCCGACGCGGACGGTTTCGGTGGACACGCTGAACTTCCCCAGGCACTACCTGCCCTGGCACCTCGCCTCGCCGCTCGTCCACGAGGGCCTGGCCTATCTCATGAACAACGCCGGCGTGCTCACGGTCGTGGACGTGGGGGCCGGGCAAGTCGTCTATCAGCGGATGCTCGACCTCGATCCGCTGCAGTGGCACAACGAAGGCGCGGCGCGCGGCCTCGGCGTCAGCCCGGCCCTGGGGGGACGCCACATCTACCTCTTTGGGAACAATGGGGCCTCTCTCGTCATCGAGCCCGGGCGGGCCTACAAGCAGGTGGCCAAGAACAAGCTCGAAAGCACCGTTCTGGTTGGCCACTGGGCGGAGCGCCAGGAGCGTTTCGTCGGCAATCCCGTCTTCGAGGGCCGGCGCCTCTACGTTCGCGGCGAAGGCCATCTCTATGCCATCGGGGGGCAGCCGTGACCGATCCTACTTGCCCTTCCCCGCTTCTCGTAAGCAGAAAGGGAGATCATGTTCAAGACCGCTCTGCCGGCGTTCGCTGCGCTGCTGTGTGCGACGGCGCTATCTGCGGCGGAACAATGGCCGCAGTTCCAGGGGCCTGGTCGCAATGGCGTTTCCACCGAGAACATTCCGCTCGCGTCGAGCTGGCCCGCGGCGGGTCCGAAGCTGCTGTGGGCCTGCCAGAAACTCGGGACCGGTTTCGGCGGTCCGATCGTCGAGAGCGGCAAGGTTTACATCCTGGATCGCGTCGGTGACCGGCAGGACGTGCTGCGCTGCCTGGACTTGGCGACCGGCGCCCAGGATTGGACGTTTGCCTATGACGCACCGCCGGAAGCCAAGACCGACCCCAAGGCCGGAAAGTATCCCGGGAATTACAACGGCTCGCGCAACCTGCCGGCCGCCGACGCGGAGAACGTCTACATCCTCGGCCCTTTCGCCGACGTGCAGGCCGTCAGCAAACAGACTCACCAGCCGCTCTGGTCGCACAACCTGTTCAAGGAATACGCCGCCGGCACGACGCGGTGGGGCTTCTGCCAGTCGCCCGTGCTCTACAAAGCCACGGTCATCGTCGCGCCGTTGTCGAAGCAGGCCGGGATCGTGGCCTTCGACCGGAGTTCCGGGAAAGAAGCCTGGAAGTCGCCGCCGCTGGGCGACCTGGTGTGGACTTCGCCGCTGATCGCGACGCTTGATGGCGTGGACCAGGTCATTTCGCTGAACACGCGCGACGAGCCGCGGCTGGCCGGAGTGGATGCCGCGACCGGCGCGAAGTTGTGGGAGTACCGCGGCTGGACGTGCCCCAACCCCGTTGCCTCGCCTGTTGTGCTGCCCGAGGACCGCATTTTCATCACCGGCGGGTACGACATGGGCGGCGCGCTGGTGAAAGTCCATCGCGCCGACGGGCAATGGAAGGTCGAGGAAATTTTCAGGAACAAAGCCTGCAGCAGCCAGGGGCAGAACCCCGTCGTCTACGGCGGCCACATTTACGCCAATTCCAGCGGCAACATGAACGGCCTGCTGTGCATGACGTTTGCGGGCGAAGTGAAGTGGAAGACCGGCAACGATAACCCCGAAGAGATCGGCAATCTCCTGATTGCCGACTGTAAGATATTCAGTCTGCTGGGCGAGCAGGGCATTCTGCGCATGATTGAGGCCAAGCCTGACGGCTACAAGGAACTGGCCAGCGCCAAGATCATCCAGGGCGCCAACATTTGGGGCACCATGGCGATTGCCGATGGCAAGCTGATGGTGCGCTACAAGAGCACCCTCCAGTGTTTTGATCTCCGCGCCGAAGGGAAATGACCGCGGTCCGCAGCCGCCGGCCCTGGCGCCCGGCCAGAGGGAGTTGTTCCCGTGAAGCGGGAAAGGCCGCTGCGGAAAGCTTCGTGCGCGTCCCCGACACCCGGGGCAGGAGGCAGGACAGCGGGGGCGGGGGACACGGGCGGTTGATCGAGTGAAGCGTGGCAGGGGGATTGGGGTGGGCTATGGGGCTTCATGAAGGGAGTTCACCCACCCGACAACCGCCATCTTACCATCGTTGCCGAGGTGCTCGGTGGGGGCGTGCGTTGCCGCATTCGACACGTAGATTTCTGCTGGTGCCCGCGGACCACGCACTTTGGCGCGGTGGGTGATGACGCGGTCCTTCCAGTCGGCCACAATGATGTCGCAATCCCAGTTGTAGGCGTTACCGCTAACGCCAAAGTAATTCCCGGCCAGCGTTCTGTTCCACTGCGTTATGATGACTGTGCCGACCTCCTGCGGCGCCGATGCCCTGACGCCCGGGTACAACATGTCCCACACATACGCGTCAATGTACACGGGGCCGCCGGGTTCCTGGCACAAGACAATGACCCTTCCTCTGCGCGTTGGCCGTGCTGTCAGGCGTTCCGGGAAGCCGCCTGCCCTCGCGTACACGCTAAGATTCGTGCGGAAGGGGTCAAGTTTTCGGCCGAAAATGGCATCATATGACGCGCCGACCAATGCGATGATCAGGATTCCGCCAATAAGGACCCCAAAAACGATCCCAACCGCCTTAAAAAGCGCGAGGCGGTCGTCCACCTTCGCACCCTGAGGATGAGTCCCTTGCGCCGTATCCTGCTGGATCGAGGCCGAAGGCTGAACTGCCGCATCCTGTACGCGCATAGGCCTGGCATCGTCAGCCGGTTGGCTAGGAACAGAGTCCGACACGGCAGGGCGGGTGGGCACCGAGGTGGCGGGCGCGGATGGCGAGGCGGCCTCGACCGCACCGCCGGCGTAGACAAGGGGGATGGAGAAGGAGGTGCCACAACCGGGGCATTTCCCATTTGTTCCGGCCCTACCATCGGGACACTTGAGTATCCTACGGCAACCCGGGCAGGTCACTCGGATGGGCATGGAAAAACCCCCTGTACAATAAGCGTTCTTCAACAAATTATCCTACCAAGCACCCACAGCGACAAGGGAAATCTCCCGAGCATGGATCGTCTACAAACCACACCAGCCGCGGCCTTGACGGCGCGGGCTTGAGCGCGCTTTCCAACTTGAACGCCCCGCCCTGCTTGTCCTGGGCTTGAGACAGAGCGGTGCAGGCAAGGAACATCAAGGGCAGAACGAAGTGTGGCGCTTTCATACAAGTCCTTTTCCAACGTGGGATACTCGACTCGGCCAGAGGCTTCACATCCCGGGGTACAGCGTCTCATTGTACAGAGTAGGGACGGCCAACGGCCGGGGATTGGCATAGATGCAGGCTCCACGGGAGCCGAACAGGATCACTTCGTCGCGGCAGTCGCCCCACACGTTCGCCACCAGGGCGTAGTAGTCGGCGCGGCGTTCCTCGGCGGTGCGGCCCGGTGCATACTGCATCGGCAGTTCGGTAACGACCTTTCCGTCGCCGTCGTAGAGCACGGCCGGGCGCCCCGGGCCTTGGCCATAGACCAGGATCGCTTGCGGTGCATCAGGTCCTGCCCAATTGACCGGCAGAGGAGCGATCGCCCATGCCCCCTTCTCCTGTTGCTGGCGCCAGATCTCTTTGCCATCGAGGTCGTACAGGCAGAGGTTCGCCCAGGCGTTCGCGTCGCGGCGGTGGGTGGGAAGCGGCGTGCGATCCACCACGACGAACTGCATCTCCGAGTCTTTGCGGAACCGCCCGGCCACGACGTGCTGGGTCTCGCCCAGCGGATGGTGCCATAGTTCGGTGCCATCCACCGCCAGACAATGAATCCCTGCGTTGCCGAATAAGAGCCGCCACTTGCCGTCCGCGGGGCGCGTGATCCAACATGCGTCCTGATGCTCCCCCTTGGGGTCCTTCGAGAACAGCACCGTGCCGTCGTGGTCAATCAGCGCGAAGCCGACGAAGACCTCGTCGCGCCCGTCGCCATCCACGTCGGCAACGGCCGGGAAATGCCCCGTTGATCCAGCGCGGACAAAGGCAGCGGGTCCGCCCAGCCGTTCGGGAGCCGGGAGATGAGTTTCACCGAGAGCATCTCCGCGCCATTTATTTCGCGGCCGATAGCGACGTCGTTGTTGGCGATCGCCGTTCTGCTCACCGGAATGCTTGGTTACTATTCGTTGCCCGTTTCGGCTCTGCCCGAGGTGGATTTCCCGACGCTGCAGATCACGACCCAGCTCCCCGGAGCTTCGCCGGATACCGTGGCTTCGCTCATCACGACCCCGCTTGAGCAGCAGTTTGGGCAGATCTCGGGGCTCAACCTGATGACCTCGACCAGTTCCTTTGGCACCAGTCAGATTACGTTGCAGTTCGATCTGCAGCGCGACATAGACGCAGCAGCGGAGGATGTTCAGGCCGCCATCAACACGGCCGGTGGCGTGCTGCCCAGAAATCTGCCTTATCCGCCGACCTATGCCAAGGTGAACCCAGCCGACCAGCCGATTCTGACTCTGGCGCTGACCTCAGACACTCTCCCCATCACGCGGGTTGACGATGCGGCGGACACAATCCTGGCGCAACGGCTGGCCGAGATGATCGGTGTCGGGTTGGTGACTATTGAAGGTGGCCAGAAACCGGCGGTGCGGGTTCAGGTTGATCCGATGCGCCTGGCAGCCTACGGTCTGAGTCTCGAAGACGTGCGCACCGTGCTCACGCGCACCAATGTCAACCAGCCCAAAGGCAGTTTCGACGGGCCGGCCCAGGCGTATACGATCAAGGCCAACGACCAGTTGAATGCGGCCGAAGCGTACAAACCCATCATCCTGGCGTATCGCAACGGCAGGCCCGTCAGGCTCTCCGATGTGGGCACCGCCATAGATGGCGTCGAGAATGCGAAGACGGCGGCCTGGTACATGGGCCGGCCGGCCGTGATCCTGGACATTCAGCGCCAGCCCGGCGCCAACATCATCCAGACCGTGGACCGCATCAGGAAAGAGCTGCCGAAAATTCGGAAATCGATTCCGGCCGGCATTGATCTGTCAATCCTGGCCGACCGGACAGAGACGATCCGCGCCTCGGTCGCCGACGTTCAGTTCACGCTGGTTCTGACCATCGGCCTGGTCATTCTGGTGATCTTCATGTTCCTGGGCAAGCTGTGGGCCACGGTCATTCCCGGTGTGGCTCTGCCGCTGTCCATTGTGGGCACCTTCGGCTGCATGGCGCTGGCCGGCTACAGCCTTGACAACCTCTCGCTGATGTCGTTGACCATCGCAGCCGGTTTCGTGGTGGATGACGCCATCGTGATGATCGAGAACATCGTGCGCTTCATCGAGCAAGGCGATTCTCCGCTGCAGGCGGCGTACAAGGGTGCCAAGCAGATCGGTTTCACGATCGTCTCGCTGACCATCTCGCTCGTGGCCGTGTTCATCCCGCTGCTGTTTATGAGCGGCATCATCGGAAGGCTGTTCCGCGAATTTGCGATGACGCTGACCTTCGCCATCCTTGTTTCGGCGGTCATCTCCCTGACACTGACGCCGATGATGTGTAGCCGCTTATTGAAGCCGGAAAGCCACTCCAAGTCATCGGGCATCGCGCACCGCCTGCTCTACTATCTGACCGAGGGCTTCTTCAAGTTGATGCTCGCCGGGTACGATTGGAGCTTGAAAATCGTGTTGAAGGCCCGCGCCTTGACGCTTGCCGTCGCCATCGCGATGCTGGTGATCACGATCTGGCTTTACATGAGCGTGCCCAAGGGCTTCCTGCCGCAGCAGGATACCGGGTTGGTGGTCGTCACGATTGACGCCGATCAGTCCGTCTCGTTCGAGGCCATGGCTACACTGCAGAAGCGGGTCGCCGACATCGCGCAGCGCGATCCGGACGTGCAGGGCGTGGACAGCTTCATAGGCGCGGGGGACGATTAACGCCACGCCAAATACGGGACACATCACGCTTGCGCTCAAGCCGCACGATGAGCGCCGCAGCACCGCCAATGAAATCATGGCTCGTCTGGGCGCACAGTTCCGTCCGCTGGAAGGTATCACCGTCCACCTGCAATTGGCTCAGGACATCCAGATCGGCTCCCGAGCCAGCCGGACGCAATACCAGTATACCCTTGTGGACGCGGACAAGGCCGAGCTCTCCGAATGGGCGCCTGCTGCGGAAGAGGGCGCGACATTCGCGCTCCCGGATGAAGGTGATGCAGACCATGCGATCAGTCCGACGGCGGCCGACACAGGATGGTAGTCGTCACCGCCGCTTTCATGGAAGTGTAGTGGTGTGCGAGTCGCGGC
>JAPLOD010000164.1 GCA_026692735.1 Planctomycetota bacterium | reverse complement strand
CTGCGCCATTCGCTGGACGGTGTTGACCGCCGGTTGTTGTATCCGGCCATGGAGTTGTTGCTGCAAAACGACGACGGTCTCGCCCGTTACGGCCTTGCGCCCTATATGAACCGATTGGCCGAGCGCGATCTGGCGTTGCTCTTGCCGGCCATCGTCAAGTCGGTCGAGAAGATGGCGCCCAGCGACGAGATGTTTGCCGACGGCATCCGTCTGGCCGGCCTCGATCTTCTCGCGCGCCTGCACATTCGCGAGGGCATACCCCTCTGCGTGTCGGTAATGGAACTGGACCGGTGGGACGGAGGTCGAGTGGCGGGATGTATGAAGACCCTTCGCCAGTATGGCGTGCACGCCAAGGAGGTTCTGCCGCAGTTGAGGGAAATGAGCCGGCGTGCAGGCGGCAAGAACAAGGATCTCGACAAGCTCATTGCGGACATCGAAGCGAGCACGAATGCGCCGACGTTGGTGGATCTGAAGGAGTTCATCGCCCGCGCATCCACGAAGGGAGATGACTCGGAGAATGACAAGAAAGGAACGCCATGAGAAACATCGCACGGAGTGTGAGATTCATGGTCATCGCAGTGGCCCTCGGTCTGATGTCGGGGACCGCCAGCCCGGCTGAGTCCAAGCCGCTGAAGGTATTCATCTTGGCCGGGCAGTCGAACATGCAGGGACATGCAAACGTATCGACGTTGGATTCAATGGCCGATGATCCGAAGACGGCGCCGATCCTCAAGGAGATGCGCAATGCTGACGGCACACCACGCGTGTGCCAGAAGGTCTGGATTTCGTCGATCGGCTGCCTCGGCGATCGCTGGTCTGATTTAAACGAGCAGAAGGGCACACTGACAGCAGGCTTCGGTGCCTCGACCGAGGAGATTGGTCCGGAATTCACGTTCGGCATTTACATGGAGAAGTTGCTGGGCGAGCCCATCCTGCTCATCAAGACCTCCTGGGGCGGCAGAAGTCTACAGAGGGATTTCCGGTCGCCCAGCGCTGGGCGTTGCGTGCCCAGTGACCGGAGCTTGGCATGGATCAAACAGCATAACGATGATTTGGAAAAGATCCAGGCGAGGCTTGATAAGGAAACCGGCGTGTTCTACCGCCACATGATCGATCATGTGCGGAAGGTGCTGGCTGACATCAAGCGCGTGGTGCCGGAGTACGATCCGAAGCAGGGCTACGAGCTGGCCGGTTTCGTCTGGTTCCAAGGGTTTAACGACATGATCGACGAATGGAATTACGACCGGATGAAGCCCGGCGGGTACGACTTGTATAGCAGACTGCTGGAGCATTTCATCCGCGATGTGCGCAAGGATCTCTCGGCGCCAAAGATGCCCTTCGTGATTGGAGTCAGGGGGATTGGTGGCGTGAAGGAAGGGGAGAAGCCGCCCCAGTCAAACTTCCGTCAGGCCCAGGTCGCGCCGATGTTGCTTCCTGAGTTCCAGGGTAACGTGGTAGCGGTGCAGACGGCGCCCTACTGGGACGACGATCTGGACGCGCTGCAGCAGCGGATGGAGAAATTCAACGCAAAGATGGATCAAGAGGCCAGGAAAAATCCGGGCCTGAGCCGTGCGGCGAAAGACGAGGCTTACAAGAAGGCCATGTCGGAGAGCTTCACGCCGGAGGAGCTGAAGCGCATGAAGGGCATCTCCAATGGCGGCTACCATTATCTCGGTGCCGCCAAGATTTTGGCGCCGATCGGCAAGGCCTTTGCCGAGGCGGTGGTGGATCTCCAGAAGACCCAGCGGCAGGAGAAACAATGAAACACTCCAAGACAAGCGTTGTAAGGATCGCTATACCTCGCGCGGCTGAGAAATCGGGTTATCCGATAGGGCGGCAGCAGACGATACAGAGGAGTGATTGGTCACCCTCTGAGGTTGCCGCCATGCTGCGGTCACCTCGTCTCTCCCGAGGTAGAACGGCGCCGTCAGCGTCACTTCGTGCATTGGCCTCTCATTTGGCGCGGAGTTGCGGGACGCCTTGATCCCGCGCCAGACACGGAACCCGCCAAACTGGGCAACGCCTATCAACACAATAAGGATGATCAGCCATCGTAGCGAGAACTGCAGTCGCTTCCGCTGCCGGAAAGCGCGCCAGAGGAGACGCGCCCAACGCAAACACGGTCAGACTGCTGACCACAAGGAGCGCCATGTCTGCCCAAGGCGACTCGATCTTCGGCTCCGGCGTCCCCATGACGAACTTCCCCGCCGGGATCAGCACCAGTTCCAGCTTCACGCCGTTGCCCAGGTCCAGCGTCCTCGTGGGCGGCAGGTTCACGCGCCTGGCGTACTGCTCGGTGGACACTTGGCCGTCCCAGGGCGGATACGCCCGCGGCTGGGCGTCGTCGGCATGGGCCAACGCGCAGGCGAGGAAGAGAAAGGCCAAGGTCCGGCACATGGCGACTAGTGGAACTTCCGGGGGCGCTGGCTGTACGTCTGGATGCCTGACCACGACAGGTGATCCGGCAGTATGGCGTCGCCGGCACATGTGGCCACCGGCTCCGCCGCAATTGCGGTGGTGATCATGATTCAGGTTGTGCATGGAATGGTCGTGAAGCAGTTGCTCGCTTGAACATCCGCGGTCACGAGGGCAAAGCTGGGGCGAATTCGCTACTTGGTCTCGCCAGCGTTCGACTTGAATAACACGCGCGCCTGACCAGCCAGCCGTTCGTAGAGGGCACCGAATGCGCGGGCATCGGTTTCACGATAGAGATCGAGAGCCGGCCCGTTCGTTTCGTGAAGATCCAGGATGGTTTCTCCTTTCCACTCCACTTCGATGGAGCGCGAACCATGGCGGTAGATGGTGCCTGCGAGCGCGATTTCCGGGCCTTCTCCTTTCCTGGCTTGAATTTCGATTGCCCTGCCATCGAGGAGATCCTTGCAGATGCCTTTCGAGTCAAAGGGACGCGACTCGACCCGGTGGTAAACAAGCTTGCCCTCTTTGGATTCAAGAACGACGCGGTGGACCTGATTGGAGGTGAACTCCCACATCTCTTTCAGTTCATCTGGTTCTCGACCTCCTGAAGCCTTGGCATCGGCGTCTCCAAGGCACGCGGCTATGCGAACGACCATGCCCTCGGGCAACGAGCCGGACGCCTTCCCCTTTTCCAGAAGGGTCCGGGCATCCATCGGCCCTTTGCTCGTACCGTCCTTCGATGGGTTCTGTTCCGCCCTGACTGGGCCGCAAATCGCGAACAGGCAAGCCAGAAGCGCCACCGTATTCAGTCGCATTGTGTATTTCATGACAGATTAGCCCCCCCAGTGCCAAAAAACGCAGGCCCACTCCTCTCGTAGGGTCCCAAAACTCATCCGGCCCTCCTCCGACGGGAACAGAATGACGTTGCCTTTCCCCCTCTTCGACCCGTCAAACTGTCGGGCCACCAGCTTCCGTGTCAGCCCAAGATGGTCTCCGGTTTGACGATCCGGGCCACCTCCCACAAGGCCATTCCCGATTCGCGCCAGAGTCATTCGCTCCTGGTCGTTCGGCCTCAGCCTCACGGCGTCGGGGTTTCTTCCACTCTTACCGGTCCCTGACCGATCTTCGTCAGTCGTATCCCGGTGCCCGCCTTTACCGGCTGGGGCGCAACAGGCATCGGCCCTAGATCGGGCGGCATCACCGAACCTGCCAGAACAAGGACGTCCAATTGCTGCCCCGGCTCCCCTGAAGGGGCATTGAAAGACGCTGAGGTCAATTCAACCTTGCATCCCTGTTCTAGAACGATTCCTCCGCACGGGGTTTCGACGCTGAGTTGCGTGAGCCTGCCGGCCCGTGATGGGGCTGATGACCGCCCGGTAGCGAGGTGGATAACTCCTGTGGCGTCACCCGGCTCCGAACCATGGAGGATTACCTCGGCGCCAGGCTGGAGTTGGACCAGCGATCCGACCCGCTCCATCTTGCCTCCCTGTGGGGCGGTGATAGTCGGAGCGCCGACCCCGGGCGCCGGGCGCTGATCGAGTGCCAATTCTAATTCCTTGGACAGGGTCCAACCGCAGACCACTCGGTCGGATGCCGGCCTGCCTGTTGGGAGAAGTGACCACACCAGCATCAGACTCACGCCAACGAGCACTACGGCTGCCGCACCGGCTATCGCTACGGTCGAACGCCAGAGCCGCAACCGATGGACTCGCGGCAGGCGGTAGGCGGCGCGCAAATCCTGATCCAGGGCCACGGCCGACAGAAAAAGCCGGCGGTTCCGCGCGTCGCTGCGCAGCCAGGTTTGGAAGGCCTCCATCTCGGATGCAGGCAGATCGCCAGAGAGCCATCCTTCCAGCCAGACATCAGCGTGCGTCATACCTCACCTCCAGCCAATCGCCGTTCAACGCACTCGCGCAAGCGGTCGCGAATCCGGCACAGAGCGGTGCGGACGGCGGCGTGCGAGCTGCCGACCTTCCTGGCAACCGCAGCCAGCGGCAGGGACTTGCCATACGCCATCTCCACCAAGTCCCGAGCCCGGCCGTCCAGACCGGCTCGGCACCATTCCAGGGCGTGATGCCGTTGGTCGAGTTCCGGCACCAGCGCGCTGAGGTCGGATTCCAGTGTTGCCAGTAGATCTTCATCCAACACATGCCGGTCGCGGGCGCGATCGCGCCGTCCGCGCAACACTTCCAGACGGGCGAAGCCCAACACCCAGGCCAGGAAATCCTGGCCCTCTTGGAAGGCGTCACGTTTGCGCCAGCAAGCCAGGGCCACCCTCTGCACCAGATCGTCCACCTGGTCCTGGTCCATCACGCAGGCGGCGAGATAGGTTCGCAGGCGATGTTCGATGCCGGCCCAGAGGGTTGCAAAAAGGCTGCGGTCCATGTCGCCTCCTGTCTACAGGTCTTCCTCAGAGGCCCTCATGTTACACAGATTCGCAGCGGAATTCCGGTACAGGGCAATTAAAGACACATCCGACAAGGATTGAGCTCTGTTGAAGTCTATGAACTGACGTTTACAGGAAGGGGGACGACCCGCGCGTCCGGCGTCGCCTGCTCCCCCGCCGCCGCCAGCCTCGCCGCTATCGCCTGCGTGCTGGTCGCGTCGGGGTCGCGGTAGTGCCGCATGGCCGTCCTGATGTCGCGGTGGCCGACGAACGTCATCATCTGGTCCACAGAACCGGCGAAGTAGGAGGCGTGCTGGAGATACCAGAGAGACCATCTCATTTCCTTGGCCCCCCAATGCAGAAAAGCGTCTTGTTGCCACGGATGAACATGCGGCTGTTCTGGAGCGCCGGACTGGATGAACACGGCTCGCCCAGTTGCGATTTTACGGGCGGCCTGCCGGGGTTGCTGCTGGATACCACGGTCATGGCACTGTTCTCCTCCCTGCTGATGAGGTAGATGCTTTCCCCCGCCAGGCTGAGCGAGGAATAACACGACAGCTCCAGGTCGCGCTCCCACAGCTTCCTGCCGTCTTTCACGCTGAAGCTCCGCAATGTTTGGGAATCGGCGAAGAGAATGATCTGTTTGCCATCTGAAACGGGGCTGCAGACCGATGGCATCGAACCTTCGGTTACGGTCCAGGTCGGCTTGACGTCGCCCGCGTCGTCCAGTGCGACCGCGGCCAGTCTCCCGTCGCCCTGCACCAGGAACGCCTTTCCGGCGGCACAGATCGGCGACACGGCCATGTCCCGGCCCAGGCCTTCCGCACGCCATATCTCCGTGCCGTCCCTGGCGTCATAGGCGATCGCCCGCGGCAGGGCCGTTGTGACGATCATGTCGCGGCCGGCTGCTTCAACCACGGCCGGAGTGGTCCAGGAACTGTGGCTCTCCCTGGTTTTCTTCCAGACGTCCTTGCCTGTGAGGCCATCCAGGGCGAGCAGGTGCGACTTCTCCTGTCCGCCGATATCCAGTTGTAGCACCAGAAGACGGCCGGCAACTACGGGCGAGGACGCATAGCCGTATGTGGTGCCGAATGGTCCCAGCGCCCTGCTCCAGATCAGCTTGCCGGTGAAATCGAACGCCGCCAAGTTGCCGGAGGCAAACACGACGTACACCCGCTGGCCGTCTGTGACCGGTGTCGGCGCGGCGAAGCCCGCGTCCTTGCTCGGCTCTGGAGTCTTGCCCGTCACTGGAATGGTCTGCTTCCAGAGGTCCTTGCCTGCTCCCGTGTCAAAGCAGTGCAGGGCATCTGTCTTTCCGTCGGAACTGGTCACGAACACCTTGTCGCCCCAGACGACGGGACTGCTGGTCCCTGTCGGCACGGAAGTCTTCCACAGGATGTTCCGTCCCGTGGCCACGTCGAACGTCGTCGGGAAGCTTCCGCCGGCTGCAACACCAAAGCGGTCCAGGCCGCGGAAACCGGCCCAGTTCGGCTGGTCCTCCATGCCAGTCTGCGCCGTCGCCGCCGTTTCCCTGGGAACCGACTGAACCGCGGCCGGCGGATCGAAGAACACTCCGCCCACCACGGCCCCCGAGCCCTCATCCTGGATAACAGAGCCGAAGCACAGCCTCACCTGGCCCTTGATGTTCCAGACCAGGTACTTGCCCCGGTTGTGCGCCTTGATGGTTTGCGTGTCCAGGATCTCCTGGGTATCCAGAGCCATTACCTCGACGCGCAACTGGGTCTTGTTTCCCCAATCCAGGCAATAGAAGGCCACCTGGTGCTCCTTACCATCAGTGAAGGCCACTTCGATTTCGAACTGATCCTCTGACGCCCAACTTGTGACGGTACGATCCTTAGCCTGGCCGGATTTCTGGAGGTAACGTTCGTCCTTTGCGTTCGGCGCCCACGGCGTCCCGTCCTGCTTCGGGAGCGTCACCATCGCGTACCCCGGGGCCTGCGCGGCCTTGTCGCCGCAGATCACCGCGCCATCGGCGCCATAGACTCCTTTCCAATTGCCGAGCGTCGTCTCGTCAATCGTCACCAGTTGCGCAGCAGGGCGCTGGGGCTCGGCCACCGTGAAGGCCACGGCGGCGCGCCGGGGTTCGCCCGACGTCACCGGGAAGCAGGCATAGGTCAGGTTCAGGGCGTCGCCAGGCTTCCAGGTCTTGTCGGTGGTCAGGTTTACGTTTTTGAGCGTTGGGGCGATGGTCACAGCCGTGATCTGAGCACCGGCGCCAGCGTATGTCGTGGTCTTATCCCAGCCGCCCTCCTGGAGCAGGGGCGCGTTGCCGGAGAGGACGATGGTGTTGCCGAAACACTCCCTGACCTTCAGTTCGCGCGCCAGGTTCCAGCCAAACGCTGGCACCGGCTGACCGTTCTTGCCCTTGAGCACGGTCCCGGCGTAGGACAGGCTGAACGGCGCAGCCGCGTCGGCGATATCCACGACGATTTCGTCACCAACGATCTTCGCCTTGGCCGGCCTGGCACCCGCCGCGTCCGTGATCAGAAGGTCTTTCAAGTCTTTCTCGACCAGGCCGCCGCCGGTCTGCTTGAACTGGAACCTGAGCGCGTCTTTGCCCGCGGCCACGCCGTCGAGGTAGATGCCGTGCTCCCGCAGATCGTAACAAGCGATGCAGTCGAGCAGACGCACGAACAACTTGCCGTCTGCAAACGCCGGAGGGGTCATGTGGCAGGCATGCGGATCGAAGCGGCCAAGCTCCACATACCTTTCCGGAGTAGCCTTGAACATCACCAGCGCATAGCCGCCGCCCCATTGCTTGGTGACCTGGTGCGCGCTGCCCAGCGGCACGATGATCTTCCCGTCCACCAGAAGCGGCGGGGCAAACGTGTCAATGCTGAGCGGGGACTTCCAATTCACTTCACCCGTCTTCGCGTCCACACACCGGTCCAAGAGGTACAGGTGATCCTCGTAGAGAACCTGGCCATTCACGCTGGCAAAACCCTTGCTCCACAGCAACTCCGCCCCGGTCGGCGACAGCTTGAACGCCTTGGTTCCGCCTCCTCCATAGGGCGCGGGGACCACCAGCGTATCGCCGCGAACCGTCGCGAACATGCCAATGGGCGTCTTCTGGTTCCACAGCACCTTCCCGGTCTTGGCCTCAAGACAGCAATACGAACTGACGCCGCCATCGGTGGTGACGATATGGTTTTGTCCGCCGTGGCTCCAGAGCAGCGGCGGGTTCCACCGATACTGGTCATCCTTGACCGGCCAGCGTCCCTGCGGCCACAGCGGGTGCTTCCAGACCAGAGCGCCGCTGGCGGCATCGTAGGCGCACCCGCGTCCGCCATCGTAAACCACGCCGTCAACCACCAGCACTTGCGTATGCGCAGGCTCGCCTTTCACCTGCCAGAGCAGCGCGCCATCACTGGTAGAGAAGCAATACAGGCCCATGGCGCCGGCGGCATAGCACCTGTCACCCACGACCGACGGCGTGCCGCTGGCGCCCAGCGAATCGAAGCACCACCACTGCACATTCCCCTTATTGTTCTTGGCCAGCGACCACTCTTCCGGAAAATCCTTGCGCCAGATCGTCTTGCCCGTGGCCGCATCCAGACAGAAGACGGTATCCGCCATGGTGAAGACGCGGTACCAATAGTGATAGTCTGGGTAGTCCTCGGCGAGGCACTCGGCATTGGGGGATACTCGGCGCAGGGCAGCACCCCACTCCCGCCGGCTGCGATAAACGGTATCTTGCAGCTTGCTCAGCTTGACCAGCGTGTCCCACGTCTGGCTGTTCGGCACGCCCCACTTGTTCCGGGGAGTGTCAATGCAAAGGCGCCTCTTGACATAGTCGCCGTATTTCCGGGCATCCTCGGGGCTGAGCGTGGCGATGAAATCCTTGATGTACTTGTCCAGAGCCGGCGTCTTCGCGAGGAACGCCTCAAGAGCGCCTTCTTTGCCGGTCATCTCGCGGTTGTACCATTGCCAGCCCGCGCTGCCGGGCCGGTTCTTCGATGCCCAAGCCGCCTCGATTCTCTGGGCCAGTTCGTCGGGGAGTTCAGGCAGCCAGCCGGCTTCCAGCAGCAGGTCCCTGGTGATGAACTTGAAGCCGTCGCCGCCGCCGACGGGGTTCTTTGCGTTGGCGTAGACGAAGACCTTCCCGTCCGCCACCACCGGCTGGCTGAATCCGCCCTCTTCGCAGCCGGGCACCCAGTCGCTCTTCCAGACCAGTGGTGGCCCGTTCTTGGGCCAGGTGTCGAGCAACCGCGGACTGTTCGCGACCACCCCGTCCCGGTTCGGCCCTCGCCACTGTGGCCAGTGGGCCTCGGCCCCGGGCCGCGGAGTTTCGGCTTTCGCGACGCCGGAGCCAATGCACAGCGGCAGAAGTAGACCCGTTAGGATGCGTGCAGAGTGTTTCATAGTGGCTCCGACAAGCTCAGCCTATGTGTGGCACAAGCATTGGGGTTTCCTCTGCACTGCATACACTGCACAGGCTTCAGGTGATTCGGATCCCACCGCCCGAGGTAGATGCGTTGGCCGTTTAGCGTGACATACGCGCGGTTCGGTGGCTGACAACAGTATTCCGGGGACCGGCTCTTGTTCGCCATGGGTCGTGCTCCTTCACCGAGGGGAATTGTATCAGTTGATACAATTCCCGGCCTCAGTTACGGCCGCACTGCCCAGAGGCAGGTATCCGCAAGTTGCGGATTCAGCTGAACTTAAAAATGGTCGGGGCGGCCCCATTTGTACGCTAAGTGACAACCTGCGAATCGTACCGTTCAAGGCGAGTGAAGTCCTTACTGGGACTACAGTTCCAGCAGCCAAGGCCAGTTAGCCCTCCGCAACAACTGGCCCGGCTTCTCTCGCCAGCAGCACGCCTGCCCGCATCATTTCGGCCCGCGACTGTTCATCCGGCCCGCTGGCCGCTCCCGACCATCCTCGGTCTCCACCCTCAGCTATCGCTCCCCACGCCCGCCCGCACACCGAGTTCACCGGCTCCACGAGACTCGTCGCCACGCCCGTCCTCGGCGGACTGCATCATACCTACCAGCGCGTCGCCGCCTGGACGAGCACCGTGCGTCTCTGACTGGCCGGCGACGCCCGCGGCATGAGGAGACGCCACGTCCCCTTGCTGCCAACAGGCCCCTGTTGCGCTCTGCCGCGCGCTCATTAGTCCGCCCCCGCCATTCATTGCCACGCCCAACCCGCTTGCCCGTCGTCATTCCTCCTGGCCACCCTTCACCCTTCTCACTACCCACGATGGGGTTTTTCGGGGGGACAGGGAGAGACGGGGCTGAGGGCACCGGAGCGGATGGGCAGGCCGGGGATAGCGGTATCTGCTATGCCTTTTCTATGGGTCCACTCCCGTCAAATGTCGTTGTGCGGGACCAAACGGACTGCTTTCGCGGGAAAGCCTCTTTTGACGCCGCCGGTGGCGTCGAAGTTGCGGTGTCGTCTCCGGTCGCTGCTACGGCGGCGCGGAAACCCCAGTTTTCGTAGAAACCATACCCGCCGCCGCGCAACCGCGCTCCGGAACTGCAATCGGCACTGTTGCTCTTCCACGTCCCGCCGCGCAGAATCGTGGTGCCGCTCGCCCCACGAGCAAAAGCGACCTTCGCCCCTGTCAGATCTTCCTTCGGGCTGGATGCATAGTAATCACGATGATATAGGTCCGCGACTCGTTCGCACACGTTTTCGTGCATATCGTACAAGCCCCAGGGATTCTGTTTCTTCTGACCCACCGGATGTGACGCGCCACCGGAATTGTCTGCGATCCATGCATATTCTGCGAGCAACGCCGGATTGCTGCCATGACTCCACTGCGTGTCCGTTCCGGCGCGACACGCGTACTCCCATTCGGCTTCCGTCGGGAGTCGCACCTCCCGTCCCGTCTTCTGCGAAACCTTCTTGCAGAACTCGATCTCCCCGTTCCATTGGGTCGAATCCACCGGACAGTTGGGGTCTTTAGCGGACCGACTCGGATTCTGGCCCATGATGGCCTGGTACTGGGCCTGCGTCACTTCGTACTTCCCGAGGTAGAATCCCTTCGTGACGGTGACCGTGTGCTTCGGCACCTCGACCGCTTCGAATCGCCCCTCCGTCGTGCGCTCTCCGCCCATCACGAAGGTACCTGGCCTGATGTAGACAAACTCCATCGTCACGCCGTTTCCCAAGTCGAGCGTCAACGTCTGCGGCGCCGTTAGCAAACGGCGCACCTCCGCAAGCAGCTTCCGCGGATCGTTCAACGAGTTCAGGACGACCGGGCGCAGGCTGCGCACGCTGAAGCTGTCGGCATCGGCGCTGAAGCTGACATCGGCGCGTTCAGGCCGGCCCTGCGCATCCGGGAGGACGTTGGCCGTGAATGCGGCATCCAGCTTCGTCGGCTGGCGAGTGTCTCCCACCACGACATAGTCCTGGCTAATCCCGAACTCCCCCTCGGCCCGCAGCTTGCCGCTCGCTTCGCGATTGGCATCAATCTTCATGTCCAGTTTACCGCAACACTGTTACCGAGAGACCGGTTGATGGGGGACTGAATTTCGGAACACGACGGGGTACACATTACTGGGCCTTCGGCAGATTCAGACAAACAAGAGAACGAACATGATGGACAACGTCTTCGAGGGTGGGGCGGGATGGACGCGGCCCGGGGTCTTGAAGACGGCTGCGGCTACTAGCGCATTGGCGGGGACCTTGCCGGAGAACCTGCTGGCCGCGGAGGCGACGAAAATCGGCATCTCTGTTCAGCTCTACTCTGTCCGCGGCGACTGCGGTAAGGACAGTGACGCGGCCTTGGAACGGATTACCAAGATGGGCCTCGCCGGGGTCGAGTTCGCTAGTTATCACAGGTATGGTGGCAAAGCGAAGGAACTCCGCAAACGGCTCGACGATCTCAAACTGACGGCAACCGCTCTGGGATTGTGCCGGTTCGCGCGTTGTAACCAAGCCCCGTGGTTCTGGTTCCACGCCCTGGGAGGTCCCCTCGACGACGGCCAGCGACTCGGAGAACTGCGACGAGAACAGATTTGCCACACCTTCAAAGGGACGACCTCATGACTACGTTCCCGCTACCTGGCGTCGTGGGCCTAATGGGCCTGCTGTTGGCCGGCTCACAGCAAGGGATCGCTGGCGAGGCCGGGCTGCGGGTCTGGCCGGTGGACCCACTGGTGAAGGTCCTCCGCACGGATGAGCCGCCGGCCTCGCCGCCCAGAGGCGTCGCCATAGAGGCCGCTCGCGGGGAGATCGAGAACGGCCAGATTGCCTTCCGCTCCTCCGCCGATGTGGCCAAGCTCACAGCGTCGGTTAGGCTGCTGACGTCGGCGGAAGGGACGGAGCTGGCCGCGCCGCGCGTCCGCTTTGTCGGCTACGTCCCCATCAAGAAGAACACGGAGCCCCACCTGCAGGAGACAGGCGAGCAGGTGCTCGTGGCCAAGGCGCCCGTGGACCTGCCTGACCCGCTGCTCGAGGACAGCTCGGTCTCTCTGAAGGGCGGGCAGACAGGCGCGGTGTGGCTCACCGTGCCGGTTCCCGACGACGTCGCGCCGGGCACTTACGAGGGCCAAGTGCTCCTCGCGGCAGACGGCGTGGAGCAGAGAGTTCCCCTCAGCGTGAAGGTCTATGCGGCGCGCGTCCCGAGCCAGATGAGCCTGAAAGTGGTCAACTGGTACTACCCCGTGGTGCTCACCCACACGTATCAGGCCCCCTGGTGGACGGAGAGGCACTGGAAGCTGATCGAGGCCGACGCCCAGAGCATGGCCGCCCACCGGCAGAGCGTCGGCCACGTGATGCTCCACGAGACCGTCCGCGCCGTTCAGGACGAGAAGGGCGCCGTGACCTTCGACTTCACGAACTTCGACCGCTTGGTGGAGACCTTTCGGAAGGCCGGCCTGCCCTGGGTGATGGGGTCGGCGCTGGCCGGCCGCCACGAATGGACCTCGAAGGACTTCTACGCCATCCCTCTGCCGCTGACGAAGCCCGACGGCTCGAAGGGCCAGTTCCCCACGCCCGAGGACCCGACCTCGAAGGAGGAGGCAAAGAAGCGGGTCTTCGTGATGACCGACGCCTTCGAGAAGCACCTCGCGGCGTTCCTGCCCGTCTTTCAGAAGCACCTGGAGGAGAAGGGCTGGGTCGCGAGCTACATCCAGCTCCAGGCTGATGAGCCGGTGGGCAGCAACGCGGCGGCCTATGTGCGGCTGGGGCAACTCGTGAAGAAGTACGCGCCCGAGCTCCGGCGAGCAGAGGCCCTCCGTGCCACGAACATCGTCGGCGCACTTGACATCTGGGCACCCGTCCTTGACCAGCTCGGCCACCAGATGAAGTTCTTCAAGGAGCGCCAAGCTGCCGGCGACGAGGTCTGGTTCTACACCTGCGAGCGCCCGCGCGGCAAGTACATGAACCGTCTCATTGACTATCCTCTGCTCAAGACGCGGCTGCTCCATTGGGCGAGCTTCGCCACGGGCACCACGGGCTATCTCCACTGGGGCTTCAACCCGTCGTGGGGCAATCCATTCCAGAATGCCGGCGACCCGCCTGGCGACGGCCATCTGGTCTACCCGGGCGTAGCGCGGCTCCACGGCGCGCCGCCCTCGGAGGACAAGCTCCATTCGCTCGACAGCCTGCGCTTTGAGGCCATGCGCGACGGCATCGAGGACTATGAGCTTCTCCGCCTCCTGGCGGCGAAGAAGCCCGAGGAGGCCGACGCCATCTGCCGCAGCGTGGTCCGCAGCCTCACCGACTACACGCTCGATCCCGCTGAGTTCAACAAAGCAAGGCACAGGCTCATCGAGGCCGTCGCCAACCTTGAGAAGTGAGTATGAGAGTGACGCTCTTGACGTTACTGGGCATGGCCTTTGGCGGCGCGGCTGCTTCCGCGGACGAGTGGCCCTGCTACGCTCACGACCCCGCCCACACCAGCCTGTCGAAAGAGCGGATCGGCCCTGACCTCGTGATGGTCTGGGACAGGGAGATTGGCCGCTCCACCGCCCAGCCCGCCGTGGCCGGGGGAAAGGTGTACATCGGCACCTGGAGCGGGCGATTCTTCTGTCTCGATGCCGAAACCGGCGCCGAGACATGGCGCTTCGACGCACAGAAGAAGATTGGCTTCGCCGCGGCCGTCGCCTCCGGCATGGTCGTCTTTGGCAGCGACGACAAGACTGTCTACGCCCTCGACGCGCAGTCGGGCGAGTTGGCTTGGCGGAAGGAGACCGGCGACAAGATATGGTCGGCGCCGGCCGTCGTGGACAGCGTCGTCTACATCGGTTCCAACGACTTCCACCTCTATGCCCTCGACCTGAAGACGGGCCAGGAGAAGTGGAAAACCGATTGCGGCAGCCAGGTCTGGTCAAGTCCTGCCGTGAGCGACGGGATCGTCTACGTCGCGGCGCGTGAGAGGGGCGGAGGGAGGAAGCGGCACCAACTATCACATCCACAAGCTCGCCGAG
>JAPLOD010000163.1 GCA_026692735.1 Planctomycetota bacterium | reverse complement strand
TCGTCTCCAACACCTTGGGCTTCATCCGCTGCCATAGCGCTTCGGCCCGTTCTTCCGCTGTGCTCTGTTTTGACGACAAGGCTCCTCCTCAACTCCCCCTTGTCGTTTTCGTCATTTCGCTAACCATTCTGAAACACACCCGGCAAAATCCATGAACTCATCTTTACCTGTCGCGGCGAACAGGTTACAGCTACATTCGACGGCCAGCCAAGGGAAGTCATCACTAAGTACAGCGCCGCAGAAGTCACTGACCATCACGCCGCTGCGGCGAGGGTGCGCTGCTCGGCTTTGGCCAGTACCTTGTCGAACGAGCGGCGCGTCCATTTGAACGGCTTGGCGTAACGGTTCCACTGCACGATGAACAGCAAGACCTTGTCCTTGAGGTCGGCCTTCGAGGCAAAGTCGGCGATGCCGAAACGTTTCCGCTGCAGAATCCCAAACCATTGTTCCACTTGGTTCATCCACGAGCAGTGCACGGGCGTGAACCGGAGCTGGAAGCGCGGATGTCTCGCCAACCACGCTTGGACCTGCTTGCCTTTATGGACGCGCAGGTTGTCGAGCACCACGTGGATGAGCGTGACGTGCGCGGGGACCTCGCGGTCGAGGTGCTCCAGAAACTGGATGAACTCCGCCTGCCGTTTACGCTCGTAGCATTGCCCAAACACCTTGCCCGTCCGCGTGTCGAACGCCGCGAAGAGATTGAGCGCCCCTTTGCGTTCGTACTCATGTTCTATACGCACCGGCAGGCCTGGCTGAGCAGGCAGCGTCGCCGCCAAGCGCGTGCGCGGCTGGAGGCTGGTCTTCTCGTCCACGCAGAGAACGATCTCATGCGCCGCGAGCGGCCGGGTGTACAGATCGCAGATCTCCCGGACGATGGCGCAGAAGGCTTCGTCGCGCGGCACTTTGGGTGTCAGCCACAGATGTTTGCGCCAGGGTTTGAGCTTATGGTGTTCCAGAATCCGACGCACGGTATCGGGCGAGATGCTTTCCACCACGCCCTCCTCCATCAACTGCTGCGCCAGTTCCAGACACTCCCATTGCGACAGCGAACGGCCCACTTCATCCGGCCGCTCGCAGGCGATCTTGACCAAGTGGGTGGCCACCACTGGGGGAAAAGGACACCGGGCGCCCGGACCGCGGCAGGTCGTCAAAGCCTTCCAGTCGCTTCTCCAAGAACCGGTGCAGCCACAGCTTGGCCGTGTTGCGCGCCAACCCCAAGTCGCGCGCAACCTGGCGAATCGTCTGCCCGCCCGCAAAGCGCAGCACGACGCGCACGCGCTGCGCCAAGCCGTTGGGCACCGTGCTGCAGCGCTGCCAATGCTCAAGAGTCGTGCGTTCGTCGGGTGACAGATCAACGTGTAGGGGCGAGCGGCGCATGGGCACCTCCTTGGCTCCCCCCAAGGAATGGTTTCGGCATGTCCGCCCATGTTCTTCAGTCCCAATGGTCAACCACTTCTGCGGCGCTGTACTAAGGGTCGGTCTCTTTCTGGACCGCTCCAGTTCTCGTCTTCCGAGACAAAGGGGACGTTGCGTATTCTGGCCATTGACTACCGCGAGCTTGCGCCGCAACGCCTGGAGGTCGGCCAGAAGGACAAGGACGACTGGACGTGCATCTTCAACGGGCGGGACCTGACGGGGTGGACGTGGGACGGGAAGGGTACCGCACGCACGGAAGACGGCACGCTAGTTCTGGCGGACCACGCAATCGTTCGGCGGGCGGCGGCGGCGAACTTCGAACTGCGTGGGGAGGTGAAGCTTGTCAAGGGAGGCGATGCACAATACTGCGGCGGCTTCACCCTGCGGGTGCCAAACGTTCCCTCGGTGGATCCGAGAATCAGCATGTTCGCAGACGGCGATGTGCATATCTACCACCGTGGAGGAAAGTCTCTGGCGCAGTTGGGGTCTGGAAGGATTCCGTTGCAGCGCTGGCATCCGTTCTTGCTGCGTGCCGTCGGACCGAGCATCACGTTCAACGTTGGGGACAAGACGATCTCAGCGCAGGTAGAGGTGCTGGAGAAGGGCGACGTGAGCCTTGACGGTCGCGGCAGAATTGAGTTCAAGGATCTCTGGCTCCGCGAACTCGGCCCCGACGGCAAGCTGCTGGACGCGGCCCAAAAACCATAATCTCCCCAAGAACCATCGCAGAGGCCCACCGATGACCAAGCTCGACATCTCGCTCAAGATCGCCCAGCAAGTCGGCGTAGACCAGGTCCTCGCCAAGCAGGTTCTCCAGGCGACGCTGGACTCCATCATCGAGGTCCTGGCCACGGAGGACCGCCTGGAACTGCGCGGCTTCGGCGTATTCGAGATGTGCGTCACAAAGGCCCACATCCAGACACATGGCGACGGCTGGCCATCGAGCGCTAGCAACGCCTCGGGTTCTACTGAGGTGCCGTCACCGCGACGCGAAATCCGATGTTCGCCGTCCGGCGGTCGGGCGGAACAGAGCGGTGCGCTGTTCCCCGGCAGGAGTTCGGCATTGCATCGTACCAGCCGCCGCCACACACCACGCGGTCGCTACCACTGGCCGGTCCCTTCGGGTCGCCAACGGGGCTGATAAGATAGTAAGCACTGTCGTACCAGTCCTGAACCCATTCCCACACATTGCCGACCATGTCGAGTGCTCCGCACCAGCTCGTGTTGCCGTACCCGCCCACCGGCGCCGTGAAGACGCTTCCATCGTTGTCCCTGGTATACGCCGCCCTGGGGTCAACAGAGCCGCTCGCTTTGAGCGCTGCGTCGGGGTGATTGGCCCGCCTTCCATCCCAGTCGTTTCCCCAGGGGTACTTGAGGTTCTTCGGTCCGCGGGCAGCGAACTCCCATTCCGCCTCAGTCGGCAGGCGGACCGTCTTACCCGACTGCTTGCTGGCTCATGCGACGAAGGCCTGTGCGTCGTTCCAGCTTACCAGGACAACGTTGCGTGAAGCCCGGCGTCTTCCAGGTTGCGCCGGTGACCTCCTGCCATTTCCGGTCCTTCAGCGTGTACCCTTTGCGCCCCGGCCTCTCGGCATCGGTGACGTAGCCGGTTGCGTCCACGAAGCGCTTGAACTGCTCCACCGTCACCTCACACTTGCCGATGAAGAACGGCTTCGTTATCACAACCCTGTGGGCGGGCTTCTCATCTGCTTCGCCAACATCGGAGCCCATCTGGAACTCGCCCGCCGGAACGAGGACCACGTCCAGCTTCAGCGTGCTGCCCAGGTCGAGGGCCATGGCCTTCGGCAATGTGGCGTTTGCGGCAGTATCAGGTTCCGGGACCACCTCCTCCTCCGTAGGGTCGTGAGTGAACGCGCTGGCCGGGATGACCTGTTTGCCGAAGCCTGGCCCTGACCAGCTCGCGACAATGGCGGCGCCGCCAATGCCCTGGCAGTAGTTGACCCTGAAGGGATGCTTGCCTGCCTTGAGCGTAAGGGTCCCGCTCTGCTCTGTCGCCCCATGGGTGCCATCGTTAGAGACTACCGTGGTCTCCCCAATGTAGAGCATGGAGCCATCATCCGAGTTGGTGTAGAAGGTGTACGCGCCGTCTTGAGGTACGTTGACATCGCCCGAGAACTGTATCCCTATGTTCTCCTTGCGACTGAACAGTTCGCCCAGCTTGTCTATGGAGGGCACGTCTATGTTCGCGAGAGCGCGTGCGCGAAGGTAGCTGGCGGTGGCATCGCTCAGCGACGCCGCGGGAATCATTGCCTTCAGCTCATAGCATTTCGCCAGCAGGCCAGGCGCGACCAGGATCTTGTTCAGTTCATCACGCCGCGCCTCAAGCCACTTCGCCAGCGCCAACGTTCCCAGATAGTCTTTCCTCAACTCCCGGACGGCCCTGCTGACGTCGTTGTACCTCTTGCCCTTCAGCACGGTGTCAGCTTTGGCGATCGCCTCTTCCGCATCCAGTTCCCGTTCGTACCGCTCCAGGCACGCCAGTACATGCCCCACCTTGTCGCTGGCGACCTGCCCGTCTTGGGCGGCATCAAGGCGGTTGCGGACCTCGTTGCTCCGCTCCGCACGCGCGGCGCGAGGGAGGGGAGGCGTCTTGGCGGTGTGCTGCAACAACAGCATGCTTGCGAAGGCCAGCTTGAGCTCGCCTTCTGGACTAGGCGGCATGCCGAGGCATGCCAGTTCGTAGCGCGCCTGCGGGACAAGGTCGTCGAGATCAAGCTTCATAGCGGCCTTGCCGCCGGGCAAGTCCTGCATGATGGCGATGGTGCCATCCTGACAGCCGCTGACCATGCTCTTGGTTCCTCTGCCGACGGCGACCTCATTCCCCCCAGCCTTTTTGAACCTGTACGGGCGACCGTCCGCCAACAGCCGGGCCCCTGCCTCCGTTGCCTTGTTCACCTCCTCGAGGTAGCCCGCGCATTCCACGTCTCTCTCCAAGGTCGCGAGCATCGGCTCCAGGTTGGGATCGGCCTTCGCTGTTGTCAGCCGCGCCAGGGCCGCCTTGATATTGTTCTTGGCCAGCAGCGGGTAGACCTCGGCAGCTAACTTCTGGTATTCGAGTCTGGCCTGCGCGGCGCGCGCCGCGGCAGCGGCAGCGCGTGCTGCGGCTTGGGATTCCACGCGTGGCTCAATCCACACGGCGTGCCCATTCCCATAGTCACCGGCGCAATCCACGACCAGTTCGAGCTTTTCCACACCGTCAATGGCCACGGTGCATTCCTGCGGTTCCTTGAACTTCGCAATGGGCTTTGACTCCCAGAGCACTTTACCATCGCCAACGACTCGGAAGATGAGCGGAGCGCAGGCACTGCTGCTGTCGTTGAGAGCGACGCCGGCCCTGAACGTATCGAACCGTCGGCCGAGCGAGTACGCTACGTGCGCTTGGCCCTTGGTGACGGCGTGCATCGCGATTCCGTTGGGGGACAGGACCCCCACCACCTGCACGCGGATACCACCAAATCCCAGGTCGCCCTTCTTCCCGAACGTGCCATAGCCAACCTTGACTTCAGTCTCGTCTAAGTCAGAGAGGTACGCCGGCTTTGCCGCGAGGTCAGTCGCGAGCAATGGTGTTGCCCGCGCCGCGTCGGCCTCAGCGAACTCGATGCTCAGCACCCGCAAGGCTCCATCCCTCGCATAAAACTGCAGTCGTCCCTTACGCGGGCGGCCCCGGCTTTCCAACGCGGCGGGCTGGCCGTCCAGTGTGGCGCTGACGGCATCTCCGCGGCACGTGAACACCAGTTCGTGTGTCTTGCCGTACATGCCCGGCAACTGCGAGCGGTCGAACTGCGCGGTACAGCCGCCCTCCTCGCCTTGGCGGGACGTGAACTGCACGTACGTAGCGTCCTTGACCTCGAAACGCACTCTGACGTCGCCATCCTCGAACTCCAGTTGCGTCTGCGCCGCCGTCCTGTTTTCGGGAACCGCCACAAGCGCGCCGTTGTCCACGCGCCAGGCCCCGCCGCCCTGGCCGCGCAGGCAATCGAGCGTGCGGCCATCAAAGAGGGCCCGCCACGTGCGCGTCTCTACGGCCCGTGCTACAGGCGCGGCCTTCGTCTCGCCGCGGCGACAGATGCCTTTGCCCGTTACCTCCAGCACCTGGATGCTGTGGAAACAGAACTCGCTCTCGCAAGTCCCCACCCCCGCCACGCCGCCATCGCGCAGCTTCCACTCCGCGTGCACGCCCATGTCGCTGAAATCAGTGAGCCATTGCGAGACGAGTTTGCCGTCGAGATACGCCTTGACGCCGTCGTTGCGCACCTGGACCAGGGAGGTGTATTTCTGGCCTGTGTTGAGGATACCTTCGGAGTGCGTATTGGAGAAGTTGCTGTCTGCGCGCACGCCGCTGATGGTCTCAAACCCGGCGACTAAGTTCCGCCAGCCTCCCAGGACGTACTCGAATTGGCGCTCGCTCTTCGCCAAGACCTGCACCAGACACTCGCTCCTTGGACTGTTGCGGCGCGTGAACACGATCCTCACGTCGTACTCCTCCGGGGGCTGGTACGGCATCTCGATGCGCGCCAGTTGCTCCATCCCTGACACCAACCCCTCTCCCGGCTTCAGTAACCACGTTCCTAAGACCGCATCCTTGCCTGGATCCACCAGCGCCAGCATGTCCACAGCGTTCTGCCAGGCGGCATCCTCCGGCGGGACCGCCTGCGCGATGGCGGAGTCAAACGGCGCCACTCGCGCGCCCGCTGACGGGCTCTCCACGAAGCGCGGCGCCTGCCACCAACCGTGTTCGTTGATCCATGCTGTGTTGTGGTGTTGCAGCGAGATATCCGCTTCCTGGCCTTTCAGCGCTGACAGGTCTAAGGCGAAGGCGCGCCAAGTGCGCCCACGCATCATCTCCTTGAGCAGTGTTCGACCGGCAACCGCCGCGACCAGGTCGAAGTCGCCGCTGTCATGCGCGCGGACGCTGAACTCCAGTATGGGCTTGTCGTCCGGAACCTTCCACTTGCGGCTCAAGATGCACGGCTGCCCGGGCGCTACAGGGTGCGTCGCCAGGACGTACTTGTGCCCGTCGAAGTCGTCCTGCATCTCCTGTACTGCCCCACGCGTGATCTCCCAGCCGCGGTGCCATACAGATGAGTCAGGTGGCAACTCCCCTTCCGGCAGTGCGAGCTCCGCCACGATCTTTGCCGCCTCTGCCCCCGCAGGCGACGAGCGGTAGGTGCTGGTCAACGCGTTCAGTCTCTCCCTGTAACCCCACGGGTCCTGGGGATGGGCCTTGAACCAGTCGTTGGCCCCCTCCAGCAGGCGTGCCGCGCGTTCGTTCCGCACGCTCTCGATCTCGTTGTTCACAAGCGACGGCGGGGTCTGCCCAAGGCCCGCACTGGGCGATGGAGCCGCCGGCTTCGTACTGCTTGCGTGTGTGGTGGGCGGTGGTGTGGGACCGGACGGTTCCACCGGGAAGGCGGCGGAATCCGGCTTGGCCGCCACAACATCGGTTTTCGGTTCCGATCTCCCGCTCAGCACAATAGCCAGCAACAGCAACAGCACGGCCACACCCAGGGCCGCGTACATTATTTTCTGAGCGCGTGCTCTGGCGGCAGCCTCTTCTGGTGTAGACGCCCGCTCCGCAGCCTGTTCCACGGGCTCATGTTTCCTGGTCGCGCGGCCCGCCGGCTGGCGAACCGCTCCGACCGCCTCCGGCCCTCCTGTCCCCTGCCGCCGTAGCTGGGCCGGATGCTCCGGCATCGCCACTGACGACCTACCGGCGTTCACGGCCTGGCTGGAGGGCATCTTGCCGGTGCTCACCAACTCCAAGTCGTCGAGCAACGCCTGGCAGTCCGGATAGCGGTCCGTCGGCTCCTTGGCCATCATTTTCTGGATCACATGGGCCACGCCGTCGGGAATGTCGTCGCGGATGTCCTGGGGATTGGCGATCTGCTCGCTGATGTGCTTCAGCATGATCATGGCGGGGGTGGGGCCTTGGAAGGGCGTTTCGCCCGTAACGAGGTGGTAGAAAGTGGCGCCCAGGGAGTAGATGTCTGTCCTGCCGTCTATAGCTTTGTCGCCCCGTGCTTGCTCGGGTGACACGTAGTGAGGCGTCCCAAGGGCCAGGCCCGTCTGCGTGTAGAAGGACGTTGCTTCTCCGCCAATGTTCTTTGACAGGCCCAGATCCAGAATCTTGGCGACGAAAGTATCGGCGAGGCCGAGTTGCTGTGTTTCCGTGGATGTGCCGTCAGCGGTGGGCGACCTGCAGATGAAAATGTTGCCGGGCTTGATATCACGATGGATGATGCTATGCGCGTGCGCGTGCTTGAGTCCTCGGGCCACCTGCATCACGACCTCGGCAGCCTTGTCCCACGGCAGGAACCCCTCGCGGGTGAGGACTTTGTCGAGCGTCTCGCCGTCGCAGTACTCCATCGCATAGTAATGGAGCCCGTTTGCCTCGCCGACGGTGTACGCCGTCACGATGTTGGGGTGGTTCAGCTTGCCCGTAGCCTGAGCTTCGCGGCGGAAGCGCGAGAGAAACTCGTGGCGATCAGCGTGCTTCTTGGGAAGGACCTTCACCGCCACCATGCGGCCCACAGCGGTATCTTCCGCCAAGTACACGGTCCCCATGCCGCCTTCGCCGATTCTCTCCAGGAGCTTATACTGCCCCAGCAGTTCGGCGCCCTCCTGGCGGGCCTTAATAGTCTTTTCAGCGTTGTCTCTCTGAACTCTGGTGAGGAACCCGAGTTGCACAAGTGCGTCGGCAAGCGACAGCAGGATGCCCTGTTGCGCGGCATCGGCTTGCGCCTGCCGCGTTTGCTCAACCTGCGCGGTGGTCACCATTCCAACCTGGCACACGTACCGCGCAAAGGCTGCGTCAACAGGGCCGTCTGTCACCGCGCCTCCGCCCGAGCAAGAATGGAAGCCTGTGAGGCACTGCTCACCGCGATCGTGCAAAGAGCCGAATGTCTGGCACCATTACAGCGTGCACAAGTATCTGGTCAAGGCCAAAACCATATCCGGGGCTAGCGTTAGCGTTCGAGCCGCAAGGCGAAGTCCCAGTGGAAGGCATCGCTGCCATCGTCACGGTCCGGTCCGACCGCGATATAGATCGTGTCGCCGACGTTCAACGCGCCAAGGCTCACGCTGATCTCTCTGGGCTTGCCGCCGCCTGCCGCCTTCAGCGTGTCCCTGAACCGGTCGTTGACGTACACGCGCAACTCGACCGTACCGTCGTCTGCGCTCGGTCGCGAGATAGTGCCGCTGATTGTCACCTTGCCGTCCTTGCCAGCCCCTATCGTGTAAGCGGCAATTGCGTAACGGTCACAGCCTCCTCCTTTGTCGGCACCGCGGCCCGGGTGGCCACCATCGGCTAACAGGCTCACCCACCCAGGCTGATCTCCTACAGGATACGTCTGAGTATGAGCGCAATAGCCGCGCCGCGTCTGGTTCCACACAAGGTCCTGATAGTTGGCGGCGCTGCCAATCGGCCCTCTCGTATTGCACATGTAGCGCCAACCCGCCGCCGGCGTCTTCTCCTGGAAGTCGCGGCTATATCTGGCAGTCGCCCCGGCCGCCGCAGGCTCCGTGGTGCCGGCGCCCGGCGCCTCTTCCTTTGGCCACAGGCCAATCACCAATCCCACAGCGAACACTATCGCGCCACCGGCAAGCGCGAGGACCGGAACGAGCGGCAGCTTCTTCTTCGCCGGTGCGCGCTCGAGTGGCTTCAGGCGCGCGCTGTCCCCGCCTCGTCTTGGCGCCCTCACCAATGGCTGTGCGCCTGTGGTCTGCCGCGGAGAACGCAGTTTCTCCCCGCCCGTCGGCGTAGCCCGACCAGGCGCCGGTACCGGCGCGACTGCAGCATCCACAACTCCGATCCGGCCTCTGGAACGTGTTCCCGGCGATTCCGGGGCCGGCACCATATGTCTACCCGGCACCGGGGCTTGCGTGGGCGTGGTCGGAACAGCCGCAGTGCGCCGTCCTGCTCGCTGTCCCGTGCCGCGCTCCTTGGCTTTCTCGATGCGCTTGGCCGAGACTTTCACACTGGACTTGCCGATCTCAAGGCCTGCGTTCAACGGCTCCTCGCCATTGAGCACCCGCGCAATATCGTCTATCATTTCCCGAGGACTGGCGTAGCGGTCATCGCGCTCCCTCGCCATCATCTTCTCAATGATGGCCACACAGCCCTCTGACAGCGCCGGGTTGATCTCGTCGGGCGGCGTCAACTCGCCCTTCAGGTGCTTCGTGATGATGACCAACGCTGACGAACCGGAGAACGGTGTCTGGCCGGTGACCAAATGGTACAGCGTGGCTCCCAGCGAGTAGATGTCGGCGCGGATGTCCAGGTCCTTGTCCCCGCGAGCCTGCTCCGGCGAAATGTAGTGCGGTGTGCCGACCATCAGGCCGGACTGGGTCAGTTTTGAGACTTCCGGGTCGGTGTGCTTGACCAGGCCAAAGTCGCTGAGTTTCACCTCGCCCTGTGAGCTCAACATGATGTTCGAGGGCTTGACGTCACGGTGAACAAGGCCATTCTCAGCGGCATGGTGGAGCGCCTCCGCAACCTTGGCCACGATCACCAATGCCTCCCGCTCGGTCAGAATGTTGCGCGCCTTGAGCAGGCCATCGAGAGAGCTGCCGTCAACATACTCCAGCGCGATATAATGAACCCCATTCACCTCCCCAAAATCGAGTGTGCTGACGATATTGGGGTGCTCCAGTTCCATGCCCATTCTGGCCTCGCGCTCGAAGCGGGTGAGGAACATGGGATCGTCGGAGTACCTTCGCGGCAGGACTTTCAGGGCGACCTCGACGCCGGTCGCCTGCACGCGCGCCTTGTACACGGCGCTCATCCCGCCCTCGCCAAGCTTGCTGAGCAGTTCGTAGGGACCGAGCTTCTTCGGTCCCTGCCGCCGGCGCTGCTCCTCGAGAACGAGCGTGGCCTGCACGGGGGTGATGTACCCGCGCTCAACCATGATCTCCCCCAGCGTCCGGGACGCAGCGCCGGACGCAGCTTCGCTGGCCTGGGTCTCAAGGCAGAGCTGCACATCTTCAGCCGTCGCCAGCCGCCTGGCCACAACGATCTGGCCAAACTGAGTCTCATCCTGCGGACGTGGCTCGTTCATTCGCGTAAGCCGGAGAACTGCCGGCTTCCCAAAGCTCGTACCTACTGGCATTCATGCGGAACACAGTATAAGCGGAGCATTGCCTGTTACCTGCGCATTCTCGCAGATTGTCCTGCTGTGGCCGGCCACGTCATCTGGACGCATTTCGCCGGGCGCAGCGCCGTCGCCACCGCGCCCCTGATCACCTTCCCCCTCTTGAGGGCGACGTGCCGCCTCGTTGCGGTTCACCTTTGGCGGCCAGGGTCGCGATCTCCGGACCCGACAAGATGCGGTTGTAGATACGGAAGTCATCAATCCGACCCGTATGGTAGCACTCGTCAGGCGATTCGGGTGAGCGCCCGATGTCAAGACCCGAAATGGCGAGGCTTGGTCCATCTGAGACGTCTGCGGA
>JAPLOD010000162.1 GCA_026692735.1 Planctomycetota bacterium | reverse complement strand
GCGATCATGCCGACGAGGAACAGGAACCAGTTGTAGTAGATGGCCGCGGCGGCCAGCGCCAGCACCAGGAAGGGCTGCTGCAGGAAGTCCAGGAAGGCTTTGACGGTGCGGCGCAGGTTGTCGCCGTCGCTGACCATGCGGCTGACCAGATCGCCGATCATGTGCCGGTCGAAGTCGGGCTGATCGAGCGTCAGCAGGCGCGTCATCACGCGTTCCATGGCTTCCATGCGCAGGCGCTGGGCCAGCCACGAGGCGAGGTAGGTGTTGAGGAAGTCGAAGACGGTCTTCAGGAACAGCAGCGCCAGCGCGGCGCCGCAGAGCGCGTAGATGTAGCCGTCGCCGGCGCCGACATGGCTCACCAGCAGCGCGTCCACGTAACGGCCGAGATGGTCGGTGGGCGGCTTGCCTTCGAGCTTGTTCAGGAAGGTCTTGACGAGGACCAGCGGCGCGCTGCCGAAGACGGCCAGGGCCAGGGCCGTGAGCATGTACCAGACCATCATGCCGCGGTGCGGCAGGACGAGTTTGAAGGCGCGCCAGAGGTTCTTCATACCGCGCTCTGTCCCGAGACCCGAGGTTGGGGGATGCCCATTGGCGATTGACGATTGACGATTGACGATTGAGGGGCGTCGTCGCGATGACGCCCGTTTGTGCCCGAGCGCGCGGTCTTGGCAGAGGCCACGACCATCGCGGGAATCTCGCCCGCCTCTTGCATCAGGTTGCCCACGCGCGTCATGCTCATCTGTCCGCTCTCAACAAGCAGTTCCATCCAATAAACCGACTCGTCGCACTCTTCCTCCACAATACGCAACTTGGCGACGAAGTCCGCGCGGGACTTGGCGCGGGCGGCGGCGCGGTAGTTCGCGCCAACCGACGTACCACTCTTCAGAAGCTGGTAACCCAGAACGTTGCAGGTCCGGTTCCGCGGCAGAGCATCCACCAATCGGATGACCCGCAGTGCGAACACCTTGGTCCGTCTCCTGAAGTCCGCCGCGTCCATGCGTGTTCCCCCCTGTCAATCGTCAATCGTCAATCCGAAATCCGAAATCCGCAATCTGCAATCCCCAATCGTCAATCGGCCGTCCCCCGCCCATGGGAGTTGGTCGTCCGGCCAGCACCCTATGCATTGTTCTGCACCCCGGAAGAATCCAGCAACTTGACCAGAAACGACACCCCCGTTGTAAGCGTCGAGAAATCAAAAGCGATCTTCGACACTATCCCCAGGACCTCCTGCTCGGAGATGCTCTCCTTTTTCAGGCCCTTCTCTTCAGGAAGCGGAGCGCCGTAATCGTCAAACACCTTGCCGCCAGAGACCATGAACGATCTGCGGAGGTCACCTTCGTGCAGGCGATAGGCGTACGTAAGGGACTTGCCATCGCAGATGACTCCGAGGATTCTGGCGCCCAGCGCATGGGACAGGTCCGCACACGAATCGCCATCAGTTGGCATTACCAGTTCCGGGTCGAATATCACCGTCCAGCCGCAATGGCAGCAAATCGCCTTCATCACCGTGCTCTTGTCAAGCCTGTGGTCGGCCAGGATGCGCCAGAGCTGGCCCCAGTTGGTGATCTCCTCCTGATCTGGCAGCGGCTGATACCGGAAGACAGAGAATATCTCGTCTGCCCGGGGCAGAAAATCCCCCTCTATCAGCAACAGAGCACAGTGCATGCTCATGGAGCGTCACTCCTTGCTCGCGCACTCCGGGCGCGCGTCCGCCGCGCCGTCAATCGCCCTGGCCGTCGTGGTGCCCTTGTCGTATGTCCGCGGCGGCGGCAGGCCCTGCTTGATCCGCGCGTAAAGCTTCATGTAGCGCACAAAGCGCGTGAAAGCGCAAAAACTGCACACGGCCAGGCCGGGAATGCCGTCCAGAAAACCCAGCTTCAGGACGTACATCTTAAAGAACTCCCAGCCGGGATGCAGGATAAAATTCCAGACGTAGGGCTTGCGGCCTTCGCGGTGGTAGCGCTCCGCGGCCTGCGTGGTGTAGCGGTTGAAGCGCTGGAAGTAGCGGTTGAGCCCGTCGGGCGCGCAGGTTATGTGGTCGAGCTTGGCCTGCAGGCGTCCGGAGCGGCCGGGCTTGCCGTCCTTGTTCTTCACTTCCACGTCGGCGTGCACCTCGCGTTCGGCGTAGCGGCCCATGTCTCGGCGGAAGAGGCGCTGGACGTCGTTGGTTTCCCAGCCGCCGTGCCGGATCTCGCCGCCGAGAAAGAAATTGCGCCGCACGACGAAGTAGCCGTCCAGCTCCGGGCCGCCGGGGCGCTCCAGCAGCGCCTTGATCTCGGCGCGCAGTTCGGGCGTCATGCGCTCGTCGGCGTCAATGATGAAGACCCACGGATGCGTGCACTGCGGGATGGCCCAGTTCTTCTGCGCGGCCGAGTTGACGTATTCATGCTGGAGGACGCGCGCGCCCAGGTTCTTCGCGAGCTCCACGGTGCGGTCGGTGGAGAAGCTGTCCACGACGAGTATCTCGCCGGCGATCTCGCGCACAGACTCGAGGCACGCGGGCAGGTTCGCCTCTTCGTTGAACACGGGCACAAGGACGCTGAGCGGCTCAGGCATGGCGGTTCCAGTGTAGGACAAGCTTTTCAGCTTGCCCGGCGCTGCAAGAGTACGGGCCACTATAGCGTGATATAGACGCGCCAACAACGGGATACTTCGGGCTACCTGAACCACGAAGATCACGAAGTAGACGAAAGGGGCGCGGCTCCGGCCCGGTTATAGTCGTCTTAGTGCTCTTCGTCTTCTTCGTCTTCTTCGTGTTCTTCGTGGTACAAAAGTCCCACGACGCGCCGCCAGGGACACGCACGCTCTGTACTACTCATTGCGTTGGTAACAGATCAGCTTGCCTTCGCGGGTGCTGATGTAGAGCCGCTTGCCGGCCGCGGACATGCCGTTGAAGGCCGGAAAACCGTCCACCCCCACGGCGTTGAGCACCTTGCCGTCCTCGCGCGCAACTACCAACAGCTCCGGGTCCTTCTTCACGCGCTGGTAGTGGCCAACGCAATAGGCGAACTGCGGTGTCAGGACGATGTCGTCAACGGTCATCTCCGAGTCAGGCTTCTCCCAGAGGTTGGTCTTGCCCGGAGCCTTCTTGGCATAGAGGTTGACCTTGCCCTTGTACTCCCAGGTTTCCGGCCCGCCGCCGGCCGCGTAGGCCACGCTCAGGTCCCGGTCGAAGGCGATGGTCTTGCCCCAGATCCGGCCGTCCTCCAGCCCGACCGGCGCGCGGTCCTCCCCGTTGCGGGGGATGCTCACGCCGCCGGCGAGGTAGTCATCCATGTTGCCGCCGCGCAGCGTTCCCGGGATGCTCTTGCCGCGCTGGAGGACCTTGCCTGACGCCGGATCGAGCAACACGTCGCCCATAGCCAACGCCGCGCCCTTGCCGACGGTGCCGGCCACCAGCATGTTGGCGCAGGGGCCGGCGCCGTAGCCGGTATGCTTCTCATCGAAATACGTTTGGCTCCATACGACCTCGCCGGTTTCCGGCCGGAAGGCAACCGCGCGGGCGCCTCCCAAGTGGTCGAAGCTCAACCCGGCGCTGGCGTAGGCCACGCCGTTGGCGACGAGCACATCCGAGACCGTGGGCCAGAGGGACTCGAGCTTGTCCTGCCCGCCGACCAGGCGCTCACGCGGGGCGATGAGCAGTTTCCAGGCCAGTGATCCATCCGGTGCGTTCAGGCAGTAGCCCCAGCCATCTCTTGCAGCGAAGAAACATAACCCCTTGTGGAGCGAGGGCGGGAAGTCCACGCGGCTGCCGACGTGGAACACCCAGCGCTGCTTGCCGTCTGCGGCGTCGAGTGCCACGATCCGCTGCCCATCAATGTCGGCGACCACCACTAGTCCGCTGGCCACCACGGGCTGGGTCAGGCCGGTTCTCTGCCCGCTCATGACTCCGAAGCTCTTTCCGCCCAGTCCCAACGTGGCCTCCCAGACTTTGGCCGGCTTCTCTCCGGGGTCGGCCTTGACCGCATTGCCGCGTTCGGGGTTCGCCCGGAACATGGGCCACTCGTCTTCCTTTGTATCCGGACGAATCCGGGCCTCGGCGAACTTCCGAAGAACCTTGCCCCCCGGCTCGTGGTCAAAGGTGATATCTGCCGGGGCCATCGCGGAGATGCCCTGCAGTGCGCCGGCCTTGCGGCTGGGAATGTTGTACATCATGCCATCGCAAAAGACCGTCCCTATCCCGCAGGAGGGATGGGCCAAGTACGGGAATGTCCGCTGATTGTTCTCCAGATCCACCCACACGCTGAAGAAGTAGACCAGGTACTTGCCGGCTTTGTGGAAGATCGGCGCACACATATTGCATGGCTCCGCACCCTTCGGCCCGCAGTCCTCGGCCTCCACCTTGCCGGTGTGGATGTTGAGCCGCGTCACCCAAAGGTCCTGAGCCTTGTTCTCGTAGGGGGAATAGGCCAGCACGTAGAACCTGTCGCCGAAGAACTCGTACGAGTAGTTTCTGCCTTTGACGAGCGGGGCCGAGTAAGACCAGACCGTCTCGCCGGTGTCCATGTTGTGCGTCGCGACGCTGGGAGCGGCCCACGGAAATTTGTTCCTAACGACGTGCAGGTACTTCTCCGAACAGAACAACCCGTGGGGATTCTCCTCCTTCACGGTCCAGAGAACCTTGTTGTGGTCCTTGAGGCTCCGCGCCTGTATCTGCTGCCTGGTGACCGTGATGAGCTTGCTCTGGCCGTACAGCCAGCGGTCAACGCCACCCAGCCGCCACACCTCTTTCCCGTCGCTCAGCGAATATGCGCGGAAACCAATCTCGCCGGACGCCAGCAGCAGGTCCTCCGCCGCTTCGAGCCGCGTGAGACTCCACCTGCCCCCAAGCCCGGAAGGGATGAGGTCGAACAGGGGCTTCCCAGTATTCGAGTCGAGGCAAACGAGTTTCTCGCCCAGCGGCGTGAAGACGCGCCCTTTCACAGCCGCCAGGGGTCGCGGCGCTCCGTTCAGCCATTTGCTTTCCTCGACCGACCACAGTGCCCGCCCGTTGTAGCCGTCCCGGGCAAAGAGCTGGCTGCTGCTGGCATCGAGGGTGCCGGGGATCTCCATCCGCTCTCGGTAGAAGAGCTTTCCGTCCCCAGTACCCACCGAGCCCCAGCCGCTGCTCAACTGCGCGCGCGGGCCGGCGCGCCACTTGACGCTGTCGCAGATTCTCCATTCCACCGGCTTGGTTGGTTTGCGGAAGACGGCGGGGAAGCCGCCGGCAGCCTGTGCGTCCATCGCCAGCGCCTTGGCTTCCACGGCGAAGGAGGCCGGCGGATTGCGAAGGGCGACTGAACCGTCGGGCACCAGCATGCGGCAGAGGTCGGCGAGCGCAGCCTTGCCCAGGGCCGCGGCGTCCTCGACGACGATCAGATTGAAGAGGTCCGATCCGTAGTGCTCGGGGTCGAACGCGGCCTCGCGGACGCCCAGGCTCTCGCGCTGGGCGGAGCCCGTGACTTCCAGGCCCCACTGGGGGGCGAGCTTGGCGTCGGGCTGGAGCACCTGCACGTAGAGAGCGCTCTTGGCGGCCAGGGCCGTGGCCAGGGCTGTGTCCCTGGCGCCAATCACCAGGCACAGCCCGCCCCTGACGCCGGTCTTCTCGAGGAGCGCCGCGGCGTCCTCGCCGGCCGCGGCCCTCCCGGTGCCAAGCCACGCCAGACAGGGCGCCAGCAGGACTGCGAAAAGTGGCGACCTCATGTTCCACCCCTTCTGAGCCAGCCGGCCCGAGCGGCCGTTGCCGCCAGCCCGGATCATAGAGTTTCGTGTTAACAACGCAAGCCGGCCCCACGGTGGAGGCGTTTGCATTGGTCTTGCGAACCTCAATAACAAACGCATGCTTCTCGTGCCGTCTGTCCGCCCTTCTTCGTGTTGAGGAACAAGCCGCGCCTGTTTACCATTCCATCATGATTCTGCCGCTGTTGTTCTACGAAAGGGACACCGTCACCGTCGCCAGGGCGCTGCTGGGCATGCGCCTGGTGCATGCAACGCCTGGCGGGCGGACGGTCGGGCGGATCGTGGAAACCGAAGCGTATCTGTTCAACGGCGACCCGGCCTGCCACGCGCACAAAGGAAAGACCAAACGCAACGCCGTCATGTTCGGGCCGCCGGGCCACGCCTACATCTACTTCGTGTATGGCATGTACTACTGCTTCAACGTGGTCACGGCGCCGGAAGGGATCGGCGAGGCCGTGCTGGTCCGCGCGCTGGAACCGCTGGAGGGCATCCCGCTGATGGAGAAGCGGCGCCACACCAGGGCGCTCCACAACCTGTGCAGCGGCCCCGGCAAGCTGGTGCAGGCCATGGGGATGTCCGGAGAGCTCAACGGCTGCCCGCTCTACCGCGGCCCGTTGACGATCCATGCGCCGGACAGCTTCGGCCTGGAGAGCACGGTGCAGGAGGCGGAGATCATCGCGACGCCGCGTATCGGCATCACCAAGGCCGCGGACCTGCCGCTGCGCTTCTGTCTGAAAGGCAACCAATTCGCCAGTCGGCGCACGCATCCTTGACAGGCGCAGCCCCATGACTTAAAGCAATCTTCGGAGAATCGCGGAATGCGCCACACGCCAGATATCGGATACCAGATACCTGTTGCCCGCATTCGGCATCCGGCATCCGGTATCCGGTATCCGGTATCCGGCATCGGGTGTGTAGCTGCGGACAGTGATTGTTCTTGACGGAGAGGATCTTGCGTGGCCGTACACCGTTTATGTATCGTCGGCCTGGGGATGATGGGCGGCGCCATCGGCATGGCCGCTCGGCGTACCGGCGCCGCCATGCGCGTGATCGGGGTGGTGCATAACCAGAACTCAATCCAGATAGCCAGACAAAAGGGGGCGGTAGACGACGCGACTGTGGACCTGCGCACGGGCGTGCAGGACGCCGACCTGGTGGTCCTCTGCGTGCCGGTGCGGACCATCCTGGAAGCCGCGGCCACGCTGATCCCGGCCTGCCACGAAGACACGGTCATCACCGATATTGGCTCAACCAAGGCGTTGATCGTGCACGAAGCCGAGGCGCTGATCAGCCGCATGAAGGCCAAGGTGCACTTCATCGGCAGCCATCCGATCACCGGCAGCGAGAAGAAGGGGATTGACGCCGCCGAGCAGGTGCAACTCGTAGGCGCGCCCTGTGTCATCACGCCTACGCCGCACACGGACAACGAAGCCTACCGCACGGTTGAGGAGTTCTGGAAGGCCCTGGGACTGAGAACGCTGCGCCTGGCGCCCGACGAGCATGACGCGGTGCTGGCGCGGTCGAGCCATCTGCCGCACCTGCTGGCCGCGGCGCTCGTCTCCATGCAGACGCCGCGTTCGCTGGATATCTCCGGTCCGGGCCTGCGCGATATGACGCGCCTGGCGGCCGGCGATCCGGCGATGTGGAGCGACATCGCCGCCCAGAACGCGCCGGAACTGAGCAAGGCCCTGAAAGAGCTGGGACAGGAACTGCTGCGGCTGGCGAACGAGGTCGAGGTGCTCGGCATGCAGGGCACACCCGGGGCCGAGGCGGCGCGGGAACGCATCTTCCGCTTCCTGGTTGATGCGCGCCAACGGCACGAAGACCGCTTCCTGCGCCCGGCCAAGCCGGTCGCTCCGCCCGCCGAAGCGAGCGAACCCGGCACGGCGGTCGAGGACCCTCCACAGGGGCAGTAGGCCGCTGTTCCCACTCGGAGCGGCGGGGACGGTTCCGGAATATTGAAGTTTTCCTCGCCAAGTGAGGCTGTTCAGCCGCGTCTATACGAGAGCCTTAACGGGAACACGACGACATCTTGAGAGGTAGTGCGACGGCCTTAGCCGCAGGATGCCGCGGAGGGCACCGGAGAAAGGAGAACGAGCGATGGCGAGCGGGTGGCGCTGGTTGCTGGGGTTGCTGTTGGTGCTGTGTGTGCCGATGTCCATGATGAGTGTCCGCGCCTGGGATGACGGCAAGCCAACCCGGAAGCAGGCTGCGGAAAAGGGCCAGAAAGACGGCGACAAAGACGACGACGATGATGACGATGACGCCGACGAAGACGATGACGCCGATGAGGATGATGACGCCGACGAGGGCGACGATGACGCCGACGAGGGCGATGATGACGCCGATGAGGACGATGATGACGCGGACGACGACGATGGTGACGCCGAGGAAGGCGAGGACATTGCCGTAAAAGACCTGCCTCAGGCCATCATTGACGCCGTCAAGACCGCTCTGCCCGGGGGCGTTATCCTGGAAGCTGAAAAGGAGACCGAGGACGGCATCGTGATCTATGAAGTGGATGTGAAAAAGGACGGCAAGAAGTTCGAGGTGAAGGTTGACGACAAAGGCAAGATCCTCGCAAACAAGGAAGACAAAGACGACGACGAGGACGACGACGAAGAGGCGGACTGAGCGGCGCGGCAACAGCGCAGCCGAATGCGAGGCGCGTGGGTGCGCCCCGCTTGTTAGCGGGCGAACTGCCAAGGAGGAGAGCGCGTGAGCACAAGGGTGTTGTGGCAATTGGCGGCGGTCGTCGCGTTGTGCGTGCCGTTGTGCGGCGCGCGGGCGGAAGACAAGCCCTTCACGGATTCCTTCGGCGTGGACGAGAAGAACTTCGTCTCCACTGGCAAGAACACCTACTTCATCCTGGAACCGGGCTATCAGCTTGTTTTCGAGGGAGACGCTGATGGCGAGAAGACGGTGCTCACCATCACCGTCCTGAACGAGACCAAGAAGGCCGCCGGCGTGGAAACGCGGGTCGTCGAGGAGCGGGAGACGGTGGGCGGCAAGCTGACGGAAGTCTCCAGAAACTACTTCGCGATGGATAAGACCACCAGCAACGTGTACTACTTCGGCGAGGACGTGGACACGTACAAGGACGGCAAGGTCGCGGGCCACGGCGGCAGTTGGCTCGCGGGGGAGAACGGCGCCAAGTACGGCATGATCATGCCCGGAACGCCCAAGGAAGGCGACAGGTACTGCCAGGAAGTCGCGCCGGGAGTGGCCATGGACAGGGCCGAGATCTCGAGCCTGACTGAGAAAGTCAAGACGCCGGCGGGGAAGTTCGAGAAGTGCCTGAAAGTCAAGGAAGGTTCGGCGCTCAACCCC
>JAPLOD010000161.1 GCA_026692735.1 Planctomycetota bacterium | reverse complement strand
CCTGGGCGGCCTTATTCCCCTTCCCGTTGTCGGCTCGCTGCTGGGCTCCTTTGCCGGCACCTTCGGCGGCGCCGTCGCGGGCGAAATGCATGCGCGCAAGACCGTGTCCCCCGACCTCAGCGTCGGTTTCGGCGCCATCGTGGGCCGAGCCATGGGGGTGGCGGCCAAGCTCTTCATCGCATTTTTCATCGCTATACTCTCGGCGATCGTTGTCGTACATAATGTGGCGTCAAAATGAGGCCTGTCACCATGAACCGCACTGCAATGCTTCCTGCTGCGCACAGCCCCAACGCGAAACCCTCTCCCCACCGGGGAGGGGGTAGGGTGGTGGGGCGGCCCCTGCGCCCCCTTCTCTTCGGAGCAATCATGCTTATGACCACCTGCAGTGTCCGCGCCGCCGGCCTGGTCACGCCTGACGAGATGGCCAGGAAAGACAGTTGGGTGAAGGCCGCTCTTGAACCTGCGGCGCCTGCTGCGCCCGCGCCGGGCCTCACCGTGCTCGCCAACAATGACTCCGTCAACAAGAACGCGCGTGGCAACAAGCCGCTGACGATCGTGGACAAGGAATACACGCACGGCTTGTTCTGCCACGCCGTCAGCAAGGTGGTTGTGCAACTGCCCTCGCCCGGCAAGACGTTTACCGCGATTGCCGGCGTGGACAGCAACGAACAGACCAAGCCCGGCAAAGCCAGCGTCGTATTCTCCGTGACTGTGGCCGGCAAAGAAGCATTCAAGTCCCCCGTCATGCGCGAAGGCATGGCGGGCGTTCCCGTCAGCGTGGACTTGGCTGACGCCACGTCGTTCACGCTCGACATCGGCGACGCCGGCGACGGCATCTCCTGCGATCAAAGCGACTGGGCCGACGCCAAGGTCGTGCTCGCCGACGGAAAGGAACTGTGGCTGGCCGACCTGCCCTTCGTCGAACCGGGGGCAAAGGGCGGTTTGCCATTCTCGTTCATGTACGGCGGGCGTTCCTCGGTGGAACTGCTGCCTTCATGGCCCCGCAAGGAAGACTCCAAGAAACTCGACGACAGCCGCACCGAACGCACGCTTGTCTGGACCGACCCCGCCACCGGCCTGGCCGTCCGCTGCGTCACCGTCGAATACCGCGACTTCCCGACGCTCGAATGGACTCTCTACTTCAGGAACACCGGCGCGCAGGTCACGCCGATCCTCGCGGACATCCTCGCGCTCGACGGGTCGTTCAGTGTCGCGCGGCCGGCCCGCTCCGATGCCGCCATCACGCTCCACCACCACGCCGGCAGCCAGGCCACCCCGGACGACTATCGCCCGTACCAGACGCAGCTCAAGCCCAAGGCCAGCCTGCGGCTCGGAACATCCGGCGGTCGCGGTTCCGATGGCGTCTGGCCGTATTTCAACCTCGACTGGGGCACGGAAGGCGTCATCGCTGTCGTCGGCTGGCCGGGCCAATGGGCGGCGACGTTCGCGCGCGATAGCGGCGCGGGTCTGCACATCCACGCCGGCCAGGAGAAGACGCACTTCAAGCTGCTGCCGGGCGAAGAAGTCCGCAGCCCGCTGATTGCCCTGCAGTTCTGGCAGGGAAATGCGGAGGCCGGCACCGCCACTCTGGAAACCGGCACCGCCGGCTGGATCAAAGCGCAGAACGTCTGGCGCCGCTGGATGCTCGCGTACAACGTCCCGCGCCTCGCCGGCAAGCTGCCTCCGTTCCTCCTTCCCGCGTCCAGCGCGAACCAGCTCAGCGAGATGCAGAACGCCAACGAACAGAACCAGAAGGAGTTCATTGACGGCTACATCCAGAACGGCGTGCAGATCAGTTTCTGGTGGATGGACGCCGGCTGGTACACCTTCAAGGACGGCTGGTGGAACGTCGGCACCTGGGAAGTGGACAAGAAGCGCTTCCCCAACGGCCTGCGCGCCGTCAGCGATCACGCTCACAAGAACGGCGTCAAGACGCTGCTCTGGTTTGAGCCCGAGCGCGTCACGCCGGGCACGTGGCTGTATGAGAACCACAAGGAATGGCTGCTCGGCAAGGACGGCCAGCAGAAGCTTCTCGACCTCGGAAACCCCGAAGCGCGCCAGTGGGTCATTGAACACGTTGACAAGACGATGGCCGAACAAGGCATTGACATTTACCGCCAGGACTTCAACTTCCCGCCGCTCGGCTACTGGCGCGCCAACGATGCGCCCGACCGCCAGGGCATCACCGAGATCAAGCACGTTACCGGCTATCTGGCCTTCTGGGACGAACTCCGCCGCCGCCATCCCGATCTGCTCATTGACACCTGCGCCTCCGGCGGCCGGCGCAACGACCTCGAAACGCTGCGCCGTTCCGTCCCGCTGCACAAGAGCGACATGGAATACCCCAACCTGACCTCAAAGCAGACGCAGTTGTACGGCCTCGCCTTCTGGTCGCCGTTTTTCGGCGCGCCTGTCTACCCCGCCGAGCGGGTTGACGTGTACGGCTTCCGCACCGGCATGGCGCCGATGACCGGCACCGGCTACGACACCCGCCGCAAGGATCTCGACTACGCGCTTATGCGCAAGCTGGTCGCGGAATGGCGGGAAATCGCCCCCAACTTCTACGGCGATTACTACCCGCTGACCTCGTGGAGCTACGAGCCCGACGTGTGGATCGCCTGGCAGTTCGACCGCCCCGAAGAAGGCCAGGGCATGGTGCAGGCCTTCCGCCGCCCGCAGAGCCTCTACGAAACGGCACGCCTCAAGCTGCGCGGCCTTGGCCCTGCCGCTCGCTACGCGCTGCGTAACTTCGATGTCCCCGGCGAGACGGAAGTTTCGGGCAAGGAGCTGATGGAAAAAGGCCTGGCCGTCTCTATCCCCGACCAGCCCGGCGCCGTCATCATCACCTACAAGCGCGCCAAGTGATGTGGTATACTGTCACGTGAGGTGCAGACGTATGCCGGTCAGGACACTGCTTACCTGCGAGGACTTCGAGAAGCTGGCGCCGCAACTCGGCGTGTGCGAACTCGTGGATGGGGAGGTAACCGAATTGTCGCCCGCTGGAATGCCGCAAGGCCACGTCACCATGTGTATAGCGTCGTTGCTGTTCGATTTCGTGGGCCGGCGCCATTTGGGCTGGGTCATGGGGAACGAGACCGGCATTCACGTCAGCCGTAAGAAACAACGCAGTCGCGGGGCGGACGTCCTGTTTATCTCCTACAAACGCCTGCCCGAGGGCAAGCTCAAGAAGGGCTTTCTGACGGTCCCGCCTGAGTTGATCGTCGAGGTCCTCGGCGAAGAAGACACATGGCCGCGGGTGCAGGAGAAAGTCCGCGACTACCATGAGTTCGGCGTGGACATGGTCTGGGTTGCCGATCCCGACAACGCCACGGTGAAAATCCTCCCGCGTGGCGGCACGCCGCAAACGGTCGGTCCCGAGGGCGAGATAGACGGCGGCGAAATCCTGCCCGGCTTTCGGGTGCCTGTGGCCAAGCTCTTCGGGCGGCAGTTGGCGTGACGGGCAGCCGCGAGGCCCAGAGAACTCTTTGCATGATGGCGTGGTTTGAAGATGAATAGTCTCGTGCACGTCCCCGTTATTCGTTATTCGTCCCCGTTATTCCGGCTGTGATAAGGGAAGAGGATGAATCGACGAAACGCAAGGGGGCTATTCCTCATCGCGGTCCTTCTACTGTGCATTCTTGCGTGGCTGACATCACCTTGGTGGCTCGGATACGTTACAAACGCTTACAATCGGGTCGAGAACGGGCTTTATATTGGAGGTGCGGTAGATCACCCTCCATTGGGCACGCGTGCAGTGCTTAATGTGTGTGAACAAAAAGACACATTCATCGTTCATACAAACATGTGGGAACCGTTTCCCGGGAATCCTACGGTTGAATGGCTGGCACGTGTCGTCGACTTCGTTGCCGAACAGCGGGCCGCTGGGCGGACGATCTACGTGCACTGCCTTGCCGGGGAAACCCGTAGCGCCACCGTGGTAGTAGCCTACCTCATGCGCGAGCACGGGTGGCGCCGGGATGAAGCTATCGCTTTTCTTAAGAGTCGGCGACCACAGCTGAAGCTCCCCCCTTATATGATCCGCCTACTGGACAAGTGGCAAGAGAAGCTGAACGTCGAACAATCTCATGCAGAAGAGTAGTCCGTTGTCAGCCGAAGTCAGAACATGCGCCCCAGCCAGGTTGTGCCGCTGTGGATGCGGATCATTGTCAATGAGCGAGAACCAACGCAATTGCGATGGTCTGCGAGTTCGTTCCTGCTCGACGGCAATGCGGCTGTTCACGCGGAGCTTCGACGGATATTGGATCCCAAGACCCCGCAAGGCCAGACCAATCGAGAACTGATTGAGAAGGCGGCAGAAGCTACTCGCAAGGCGAATCCCGCCTTCGCCGACGGGCTGGCTCTGGTGCTCAAGAAGACATCAGGTTGCAGTGATCCACCGTTGTCTGGTAGTGTCCTTGTCCCCCCGAATCAGCCCGTCGGCGAGGAATGGAAACCGGCGGAGGACGAACGGCGGAAGTAGCGCCACCACCCCCGCTGGTCCCGCCCGCGAAATGCGCGGACGGTGAAGGCGCTCGTGGTATAATCCTTTTGGTGCCGAGGAACTGGCCATGACATACAAGGGCAAGGTGACGAACGGCGTGGTGGTCCTGGAGGACCCGAAGGCGCTGCCGGAGGGGACGGTGGTCGCGGTTGAGCCGATGGGCGCTGCCGAGGACAACGGGGAAAGCTTGCCCGCCATGCTGCTGCGCCATGCGGGCAAAGGAAAGGATCTGCCGTCCGATCTTGCCCGCAATCACGACCACTACTTGCATGGGCGGCCCAGGACGACAAATGACAACTGACAAATGACAAGTGACAAATGACAAGTGACTACTTCTTCGCCGCCGCCAGCTTCTTCCGTTCCTTCCCCAAGGCGTCCGCGGCGATCATCGCATCCACGATGCTGTCCGAGCTGACCTCGAACGGATGGTTCTCGCACAGCGAACCCTTCCCCGCGCACTTGTCGCCGATCGTCTTCAGCCGCTCGCGCGTGATGCCCTCCAGCCGCAGATCGGCGAACGTCACCGGCAGCCCGATGGCGATCTCGAAATCCACGATCGCGTACTTCTCGGCGGTCTTGGCGTCTTCGTCCAGGCAGAGCTGGCTGATGATGCCGAACCCGACCTCCTCGCCGTGCATCAGGCCGTGGCATTCGGGGAACGACGGCAGGCAGTTGGCGATCATGTGAGCCGTTGCCACGCCCGCGCTCTCGAACCCCAGCCCCGACAGCAGGACGTTCGCTTCGATGCACTTCTCCACCTCCGGCGTCACGACGTGTTGCTCCACCGCCCGCTTCGCCTCAATACCGTGCTCCATCAGCGTGTCATAGCACAGCCGCGCGATGGCGACCGATGCCATCGTCGCCGTCCCGCCCGCCAGGCTGGACGCCCGCGTCTTCACCGCCGCCTCGGCTTCGAGCCACGTCGCCAGCGCGTCGCCCATGCCCGCCACGAAGGCCCGCACCGGCGCGTCGGCGATCACCTGCGAATCCACCAGCACCAGGTCCGGGTTGACGCCCCAGCTCTCGAACCCCGTGCAGTTCCCCTTCTCGTCGTACCACACCGTGAACGAACTCGTCGGCGAATCGTTGGATGCGATCGTCGGACACGTCACCATCTTGATGCCCGCGGCCGACGCCGCCGCCTTCGCCGTGTCCAGCGTCTTGCCGCCGCCGATCCCGACCGCGACATCGGCGCCGCGCTCCTTGGCGATCTGCGCCACGCGCGCCGCCTCGGCCTTGGTCGAATCCC
>JAPLOD010000160.1 GCA_026692735.1 Planctomycetota bacterium | reverse complement strand
GTACGAAATGGAACCACGGATGAACACAGATGAACACGGATATGAACAGGGTTCCGGGTTCAGGGTTCAGGGTATAACGAAGAAGCGATCGCGGTATTTTCGGATGCGACCCGAAGACTACTACTATGAGGATCGGGCGTCGGAGAGGGCGCGGCGGTGCTTGGAGTTGACGTGGCGCTTGCGGGAGGATTTCGATGTTGAGGGGTGGGCGGTGCGGGCGGGCTTCGCCAACGGCGCTCGGCTGAAACGCGCATGCGTGAATGTGCTCGGGCGGTCGCTGCGGACCGTGGAGCGCGCGCTCGCCGAGGAGGTCGTGCGCTATTACCTGTGCGCCGAGGACAAGGTGCTGCGGCAAGTCGCGTGTGGCTCGGACAGCGCTCGGGTCGCGCGGGCGCGGTGGGCGTACGATCAAAGCGAGGACGCGCCGACGGCGCCGTTCCTCGACGAATGGTCGAAGGCGGAAGAGTTGGCGCGCGACTGGCTGGAGAGGATGCGGGAGGGGTTTGGATGATTTCGGATTGTGGATTTTGGATTTCGGATTGGCACTGGAGAGGAAGCAGAACGGTTTGGAACCACAGATGAACACAGATGAACGCAGATAGGAGAAGGGTTCAGGGTTCAGGGCTTGGGGTTCGTGCTTTGTGGTTGGGTGTAACTGCGGCGGTCCTGCAATCTGGCAGATTGCAGAACGACACGCGTCCCCATTCCAATCCAAAATCGAAAATCCAAAATCCGAAATCAAGACCGCGGCCTAGTCGGTGTCCTTCTGTTTCAGTTTCTTCGCGTCCTTGGCGTACTTCTTGGCGCGTTTGGCGAGGTCCTCGTTGTTCGGGTTCTTCTCGGAAACCAGTTGGGCGTACCTGGCGGCCTCGGCCAGCTCGCCGTTCGCGTGCAGCACCTGCGCCAGCGCGTCCAAGACCGCAACGTTCTTCTCGTCGGTCAGCTTCGCGGCTTCGCGAGCCAGCGGGAGCGCGCGCTTGGGATTGCGGAGGTCCTTCTCCTCGGCCGTCGCGAGCAAGCGGGCAAGATTGCTCAAGACCGCCGCCTTGCCGGGGTAGAGCTTCGCGGCCTGTTCGTAGACGCGGAGCGCTTCGGCCTCGTCCTTGCAGGTCTTCTCGAACTCCTCGGCCCTCGAGACCAGGTTGTCCAGCGTGGGCTTTTCCTTGGGGAGATCGGCAAGTTTCCGGGCGGCCACCAGCGTGTCCAGACCCTTGCACTCGAACTTGAGCACCACTTCGACAGCGCCGGCCTCCGTCAGTTTCTTTGGGACTCGCCAGGAGCCCCCTCTGAGGCCGCCTCACCCAAACGCCAGCGAGGAGACCTTCTTTTCCTTCTCGCCGGAACGCACAAACGCGGTGATGGTGCTGTTGCCGCCCGCACCACAGTTGTCCGCCCGGTACGATTCGCCGCCGGCGCCCGTGAGCGTCACATCGGTGACCGTCACGTCCGCGTCGTCCTCGGTGGACCTGCTGGCGACGAAGTCGAGCTTCAGGGGCGGGCCGAAGGTCAAGCTGTTCTCGCCCGCCATGATCTGCACGCTCGTCGCGCCGACGCCGGCGCCGTAAAGCTGAAGGGGAGACTTCGGGTTCTTACCGGTCTCACTGGAGGGGGAAGCGGCTAGAAACGGCTCAAGCCGATAGGTGCCGGGCAGCAGCATGACGCTGCCGCCGGTGGTCGTATCGGCAACGAACGAGCCGTCGGCATGGCGCAGGCGCATCTCCACCTTCCAGCCGTTGCCGGCGCCGGTCTTCAGAGTCGCCGTTGGCCCGGTGTACGGCTGGAGCTTGAGCGCCTCGGCGTCGTTGACGATCTGGAATTCCTGTATCTTCCCGTCGAGCTCGAAGCACTTGGCCATCGGGCGGAGCTTGCCGTCGGCGCCGATCTGGAGCATGTCGCCCGGCTTCTTGGCTGCCAGGTCCTCGATGTCGCCGAAGCGGCCATTGCAGTTGGTATCGAAAAGCAGGACGGTCGTCTGGCCTACGTGGGCTTCGAGGAACACTCCGCTGTTGACCATGACCGCGCGCGTCGGCCCATCGTTGGAATCCCAGGAGTAGAGGCCGGCGATGAACAGCGGGTAGTCGAAAGGCTTGCCGCCCAGCTTGATGGGGATCTTGGCCAACAGCCCGCGTTCCAGAGCCGGGCCATCGGCGTCGTCGGCCTTGCCGTCGTCGTTCCGGTCTATCAGGACTCTCCGCTCATCCACCATGCGGAAGCGCAGCTTGCCCGAGGCGGTCGCAAAGGGCATGTCGCCGGTGCCATCCTTGTCCAGGTACAGCATGTGACGTTCGCGCCCCGAGTTCCTTCCCGGTTGCGGCGTCAACGGGTAGGTTCCCGGCGCGGGCGGTTCGGCGGCTGAGGCCAACGCCGCTGCCAGGATGGCCGTGATGACCCACATCTGCGCTGCTTTCATGGCTCTTCCCTCCGCCAGGCGCTTGCCACGAACGGGACGTTCGTGGTACCACGGGCGTCCCGCCCGTGGGCTGCCCGTGACGTCAACGCCCGCTATACCGTTCCGCTATCCTTATACCGCGGGATCGGCCCGGCGCAATAGGGCGCCGGACGCGCGAGCCGGATTTCTGGGAGATGCGGTGACCTTGCGCAGGCAACTGCCACGCCGTACCTTTGGCTTGGACCTGGAGGCGTAGGCTATGAACTGGAGACCGCTCTGGCCGGCGTTGGTGACCGTGCTGCTGCCCTTGGCGGGCATCATGGCGGCGGAGGCGGAGGCGCCGTTCTCTGTCGTGCCGCTGCCTGAGAAGGTTGAGCGCGGCGCGGGCGCGTTCGCACTCACGGCCAAGACGGAGATCTTGGCCGACGCTCCCGCAGGAAAGGCCGCCGAATACCTGGCGGAGTGCTTGCGGCCGGCGATGGGGTTTCCGCTGGCCGTGCGCGTGGCAACGGACAAGGCCGCGCCCGACGGCTGCCTCCTGCTGACCACAGCGGGCGCGGACGCGGGGCTGGGCGAGGAAGGCTACGAGCTCCTCGTGACGGCGCAGTCCGTCACTGTGCGCGCCGCGAAGCCGGCGGGCCTTCTGTACGGCGTCCAGACGATTCGGCAGTTGCTTCCCCCACAGATTGAGGAAGGCAAGAAGGCCGAGGGCGCGCTCTGGGCAATCCCCGCCGTGAAGATCACGGACAGGCCGCGCTTTGGCTGGCGCGGGCTGATGCTTGATGTCAGCAGGACGTTCTTCGGGAAGGAATGCCTCAAGCGCTACATCGCCGTGCTTTCCCACTACAAGATGAACGTGCTGCATCTGCATCTCACGGACGACCAGGGCTGGCGGCTTGAGATCAAAAAGCATCCGAAGCTGACGGAGGCCGGCTCGAAGTTCGCGGCGCGCTTCAAGGAGCCGCCGGAGCGGGAAGGCTTCTACTCGCAGGACGATATCCGCGAACTGGTGAAGTACGCCGCCGCGCGGAACGTGACGCTGGTGCCGGAGATCGAAATGCCGGGGCACGCGCTGGCGGCTCTGGCCGTGTATCCGGAACTCTCCTGCACAGGCGGCCCGCTGGAGATTCACCCGTTCTTTGCGGGTCCGGGCATCCACAAGGAGGTGTTCTGCGCGGGCAACGAGAAGACCTTCGAGGTGCTCCAGGACGTGCTGACGGAAGTGTTCGAGCTGTTTCCGTCGCAGTACATCCACATCGGCGGCGACGAATGCCCCAAAGAGAGCTGGAAGGCGTGCCCCAAATGCCAGGCGCGGAAACAGGCGGAGAAACTGAAGGACGAGCACGAGCTGCAGAGCTACTTCGTGCGGCGCATCGCGAAGTTCATCGAGAGCAAGGGGCGCAGAGCTATCGGCTGGGATGAGATCCTGGAGGGCGGCCTGGCGGAGAACGCCGCGGTAATGTCGTGGCGCGGCGTGAACGGCGGCATCGCGGCGGCGCGGGCCGGCCACGCGGTGGTGATGTCGCCGACCTCGCACTGTTACTTCGATTACGAGAACACGAAGTTCCCGACGCGGAACGTGTATTCCTACGAGCCGGTTCCCGCCGTGCTCACGCCGGACCAGGGCAAGTTCGTCCTCGGCGCGCAGGCGAACTTCTGGTCGCACATTGACCGCACGGAGCCGCGCATGGACAGGCAGATTTTCCCGCGGCTGCTGGCGTTGGCGGAGGTCACGTGGTCGCCGAAGGAGTCGCGGAAATGGGAGGACTTTGAGCAACGTGTGGCGGGCCAGTACGCGCGGCTGGAGGCGTTCAAGACGGGTTACTACCGCGAGGCGCCGATTCCGCGTCTGGCGCTTTCGGTGGCGCCCGACGGCGCGCTGTGGTTCGTGACGGAGAAGAACGAGATTCTGGTGCGCGCGGGGAACGCGTGGGAGAAGCATCCAGGGCATGTGCGGCAGGTGGCGATCGGGCCTGATGGCACGGTGTCGGCTGTCGGCACGACGCCCGATGAGGGCGGCTTTCTGCTTGTGAGACGGAACGACGCCGGGTGGACGCAGATGGGCAAGGCGATCGCGGGGTCACAGATCGCCGTGGCCCCTGACGGCGCGCTGTGGGCCGTCAACAGTCTGCATATCATCTGGGCGTGCACAGGCGGCGCATGGCGCAAAGTCGAGGGGGATGTCAGGCAGATTGCCATCGGCGCGGACGGCACCGTCTACGCGCTGGGGCTGGAACCAGCGGCGGGCGGCAGCAAGGTGCTGAAGTGGACCGGCGGCAAGTGGCAGGTCGTGGCCGGCGCGGGCGCCGAAGTGATTGCCGTGGCTCCGGACGGCGCGCTCTGGACTGTGAACAGCGGCGGGGAGATTCGCGTGCTGGCGGGCAACAACTGGAAACAGATACCGGGGCGGGCCAGGCAGCTTGCCATCAGCAAGGACGGCAAGGTCTACGCGGTGAGCGGCGATGCGGCGGCGCCGGAAGTGCTGCAGTGGAACGGGGCGGAATGGCAAAGCCTGGGGAAGCCGGGGAGGCCGTAGTAAAGAGGACGGCCTTCCCTGATCGCCGTGCCACAGGCATCACTTGGAGCTAACGGAAGAAACTCGCCGGTCCTTTTCCCCTCCCTTTGCCGGAGGGGGTAGGGGGAGGGGTTCCTTCCGTTAGCTCAAAGCCCTCGGGCTGCACAGTGCAGTAGATGTTATGACAGGTTGACACGCTTGGGGTCTCCATGGTCTAATACTATCGCTGTCTTGACTTAGCCCAGCAGGGATGCTACAGAAATACAAAGGATTGGGCGCCAGTAAAGGAAATCCTTAAGGGGCGCGTCAATACAGACGAAACAGGTGGTCAGTGGCACGAATCACGCGCATGACGAAGCGGCGCCTGGGGGAGTTGCTCCAGGCGGAAGGCCTGATCAGTGAAGAGCAGGTCCGTCAGGCGCTTGTCGAACAGCGCAAGAGCAGCATCTTTCTGGGCGAGGCCCTCGTCAAACTCGGCTTTGTCTCGGAAACCGCCATTGCGCAGACGATTGTCCAGCAATTCAGCCTGCCGTTCATGTCGGCGCAGATGTACACGATAACACCGGATATCCTGAACGTCTTCCACGAACAGATGTACTACGAGTACCAGTTCATCGCCGTGGACAAGATCGGCAAGACGTTGATCATCATCGGCGCGGGACTGATGAACCACGATGTGATTGACGAACTGGAACGGCTTAGCGGCTGCAAGGTGTGCCAGTATGTCAGCACGTGGGCGGATATCCGCGCCGCGCTCGAACGGCACGCCAAGGAACTGCGCAAGGAGCAGTTGGAGCTGAGCAGTCTCGGGAGCATGCTGCTGGATTCCACGCCCGCTCCGGAGGCCGTTCCGCCACCACCACCTCCCGCGGCGGCAGCAGTGGCGCGGCCGGCTGCCCCTCCCGCAGCACCGGCGTCCGTGCCATTGAGGCCGGGCCTTTCGGCGGCGGCTTCCAGAACAATGCCGGCTGCAGCAGGTGCCACTCCGCCCGGCGGCGTCGTGAGGGCAGGTCCGGCGACATCTAGCGTGAGGCCCGGCCCGGCGACATCCAGCGTAAGGGGTACGCCTCCCGCCGGGTCCAGTTCGGCGCTCAGAGCGATCCCGGCGGGGCAGATGACGACGCGCCTTTCAGCGTTGGCGCCGAAGGCTGGCCCCGCGAAGACCTCAAACCCGGGCGTGCCGGCAGTGCTCGCGCCTGAGGCCCCAGCCGCGCCGGCCCCGAACGCCAACCCGGCGCCGCCGCCACCGCCACCGCCACCACCACCGCCCAAACCGGGCCTGCTGGGTCTGTTGAAGAAGCAGTAACGCTGGCCGTTGCGGTCCGGCCGTCCCGCTTCTCGTCATGGGCAGGATGTTCATGCCACGGATGCCTCCTCCGATGCGTGAAGAAGACGAGTTCATCGTGGAGCCGTTCACGCCGGCCTGTCTGGCGCTGTTCCGTTCCGGTGAGTTGCGCGCGCGGGCCGACGCGGCGCGCCGGGCCCTCCAGGCCTGCAGGCTGTGTCCTCGCCGCTGCGGCGTGAACCGTCACGCCGGGGAACTCGGCTTCTGCCGGACAGACGCGTGCGCGCGTGTGACCAGCGCGTTTGCGCACCACGGGGAGGAGGGCTGTCTGCGCGGGTCACGGGGCTCGGGCACGATCTTCTTCAACCGCTGCAATCTGCAGTGCGTGTTCTGCCAGAACTCGGACATCAGCCAGGCAGCCGCGGGCAGGCCCGTCACAGCCCAGGAACTGGCGGAGACGATGCTCGCGTTGCAGGGGCAGGGCTGCCACAACATCAACTTCGTCAGCCCGTCGCACGTGCTGCCGCAGATCCTGGAGGCTTTGGTGGCGGCGGTCGCGGGCGGCCTGAGCGTCCCGCTGGTGTGGAACTCAGGGGGCTATGACGGCTTGGAGGCGCTGGCGTTGCTGGACGGCGTTGTGGACGTCTATATGCCGGATTTCAAGTTCTGGGAGCCGGAGACGGCGCGGCGTCTGGCGCTCGCGGCGGACTACCCGGAGCGGGCACGCGAGGCACTGAAGGAGATGCATCGGCAGACAGGTGTGTTGCGGTGCGGGCGAGACGGTCTCGCCCGCCGCGGGGTGCTGGTGCGCCATCTGGTCATGCCGGGCCTGTGCGCGGAGTCGGCCGCGATCTTCAGGTGGCTGGCGAAGGAACTGTCGCCGGACACATTCGTGAACGTCATGGCGCAGTATCATCCGGATAACAAGGTTGGTCTAAGAGACAGCGGCGGCGGCAGGCTTTATCCCGACATTGACCGGCGCATAACGACTGAAGAGTACAGGCAGGCGCTTGCCGCAGCGGCCTCTGCCGGCCTTTGGCGCTTCGCTGAGTAGTGCAGTTCACGGTTGGGTGTGTCGTCGCGCGTTCGTGGCATGGGCATCTTGCCCATGTCCACGGCCTGGAAGGCCGTGCCACGAGGCCACAGCCGTCGTAAACTGCTCTAGTGCAGTAGCCACGAACGAGACGTTCGTGGTACCACGGGCGTCCCGCCCGTGGTCGCGGCTCACGCAGGCATTCACCATCTTCCGTAAAATCACGGGCAGCGACCGTTCATGGGCCTGGAAGTTGCGTTCGCCTGGATAGGGGTGTCCCAGTGTTGCATAAAGTGCCTGGCGACAGTGGCTGTGTTGTGATTTCAGCAATGCAGGGGCTTGCGCCGCCACAATGTGCATGGTATAGTTAAGGTACGGAGGCATATAATAGATGGCGCGAGTGCCGGTGTTTGTTGAGGTGGTTTCCAGCCAGCAGCACGCCAACGTGCAGATCTGCCGCAAGATCATGACGATTCTGTTCAAGGAGAAGATTGCGCCGTTGCCGTTCGCGTCGAATGCTATCGAGGTGAAGGATGTGCTGTCCGCCCTGCAGGGGCGGGGCCTGACGCCGGCGGTGTTCGTTATTAACACCTTCTACGCCGAGGAATTGCTGGGCCAAGTGGACATGCTTGTGGGGCAGACTCCCGTGGTGTTCTTGCGCCGGCAGCTTTTCTCGGAATCCATGTTCGCCAAGGCAGGCGCCCCCGCGGCCCACAGCGTGACGCAGGTGCTCGATTCGCTGACGCCGCGCCTGAGCACCGAGTGGACGTATGGGGCGCAGACGGCGTGTGAGGTCGCCGCCAAAGCAGCCAAAGTGCTGATCGAGTTCCTCAAGGAAGGCAAGTTCGATATCCTGGAGGACTTTTCGCAGGGGCAGGCGCTGGCGTCGCTCAATTCGCGCATGGAATCTAGTAGCGGATCGCATCGGAGCAGCCAGAGTATATCCAGAACGTAAGCCGTTCGTGCAGCCGTTGACTTTGCGTCTTCCCCCGCAGCCCATTGGAATCCCGCCGATCAACACGGAATTTCCGATTCTTGCCTTGCCAAGCCACCAAACCGTGTAGAATATGCAGCCACAGAGGAAAGGTGGTTTTGGGCGTAAACCTTTTGGGCGCATTGTGCACTCACATGAAGCTGGTGATCAACTGTAAGACTGGAGTTGAATTGCATCCGGGCGGGTGGCAGCCCCCCGGCATTGGGGGCAACTAGCGAGGGGCAACCTCGGGGAGGATGTATGTTGGGGATTCTGCAACGTACCACTTGGGCTGTGGTGATGGCCGTGGCCATCGCCAGCCTGGGTTTGTCTGTCTGGGCAGCGGATGCGGTAGACCGCGGCATCACCGACAGCGTGGTGACAACCATCGTCGGCGGCAACACGGGCAATGGCGCTACTGACGCCACCACCATGCCACTGACTCAGCTCAACGGCGGAATCACGCAGGATTCGGCCGGGAACATTTACTACACCGACAACAACCGCATCATCAAGCAGACGGGCGCGGCCGTTGCGGTGTTTGCCGGCCAGAACAATTCGGGCAGCGCGGCCGAGGGCGTGAAGGCGGCCAACGCGCGTTTTGACGGCCCGTCACTGCTGACGGCTGCAGCCAACAATATCTACGTCCTCGACTACAATAACGGGCGCATCCGCAAGATTGACTCCAGCCTGGTTGTCACGACGGTCGCCGGCAACGGCAACTTTGTTACTGGGGTGATTGCCGACATCGGCCGCGTCGCGACCGACGCACGTTTGCCGAACAACATCGTCGGCATGGCTGTCAATGCCGCCGGCGACATTTTCTTCGCTGACAACAGCACGAACTGCATCTACAAGGTCGCCGCCGCGGACAAGCGTTTGTCAATCGTCGCCGGTGACGGCACCGCTGGCGCCTCCAAGGACGGAGCCAGTGTGGTGAGCGCGCCGCTGGGCGGCTGGTTGCAGAGCCTTGCATTGCTGAGCGACGGCACGTTGATCTACTCCACGAACGCCGGCGCCATTCGTAACATCAAGGCCGATAACACCTCCGTGGTCATCGCGGGCGTGGTTGACAAGACTGCTGGACCGACGTTGAACGATGTTGTTTCGCAGGACGCGCTCTATCCTGACGATGGCACCAAGAATGCCCTGCAGAGCATTACCGCCACTGTGACGCTCGCCCAGGTCGGCGGCGTGGACCCGGGCCCGCTGGCGGTGGACGGCTCGACTATCTACTTCTTCGATTGGACTGAGAACCGCATCCGTCAATTCACCGTGGGCGGCACGATCAAGACCGTCTTCGGCGAAGTGAGCGAAGGTGGACAGACCACGGCGGGCGGCTTCCGCGGCGAAGGTACGCTGGCCGCGCCGAGCACCCCGCGCCTGGGCGTGGTGGTGACGGCAGGCCCCAACGGGTTCATTGATTCTGCGCCCGGCGGGGACGACCTGTACGACGGCAGTTCGCGGCCCGATCGCATTTTCTCCGGTCCGAACGGCGTGAGCGACACGGCTTTGCTCCCTGACGACGTTGCCGCGACCGCGGCAGCAGACGACCAGACGCCGCGCAATGACGACCCGCGCTGCAGGGTCAATGGTGGCCAGCTCGTCGCCGCGGGTGGCGTGGTTACCTTCGTTGACGATGGCAACGCCGTCGTCCGTCAGTTCACTGTCGGCAGCAATGTCAATACCATTGCCGGCACGACCAATGCAATCCGCCGGAATAACGGCATCGGCAACAACGGCTTTGGCGGGACTACCCCCGGCCAGTTCCAGAAGGACAGCACCGATGCCGCGGTGCCGGCGCTGGGCGCGGCGATCAGCAACCCATCGCAGGTGGCGCGCGACAGTTCGGGCAACCTGTTCTTCGATGCGAATGACATCCGGGGCAACCACAACATCTACAAGTATGACGCTGCGGCCAAGACGGTTGCCGTGGTCGCCGGCAAAGTCATCACCAGTGGCTATCGTCCGAACCACGGCGACGGCGGTCCGGCTGCTACTGCCAACCTGACCGGCCTGGGCACGCAGGTTTCCGTGCTGGCCGATGGAACGTTCCTCTTCGCCGATACCATTCCGGGCGGCCTCAGCAGCCAGACGATTCGCGCTGTGAGCCCGGCGGGTGTCATCAGCACGGTCTGCGGCATACCGGGCCTTGTTGGAAACTTCGCTCCGGATGTTGATCACACCACGGTCAAGGCCAACGGCACTTTGGTCAATCCCAATTCGCGCGTGGGTCAGAAGGCGACAGGTATTCTCCTCAATGGGCCGTCCACCGTGCTGGCCACCAGTACCAGTGATTTCCTGGTCGGCAATTGGAACGACTGGACACTGCTGGTCGTTTCGGGCGGAAACGTCACGGTGGATCTCGGCGTGACCCGGCCAGACTATCTGGCTTCGGTCAGCGCCACAGTGGCGGTGGCGGCGTCCAGTTGGGGAACCCTGACCCGTGTTGATTACACGAGGGCCGTCATCACGGGAACGTCCTGGGCCGCGGGCCTGGCGACGATCAAATCTACGGCTCACGGCCTGCTGACTGGCGCGACTGTGACGATCAACGGCGTCACGCCGGCGGGTTACAACGTGGCAGGGGCGATCACGGTCCTTGACGCGGATACGTTCACGATTCCGACATGGGGTGCCGATCCGGGCGCGTATGTGTCAGGCGGCTTCGTCATTGTGCAAACTGTCATGGGCACGTTGATGACCCCCTGCCGCGGTCTCGTCAGCGGCACTATCGGCGCCACGCCGGTGATCTTCGTCTTGGGCGCCGTCAATCAGATAGACGTACGCAAGGCGGCGGATCTGACGCCGTTCTACACGGTGGCGCCAACCACGGCGGTTCTGCCCGGCGGAGTGAATGCGACCGGGTTTGGCGTTAACGGCACGAACCTGGTCATCGCGGACAGCACCGGCGATACGTTGCGCACGCTGGCGCTGAGTCTGTTCACGACGGGTACCTCGGCGCCGGTGCCGACGACGCTCCCCGGGGTCGAGCAGTTCCCGATCGTGGCCGGCCAGTTCAGCAACGTTCTGGTCAACGGGTATAATCTGCAGACGAACTTCCAGTTCACCGCTTACACGCCGGTTGGTTCTATTGGCACCGACATCCTGGTCGGCGACGACGGCGCCAACCAGTATCGCAAGGTCACGCTGGGCACTGCTCCTGCCTCGACGTTCACGATTGCGGCAGGAACGGGCGCGGAACGCGTAGGCGGGGCTGACGGCGGGCCGGCGACGGCCACGACCATCGGCCTCGTGGAAGGTATTGCCGTGGATGCCAGCGGTGGTGTCTTCTTCACTGATCGCAACGATTATACCGTGCGCAAGGTTGCGGGCGGGACGGTCTCGCTCGTTGCGGGTATTCCGGGGCGATTCGGTCGGAACCAGCCGAACAACGTCAGCGCCTTGACTTCGGAGTTGAGCAACTCGATGGGCGGCCTGGCCTTCAACGCGGCGGGCGAACTGCATATCGCGGACACGGGCAACAATATCGTTCGCAAAGTCAAGACTGATGGCACGATCGTCACAGTGGCTGGTATTGATGAGGGCTTTGGCGGCGGCGGCGGCGAAGGCGGTGATCCGCTCGCAGCGCGCCTGAATGGCCCGCACAAGATCGCCTTCGATGCCACCGGCGACCTTTACATCGGCGAAAACACGACACTGGCCCGGTTGCACGTGGTCAGCAAGAACAACGTGATCACCACCATTGCCGGCTTCGGCTCGGATAACATGGACTACAACCTGACCGATGCCTATGACGTGCGCGTCCAGACCGCCGGGCTTGCGCTTGATACTGGGGGGAAGATCTATTTCTCGGACGGCTATGGCCATAGCGCTGTCGGTCGCGTCGCGGGCGGCATGGCGCAGGCCGTTGTGGGCGGTGTGTACACCGGGTACAACGGCGACGGATTGCCGGGCACCCAGACGCTCCTGGACTACCCAAAGGGTCTGGCGTTCGATCCTACCCTTGGCTTGATCATCGTGGACTCGGGCAACGACCGTATCCGCGCGGTTACCAACCTGGCGGAAACGACCAACAGCCCGCCGGAAGCGGTGATCATTGCTACGCCAGCGCGCTTAGGCGCGGCGCCGTTGAAGGTCAAGTTCGACGGTTCGCACTCGGCAGACGCCGATGGCGATATCGTTACCTGGGAATGGGACTTCGGCGACGGCACGAAGGGCAATGGGTCTGTGGTTGAGCACGTCTATGCGGCACTGGGGTCGTACGTGGTGACGCTGACCGTGACCGACACGCAGGCGCACACGAGCACTGCCAGTATGACGGTGTTTGCGGCGTTGCCGATGATCCAGTCGAACACCAACGGCAAGGGCGCGTTCAAGGTGGCGTTCGGGCCGAAGGCGGGCACGAAGGACTCCTTCGCGCTGGCCATGAAGAACGTTCCGAACTTGACCGCCCAGGTCGGCAAGGCGGCCAAGATCTACATCGGGTCGTTCTCGATTGACGCGACGGTTGGCGGCAAGGGCATCAAGGTCACCAGCAAGACCGTCAAGCTGGCTATTGACCCGAGCGTGAAGAAGAAGACGGTGACGATCGCGATCAAGGGCGTCAAGCTGTCGGACGCGATGATCGCACTTGGCGTGAAGAACGAGAACACCGTGGCGCCGGGCAAGACGGTGCTTATCCCCGTGGTGATCGTGGTGGATAACGGCGCGCTGGTGCTCGGCGACAACTTCCTGTTCGTGTACAAGGGCAAGTACAACAGCGGCGCCAGCGGCAAGTTCTCCCAGTAAGCTTGGGTTGCCTGGCGTTAATCGTGGAGTTCCAAGGGGGGCCTTCGGGCCCCCCTTTCTTGTAGAAGGATGAACCGTGCGGGGCCGCGAGGACGGTTTCCGGCTTGTCCATGACGGCGCCCGTGTTGTATATACTGTGGTGAATGTTTTTGGCGGTGAACACGTCTTCAGACGAGACGATAGGGGGAATGCCTTCATGCGTGTTACGTCCGGCTTGCTCGCCGTCCTCTGCTTCCTCATGGCCGCTGCTCTTCCCGCGGCTGACTGGCCCAGGTTCCGCGGCCCCGACGGCAGCGGGATGTCGCCGGAAACGGGCATCAACAAGGACTGGAAGGCGAAGCCGCCCAAGGAACTGTGGAAGATCGCGCTGGGCGATCGAGGCTTCGCCGGGCCGTCGGTGGCCGCCGGCAAGCTCTTCATCATGGACCACAAGGGCAGCGAGGACGTGGTGCGAGCCGTTGACGTGGCGAGCGGCAAGGACGTCTGGACGTTCCCGTATCCTGACGTGGCCAAGGACAACTACGGTTTTGCGCGCGCCACGCCCACCTGCGACAAAGGCATGCTGTACACCTGCAGCCGGCTGGGCGTGATCCATTGCCTCGACGCCGAGAAGGGCACCAAGGTCTGGATGCGCGACATGCGCAAAGAGATGCGCGGCAAGTCCGGCGCCTGGGACTACGCCGGTTCGGTCCTCATTGACGGCGACAGGGCGGTGGTGGTGCCCGGCGGCAGCAGCGGCGCGGTCGCCGTGCTGGACAAGGCCACGGGAAAGACGATCTGGCAGGGCGGCGGCGACGACGAGGCGGGGTATTCCACCCCTGTGGCCGCGACGATCGGCGGGCACAAGCAGTACATCATTTTCACGGGCGTCAGCGTGCTCGGGGTGGATGCCGCGCGGGGCGGCCCGCCCCTCTGGCGGTCCCCCTGGCAGACCATGTACAACGTGCATGCGGCGACGCCGATTGTGATCGGGAGCACGGTCTTCATCACCAGCGGCTACGGCTCGGGCTGCAGCCTCATCGGCGTCAGCGACGGGCAGGCCCAGACGGTGTGGAAGAGCAAGGAGTACAAGTCGCACTTCAACGCGCCGGTGCTGGTCGGCGAGCATCTCTATGGCATCGCCGGGCAGGCCGACGCGGGCGGCGACCTGACCTGCCTCGACCCGCAAACCGGCAAGGCCCTGTGGAAGCAGCCGGGCTTCGAAGCGGGCGGCGTCGTCGTTGTGGACGGTGCGATTATCGCCGTGGACGGGAAGGGCGGGGATGTGGTCATGGCCAAGCTGCAGCCCACGGCATACCAGGAACTGGGCCGCATCAAGCCGCTCGGTGGCAGGACTTGGGCGCCGCCGATCGTCGCGGACGGGAAACTCTTCGTCAAGAACACGCAGGCCCTGGTGTGTCTTGATCTAAAGTAGCTGTTGCGTCAGACCGTGTACTCTTCCTCCGCCGCCGGGATGCGCACGTCCGCGAAGCCGCGGCCCTGCAGGAAGCTCTGGAAGGCCGTCGTGCGCGCCTCGTCGCCGTGCACGAGGAAGAGCGGGCCGTTGCCGCGGCAGTGGTCGAGGTAGGCGGCCAGCTCGCTCCGCCCGGCGTGCGCGGAGAAGCCGTTCAACACGACGCCCTCGGCCCGCACGTCTCGCGGCTGGCCGAACACGCGCACCTGTTTCTGCCCTTCGACGAGCTTGCGGCCAAGCGTGTTCTCGGCCTGGAAACCGACGATGAGGATGGTATTGCGCGGGTCGCCGAGGCCGTGATCCAGGTGATGCAGGATGCGGCCGGCTTCGCACATCCCCGAGGCCGAGATGATCACGCACGGCCCGCGCCTGTCGTTGAGCGCCTTCGATTCCTCGGTGGAACGCGTTGCCACGAAACCGTTCAGGTTGAAGAGGGAACCGTTGTCGCGCAGCGCGGCGGTCGCCGCCACATCGAAGCATTCCGGATGGCGCGCGAAGATTTCCGTCGCGCCTGTGGCCAGGGGACTATCGAGGTACACCGGCACATCGGGCAGCTTGCCCGCGTCTTGCAGCTCCCGCAGCGCGTACATCAGGGTCTGCGTGCGGCCGACGGCGAAGGCGGGGATGATGACCTTGCCGCCGCGCGCAATGGTCTGAAAGAGGACCTTGCGCAGCTCATTGGGCAGTTCCTGCTGCGGCGGGTGGTCGCGATCGCCATACGTGGATTCCGACACCACGACGTCGGCGCCCGCGGCAAACGGCTCCGGGTCCCTCAGGATCGGCGACGCGGGGCGCCCCGAGTCGCCCGTGAAGGCCAGACGTTTGGCCGTGCCGTTCGTGCGCTCTTCCAGCGTGATGGTTGCGGAACCGAGGATGTGGCCGGCGTCGGTGAAGTACGCGCGCAGCCCCGGGACGACATCGAACCATTCGCGGTAGCTGCGGTCGCGCAGGAGCCGGATGGCGGCTTCGGCCTGCTCCGGCGTGTACAGCGGCGTGACGGGCTCCTCGTTGTGTCTGTACTTCCTGTTCACGTGCTCTGCATCCAGCACCTGGATGTGCGCCGAATCGCGCAGCAGCAGGCCGCACAAGTCCGCGGTGGCGCCCGTGGCGATGATGGGGCAGCGCAGGCCCCTGGCCACCCATGTCGGCAGATTGCCGATGTGGTCAATGTGCGCGTGGCTGAGCAGCACGGCCTTCACGCGCGCAGGCTCCACGGGCAACGTGCTGTTGCGCTCGCGCGCCTCGGCCCGGCGGCCCTGGAAGAGTCCGCAGTCGAGCAACACGATATCGCCGCGCGTGGTCTCGACGATGTGCAGAGAACCCGTGACGGTGCGTACGGCGCCGTGGAAGTGAAGTCTCATCGTTGCCCCGCTGTCTCCCGCTCCTGCGCTCCTGCGGATTGGTGGATGTGCGCTTTGCTTTTAGCACGTCTAATAGTATGAAAAAGATTCCGCAAGGCGTGAAACTCGATTTCGCGAGGTGCCTCATGGCTGCTCCGCTGAAGACGTTCTCCGTGGACTCTCTGGCCGTCAGGGTTTTCGCGGCCACCCGCGACATGGCGGTGGATGCGGCGCGCGAGGCGCGCCAGGTGCTCTGCGATGCCGTGGCAGCGCGGGGGGCGGCGGCGGCGATCCTGGCCGGGGGGAACTCGCAGAGGCAGTTCCTCGAGGAACTCGTTGCCGCGAAGGGCGTGGACTGGTCGCGCGTGACGCTCTTCCACATGGACGAGTATCTCGGCATGCCGGTCACGCATTCGGCCAGCCTGCGGAGGCAGATGCGGGAGCGCGTCGAATCGAAGGTCAAGCCGAAGAAGTTCGAGTACCTCGCGGGCGACGCCATGGAACCGCTCACGGAATGCGAGCGGTACGCCGCCCTGCTGAAAGCGCAGCCCCTTGACCTGTGCTGCCTGGGTATCGGCGAGAACGGGCATGTGGCGTTCAACGATCCGGCGGTGGCGGACTTCAACGACCCGCGCTTGGTGAAGATCGTGAAACTGGATCGTCCCTGCCGCCAGCAGCAGGTCGGTGAAGGACATTTCTCCGACATTGAGGCCGTGCCGCAGTACGCTCTGACGCTGACCATTCCGGCGCTCTGTGCGGCGCGCAAGGTGCTGGCCATTGCGCCGGAAAAGCGGAAAGCCGAACCTGTGAAGAATACGCTGCGGGGCCCGATCAGCACCACGTGCCCGGCGTCGTACCTGCGGAAGCAGGCGCACTGCACGCTGTTCCTGGATGCTGAATCGGCCAGCCTGATCTAGAACGCAGCGCGGGCTGCCCTCGTGAGGTCGCCATTGCCGATGGATTACCGCTCAATGCTCGCCCAGCGCGTCATGCGGATCGAAGCGTCCGGCATCCGGAAGATCTTCGATCTGGCGGCCACAGTCAAGGATGCCATTGACCTCTCCATCGGGCAGCCGCACTTTGATGTGCCCGAGCCGCTCAAAGAGGCCGCGATCGGCGCGATACGGGCCGGCTACAATCGGTATCCACCCAGCGCGGGGCTGCCGGAGCTGCGGCGGCTGGTGCTCGACCATTACGAGCAACTCCACGGCGTGCGGCCGGAAGACAGCATCATCGCCAGCGGCGGCTCCGGCGGCCTGACCCTGGCGCTTCTGGCGCTGGTGGACCCGGGCGATGAAGTGCTGGTGCCCGATCCGTACTTCGTCAGCTACAAGCACCTCACGACGATGTGCGGCGGCGTGCCCGTCTTCTACGACACCTATCCGCGGTTCCAGGCCAGCGTGGCGCAGATCGAGAAGCTGGTGACCCCGCGGACGCGGGTCATCATCCTCATGTCGCCGGGCAACCCGACGGGCGCGGTCTGGTCCGACAAGGACAAACGCGACCTCGCCGACCTGGCACGCGCCAGGAAGTTCATGGTCGTCAGCGATGAGATCTACGAGCTGTTTGTGTATGACGAGAGCGCGCGGCGCAGCATCGGCGTGTACTACCCGGAAGGCACGCTCGTCACCGGCGGCCTGTCGAAGACCTCGGCCATGACGGGCTGGCGCCTGGGCTGGGTGCTGGGGCCGAAGGACATCATCGTCGAGATCACCAAGCTGCAGCAGTTCACGTTCGTGTGCG
>JAPLOD010000159.1 GCA_026692735.1 Planctomycetota bacterium | reverse complement strand
GAAGCGCGTGTACTTCGATGTATCCAAAGGCGGGAAGGAGCGCAACATCCGCAAGGCGCCCAAGCCGGCCGTCCCGTGGCACGGCAAGGAAGACACCGACCGGCTCATCTTCCAAGAGGCGTATAGCGTGTGGACCTGCGCGGAGATGTCAGGCCAGTGGGACGACGCGAAGGGTTATTTCGAAGATCTGAAGAAGATTCGCGCCGACATGGACAAACGCGGCGACTTCGCGCCCGTCTACAAGAAGGGCGAAGACGGCGTCCTGACGGCCGCGCTGTGCGCCGATGCCGCGTACCGCTTCCGCGTCTACAGGGCGCTCATCTCGGGCTACCAGGACAACTACTGGGAGCACCCCGCGCGCGAGGCTCAAGAACGCATGGAGAAGGGCAAACCTGTGTTCTTCTACGTGCGCGTGCTGACCGGGTTGATCGGGCACTACCGCCTGGCGCGGCACTTTGGCGACGATGCGGAAATCAAGTGGGCCGAAGACACGTTCAGCAAGGTTGCGGCGATGACTGTTGGCGACCAGGCCGCGCCGTTCCTGTGGTCGGACCATTATCTCATCCCTGACGTCGCCCGCCTGCTGCGCGACCACGCCGGCGCGTGGCTAGATGAACTGAAGAAGACGCCGAACGTCGGCGACCTGCCGGCCTATGATTGGAGCAACAAGCTTGTCCCGGGCGGCGTGGATAAAGTGGTCATCAACCCGTTTACGCATCTGCGCGCGTGGGGCGGGCAAGGCGAGGGGATTCGGCCGCGGACGGTGCTGGGCGCGTTTCTCGTGAATGCGTGGCTCTTCCGTGCGCCGGCAGACGTTGTGGCGGAGACGCGCGACATTCCGTGGTGCAAGGCGGACCTGTATCATGTACGAAAACTGGTGGCGGCAATAGAGGCTCGGAAGTGATTGCCACAGAGGGCACAGAGGGCAGAGAGAACAGCACGGACGTGGTTGCTGGTTTGTGGTTACGCGCGACGCGCGCGAAGCGACGACCGGGAGACCAACGACAACGAACTATGAACGATGAACGATGAAGTACGAACTATGAACAATGAACTACAAACCACGAACCACAAACCACAAACTATGAACATCCGTTCTCGGTGTTCTCGGTGCCCTCTGTGGCAAGACGTTACTCCGGCACCGCCGCCCAGGCGCCCTTCGCAACGGCGAGTTTCACCTGCGCGCCATCGGGCAGGCCCTGCTCGCGCGTTTCGTGCCGCAACACGCGCCAGCGGAGCTGGCCGGGGAGTTCGACTTCATACAGCGTGCTCTCGCCGAGGAACGCGCCGCTGACGATTCTGGCGCCGGCGTCCAGCGGCACGAAGTCGGCGGGCAGCGCGCCGCTTTCGTCAACCACGATGACGCTTTCCGGCCGGCAGAAGGCCGTTGCGGGCGCGCCGGGGCGCAGGCCTTTGGGGAGCGCGCTGCCATTGAGCGGCACCGGCCCGAGCGCCGTCGCGACGGCCTTGCCGTCGGCGCTGAGCTTGCCCGGAAGCGCGTTGACGTCGCCGAGGAAATCGGCGCTGAAACGCGTGGGCGGATACTGGTAGAGGGCGCGGGGCGCGCCGGTGGCTTCGACCTTGCCGGCGCGGAGGATGGCCATGCGGTCGGCCAGAGAGAGGGCTTCCTTCTGATCGTGCGTGACGTAGAGCGTGGTGATTTTGGTCTGGCGGTGGATGCGGCGGATTTCCTCACGCATGTCCCAGCGCAGTTTGGCATCTAAGTTGGAGAGCGGTTCGTCGAGGAGGAGGACGCGCGGGCGGATGACGAGCGCGCGGGCCAGGGCGACGCGCTGCTGCTGGCCGCCCGAGAGTTCGCCGGGGCGCCGGCCGCCGAAGCCGGCCAGGCCGACCATCTGGAGCGCTTCGGCGACGCGGGCTTCGCGATCGGCGGCGGGGACCTTGCGCGCTTCGAGGCCGAAGGCGACGTTGCCGTTGACCGTGAGGTGGGGGAAGAGCGCGTAGTTCTGGAAGACCATGCCGAAGTCGCGCTTGTGCGGCGGCACGCCTTTGAGCGATTCGGCGCCGATGCGGATATCGCCATCGAAGTCTTCAATGAAGCCGGCGACGGCGCGGAGCAACGTGGACTTGCCGCAGCCGGAGGGGCCGAGGAGGAAGAACATCTCGCCGGGCTCCAGCTTGAGGCTCACGCCGTCCAGAGCGCGGACGTTGCCGTACCTGACGCCGAGGTTGTCAATCTGAAGGCTCATGGCGCTACTGTAGTAAATGCAAAAGGCAAAATTCAAAATGGAAAATTGTCATTAGTCATTGGTCACTGGTCATTTGTCGGGTGCGCATTGACGATTGACGGTTGGGGATTGGCGATTGCGGTTGTGGCGGGGTATGTTGGTTAAGGTATCGTCTCTATTCGGAAACGCGAAGAGGAGGCGGCCAATGTCCCGCGCACACGGTCAATGCTGGAAGCGGTCGTGGTATTCGGTGGCGTTGGCAACGTGGACGCCGAGGGGAAGCATGGGGACGGGGACGCGCTGATGGACGAGGATTTTGAGATCATCGGCGCGATTGAGGACATAGAGCGGATCGCGGTGAGTAGTAGACTCCGCCGCCTGCGGCAATTGCGGAAGGCCTACGGCGGGGTACGATGGCGGAAGCTGAAGGGCGTGGCGCGGGTGAGGTTGCGGGACGGGGCCGTGCGGCCAGCGGAGGTTCATTGGTACGAAGCGCACGGTGTGGGGCAGAAGGAACATAAGATCAAGCGATATCTGGATTGACAGGAGACCTGGCATGAGAGCGTCCTATGCGGTCTGCATCAACAACCGGGGCTACGCGGCCTCACTGGATCTGCTGAAGGTCTACCGCGTGCTCCCGGACCGGGACGCGGAGCGGCACGGGCAGATGCGGGTGATAGACGAGTCCGGTGAGGACTACCTGTATTCGCGAGACCGTTTTGCGCCGGTGGCGGTGCCGCCTGTCGTGGGGAAGGTGTGCGCCGCGCGCCGGGTGGCAGAGTGCATGAAGGCGGATTGACGATTGCCGATTGCCGATTGCGGATTGCCGATTGGCGATTGCCGTTGTGGCGGGGTATGTTGGTTAGAGATATCGTCTCTACTCGGAAAAGCGAAGAGGAGGTGGCCAATGTCCCGCGGACGCGCCGGTTTCGGATTGCGGACAAGCGGATTGCATTACCCATGAAAGAGCGTATGGTGACGGGAGTTGCAGGGCTTGAGTTTCAGCATGGTTTGGGGGTCGAGAAGATTGGGCTAACGAGCGCGAGACAACCGAGTTGACGCGCGAGCGTCAAGGAACTGCTTCCTGTGAACGGCGAACCTGAGCCGCAAGGCTCTTGAACCAATGGAGCAGCTACTTGAGGCGCGCCCCGGGAAGGAAGGATCGAAGAATGACGGCGGATAAACTGCATGAGTTGCATACTGCGCGCCCCTTTCAGCGTTTCATCATCCATCTCGCCGACGGGCGGGAGATTCCCGTGCCGCACCCGGAATGCATGGCACACCTTGCCAACTCCCGGACGGCGTACGTGCAAGATGCCAACGGCAGGGGCAACCATATTGACGTAATGCTGATTACCGATCTGGAGCTGGGGCGCAACGGAAAGATGAAGCACTCTGGGCGGCACGCGGCGCGCCGCCAGTAAGGCGTGGTTGATTCGGTAGCGCAATCCCTGCGGATTGCGGATTTCGGATTGCCGATTGCGGATTGGCGATTGCGGTTGTGGCGGGGTATGTTGCATAGAGATATCGTATCTATTCGGAAAAAGCGAAGAGGAGGTGGCCAATGCCCCGCGCACACGGTCAAGGCTGGAAGCGGGCGTGGTATGCGGTCGCGGCGGTTGTGCTGGCGTTTGCCGGCGGGGCGGCTCAGGCGGCCACGATCTACTACGTTGACGCTTCCGCGCCAGCAGGCGGTGATGGCGCGTCGTGGGCAACCGCGTTCCAGCATCCGCAGGCCGCGCTGGACGTGGCACAATCTGGCGACGAGATTCGGGTCGGCAAGGGCACGTATAAGCCCACGAAGATGACAGCGTCGCCTAATCCGAGGTCTGCCACCTTTGCGCTGTTCGTCGGAATTGCGTTCAAGGGTGGCTATGCCGGGTATGGGGCAACAGACCCTGATTCTCGCGATTTTGTGGCAGATGAAACGATCCTCAGCGGCGACTTCAACAACGACGATGGTGCCGGTTTTGCGAACACAACTGAAAACGCATACCACGTCATTACCAGTTACAGCCAGTCGGCAACCGTCGATGGCTTTACTGTCTGTGGTGGCTGCACTCCAGACAGCTCCGGCGGGGGCATCCTCGCCAGCGGAAGCATATCCGTTCTGAATTGTACGATACGAAATAACTTTGCCGCGAGATCCGGCGGTGGGCTAGTGTCAGGTGGCGGCAACTGTACTGTGTACAACTGCGTCCTTAGGGACAATCGCGCCGACTATGAATACGGCGGTGGGATTTGTGCATCGAACGGAGTGTTCACCAAAACCGTGTTCATCAACAACTATGCGAATCAATTGGGAGGCGGTGCGATGTTTAACGTGGGCGGCACGGTGCGGGACTGCGCCTTCTACGGGAACTCATGTAGCGGCATTGGTGGCGGTCTCTCACTCAACAGCGGATATGGTGGTGTCTTCAATTGCGTGTTCTCTGGAAACACCGGTGATGGAGTGGGATTCAGGTATGTTAATCCTGGCGAAGTCACGGGGTGTACGTTTTTCGATAATGGTACCACCCAACTCAAGTTAATTGACACGGCCGTTTCGTGCGCCAACAGTGTTCTTTGGGGTGGGACAACACAGGTCACTAGCGATGCCGGAAGTTATTTCTCGCCAACGTACTGCTGCATTCAGGGATGGGTTGGGGGCGGCGCGGGCAATATCACAACGGATCCGCTCTTCGTGAATCCGCTTGGTGCGGATGGCATCGCAGGCACGGAAGACGACAATCTGCGGCTGCAGGCTGGTTCGCCGTGCATTGACGCCGGCAATAACGCCGCAGTCCCCTCGGGTGTGACCACCGATCTGGCCGGAAACCGGCGCTTCGACAACGACACGAGCGTGACGGACACGGGAAGCGGCACGGCGCCAATCGTTGACATGGGAGCCTACGAGCGCGCCTTCAAACCGTGGGCAGTGGCTGATTCGGCCACGGTGCACCATGGCGCGGCTGTGACGATCCCCGTGCTGGCGAACGACGTTACATTGGACGGCGGAGCGCTCTCGATTACCGGCATCACGCAGGGAACGCATGGCTCTGTCGTCATCAACGGCGACAAGGTCGTCTACACGGCGGATCTGAACTTCAGCGGCACCGATGGGTTTACATACACGGTCACTGTCGGCGCCGCACCGCCTGATACCGGCACGGTCACTGTCAACGTGACGAACACGGCGCCAGTTGCCGATGGCCAAACCGTGAGCACTCACTGGGGGACGGCGAAGGCGGTCACACTGACGGGCAACGACGCCGACAATGACTCAATCACCTTCTCGATTGTCGCCGACCCGCAGCATGGGACGCTCAGCGGCGCCATCCCGAACCTGACGTACACGCCGACGGGAGCGTATGTTGGCGGCGACAGCTTCACCTTCAAGGTGAACGACGGCGCGGCCGACAGCAACGTGGCGACGGTCAGTATTGACGTGACGAACACGACGCCAGTTGCCGATGGGCAAACCGTCAGCCCGCACTCGGGAACTGCGAAGGCGATAACACTGACGGGCGGCGATGCCGACGGTGATGCAATCACGTTCGCCGTGGTCGCTCAGCCGCAGCACGGGGCACTGAGCGGCACGGTGCCAAATCTCACGTATACGCCAACGGCAGGTTACGCTGGTTCCGACAGCTTCACCTTCAAAGTCAATGACGGCGTTGCGGACAGCAACGTGGCAACAGTCAGCATTGACGTCACGAACACCGCGCCCGCGGTCACGACGAGCGCCTCACCAACAAGCGTTATTCCCGGTGGAACCGTCGTCTTCTCCGCCGACGGCACGGACCCCGACGGCGATGCGCTCAGCTACTCCTGGGACTTCGGCGACGGGACGACGTCGTCCGAACAGAGTCCGACTCACGCCTACGCAGCGGCGGGCGTGTACACCGCGACGGTGACGGTGACTGATTCGGCGGGCGCGACGGGTTCGGCGAGCGTCACCATTCAGGTGAGCAAGGCGCCGACGGTGCGTTTGACCACCAGCGACGTGGTGGCCTTTGGCGGGAATCCTTTCACGTTTGACGCCGGTGCCAGCACAGACCCGGAGAACGCGATTGCGTCCTACACGTGGGATTTTGGCGACGGAACGCCGCCGGGGGCGGGGCAGGTCATCTCGAAAGTCTACGACAGTCCCGGCGAGTACACGGTGACGCTGACGGTCACCGATGCGGCGGGCGTCAGCACCACGCTCACGCGCGTCATCCAGGTTCTGTCCGCGGATGAAATGGGCCTTTTCAGCGGCTTCGTGACTTACCAGGTTCGGTGGGACCGCAACAAGACCAACAAGGACAGCTTGAGCCTGAGCGCCAGCGTGAACGTGGGCGATACCGTTGTCGGGCCGGACACGCTGGTCGCGCTGGAGATCGCCGGCTTGCGCTTCACGGGGACGCTTGACAAGAAGCTGCGCGACTACAGCAACGCCAACGCGAAGTGGCAGGTGAAGGCCGGCCAGCGGAAGCAGCCCTACGGCGCCGTGCTGGTGAAAGTGAAGATCAAGAACGCGAGCCTGGGCGAGGGGTTCAACCTGGCCGGCGCGCACGTCGGCGCGGACCCGACGGACACCGTGAGCGTAGATATCCCGGCGAAGATCGAGATCGGCGACCGGAGCTTCGAGGTCGTCGTGCCGTCCGACTTCGACTTCAACAACGACGGGACGAAGGCGAAGGGGAACGGGGAGTTCTGACGACGACGGGATTCACCGCAGAGACGCAGAGGACGCGGAGAAGGGATTGGGGATTGCGGATTTCGGATTTCGGATTGGGGATTGCGGATTGGGAGGGGGCAAGACAGGCAGAGCGTTGGGCGCAGATGATATATGATATGCACGTAGTGCAGTCTTGGACACGGACGCCGGCGGGGGACGAGGGGTGAAGGGTGAGGGACGGCGGGGGCCGCAATCCGGCGGATTGCGCTACAACGTGCAGTTCTGGACACGCAGGACGGGCGAGGGGTCACTCGGCCGGCGCGGGATGGAACGCGGGCACGGGAGCGTTCGTCCTGGCGGCAGCCTCGACCTCCCGGTACCAGTTGCTCGCCCAAGCGGTCCAACGGTTGCGGAGTTCGTTGCGGGCATCGGCGGGCATGGATTTTTGAGCGACCTGCCAGACCTGGTCTTCGGTGAGCGGCGGCGTGGCCAGCGCCTGGCCGAGGTCATCGTCGCGGCCGGCGGCGACGGCGGCCTGGCGCGCGTCCCAGAGTTCTTCGTGGGCGTCAATGAGGACGGCGCGCCAGAGGTCGTTCAGCAGGCCCCATCGGCCGCCGGCCTTCTTGCTGTCGTACCGGAAATCGGCGGCGCTCTTGAAGGGGTTCATGACGGTGTTGGTCGGGAGGCCCATGTCGTAGATGCGGGGCATGACGGGGAGGCGTTCGAGGTCGTAGGCCACGGGACCGCCCTCCGTGCCGCGCGCCTGGTACCACAGCCGCTGGCCCTCTTCAGAGAGGACGAACGCCAGGAACGCTTCGGCGGCGCGCCGGTTCGGCGGACCGCGCAGGACGGCGATGCAGTCCGGCGTGACCACCGCCTGTCCTTTGGGGATGACGAGCTGCAGGTGCGTCGCGCCCTGGCGGCGGACGGGCGCGCTGGCGTAGAAATCAATGCATGGTCCGACAGCAGCCTGGCCGAGCGACACGTCGCGGGGCACGGACGATCCGCCCTCGTTGAAGGCGCGCGCGTTCGAGGCCATGCGCGCCAGCGTGCACCAGCCGCGTTCCCAGCCCTGCCCCTGGAGGACGACTTCGAACGCGGCATGCATTGAACCGGAGAGCGTCGGATCGCCGCACGACACCCAGCCCTGGAACGCGGGCCGGCAGAGGTCTTCCCACTTCGCGGGCACGGGCAGGTGCGCGCGCTGCAGGACGAGCTTGTTGAACACGAAGCCGAAGCCGCCCAGGCACGCGGCATAGTAGCGATACTGGCTGTCGCGGAGGTCAAGGCCGTTCACGGACGGAGGCAGGTCCTTGAGTGTACCGTCCGGAAGCCGGTACGGCTCGAAGTAGTTCCTGGCCGCCATCCTCGGCAGGATGTCCATGCCGCCGCCGAAGAGGATGTCCGCGCCGACGCCTTCGCCGGGCTTGGCCTGGCTGAAGCGTTCGTCGAGGTACTTGCGAATCTCGCCGGTGTTGCCGATATCCAGCCAGACGACGCGAAGGTGCTTGCCGGCAATCTTCAGGTACTGGGCGGTGAAGGCGCGGCCGAACTCACAGCGGATACCGTCCCAGTGCGGCGAGATGATCTGCAGTTCCTCGTCGGCGGGCGGCTCGCGCAGGAACACCGTGGGCCCGAACGCCAGGCAGGCGATGACGAGAGCGAAGAGGGAAATCCAGACGTAGCGCACAACCGCAGCTCCGCAAGCCAAGGTGCGCAGGTGGTCTTATCGCAAAAGCGGCGAGGGCAACAGTGAAAACTCGGACGGGCCGCATGACCGGCGAACCCCGCCGGGGAATGGCAGCCTGTCTTTACAGCCGCTCCCGGATCGTCGGGCATTCTGGATTTTCAATTTTGAATTTTGGCTTTCATGCGACTATAAGGCTGTAGCTGCGCTATGGCCGTGCGAGGCGGTTGCACAGTGTCGCTCGCAGCCAGCGGCACGTGCGCGGGCCGTGCCCGGAACACGAGACCTCCAGGAGACCCATGAAAGACATCATTGAACGGTTGAAGAAAGTGAACGAATGCGACTTGCATCTCAGCATGATAAAGAAGGATCTGGAGCGACTGCCGAAGGAACTCGCCGGACAAGAGGCGCTGCCCAAGGCTTTGAGAACCAGCATTGACCGCGCCAAGGCCGAGATAGTCCGCTTGAAGATGGAGGCCGATGCGGCCGAATTGGAGGTAAAAAGCGGCGAAGAGGCGCTCAAACGCTACGCCGGCCAACTCAACATCCTGCGCCACAACAAGGAGTTTGAGGCCGTCCGGCGGCAGATGGACGCGCAGCGCGCCTGGAATAAGGAAAACGAGAGCAAGTGCTACAAGCTGCTGGAGGAGGCGGAGGCCAAGCAGAAGGCTCTGGAGAACGACAGCGCCGCGCTCGCCGAGGCCGAGCAGGCCCTGGCTCTTGAAACGGAGCGCGTCAACCAGACCGTGGCGGAACTCCGCGCGCAGTACGAGAGCCTCACCGCCGAACGGGAGCAGATGACCAAGGACGTCCCGGATAGAGAACTGGAACTCTACAACCGGGTCGTCAGCGCCCGCGGTCAGGCGATCGCTCACGTGGAAAGCGGTATCTGCTCTGCATGTTTCATGAAAGTGCCGGCGCAGGTGCATAATCTGGCTTTGCTGGGGCAGGAACTGGTGTGCTGTCCGAGTTGTGGGCGAATTCTCACCGCTGGCTGATGAGCTCCATGGCAGAAAAGGACTGGCGCGGGCCGCTGCATCTACAACGCTACCTGGCGTCCTGCACGGATGCCATGGCGGACGTTGTGCGTTCCGCGGTGGGCCATCCTGTGAGCCTGGTGAGCAGTCTGCAGTGCCAATGTGCGCCCACGGTGATCCTCCCCAAGTCCCGGAAATCGGAATCGCGGCCGCCCTCCGTGCGTGCCAAGGACGATGCCGTCCAGAAGCGGACGGCGGAGGTGCGGCGCCGCAACCTTGAAAGCACGCGGGTCATGCCAGCTCAGCCGCCTGCCGGCAACGCCCTGCCTCAGGGAACTGAAGAGCGGCGCCAGGCCTGCCGCTTCTTTGAGCTGCAGATGAACGATGAGGACGGCATTGTGCACGCGTACTGCCGGCGCTGCGAGCGGATGATCCTGGTCTACGACCGCGCGTTGTACTGGGGCGTCAAACGCGAGACAGGGGTGGTGCCGCCGACCTACCCATACCTGTGCAGTTGCGGAAGCCACACCTTCGAGATGGCGATCGGGTTGCACTACCAGGACGACGCCCTGGATGAGAACGACCTGGAGATGATCACCGTTGCCGTGCGCTGCGCCAGTTGCAATGAGATCGCCCTGGTGTTCGACGATGAGGCCACATAGGAGGCGGCCCGCCAAAGGCGGGGCGGACTGCCCGCCTTGCCCCGCGGGAACCTGGGCTTTACGCCGTGTGGCTTGTTTTCAGCCTTGACATAGGGTAGGCCGCCGTTAGCATCCTCAGTAATTCTGGATTTGAAGGCATCTTACGTGCCCTCGGCACGTACGGCAGGTGTTTGCATAGCTCGCGGTGCTGCTGAGACTGTCTGTGGTCTCAGGGCCGCGCCGGAAGTCAGAAAGCCGGGCCTTTTTTTGGGGCGCCGTTGGGTGAGAGTGCCTGTGGAGGGTGAATGATGATCGGTCGCTCACAATCGTCCTGGTATCTGTCGGCCCTCGTCCTTGTCGGACTGTGCGCCATTGCGTTCACAGGGACGGCTCGCGCCGAGGAGGACAAGACCGCCCAGATTGAGAAGGCGTTCCGTGAAGGCGTGGACCTGTATCAGCAAGGACGCCTCGCGGACGCCCAGCGCAAACTGAAGGAGGTCCTGTCGCTGGACCCGCGCAAGGAGTTGGTTGCGCGCCTGATCGAAGAAGCTGGCTCCAAGGTCATGGCCCGCATGATGGCCGACGTCAAGATGGGCAACGAGCCAACCTACCTGTGGCAGCTTATGCGCCAGTATCAGGTCAAGAAACTGGCCGACAAGGAGCGCATGGCCAAGATGGCGCAGCGCCTGGTTGACCCGGCTACCACCGAAGACGAACGAGCGCTTCTGTACCGCGAGTTCGGCGAACTGGGCCACTACTCCGTGCCGGTGCTGGCGCCGTACCTGAAGGACGCCACCCATGAGGATTACCGCACGTTTGCGCGCATCGCCATTTCCCGGATGGGCCCCTCGGCCATCCCGCCCGTTCTCGAATTACTGCAGCATACGGACGTGCTGATGCGCGAGAACGCGATCCTTGTGCTCTCGGATATCCAGCCCCTCGACCCCCGCGCGATCCCGGCGCTGAAAGCCCGCCTGGAGGATCCCAAGGACACGGCCACGGTCAAGAGCGCCGCCGAACGCACACTGCAGAGGATTTCCGGCCTCCAGTCCGCGGCCCTGAAGAGCGCCGCTGAGTGCTACTACGACGCCGCCCACCGCTACATGCTCGACCGGCCGGGCGTGCCAGAAGAAGCCGAGGTCGAGGATGGCATCATCTACCACCTCAACGCCGAAGGCAATTTGGTGGGCGTGCAGTACCCGTTGTGGGCCTGGAACGACCAGATGGCCGAGGAGTGCGTGCTGCGCGGGTTGGCCGCCAATCCGAAGGATACCGGCCTCCTGGCGTTGTGGGCGTGCGTCATGGCTGCGCAGTACACCGAGGTCAAGGACCTGATGGACATCATCAATGAGCAGCCGGCGCTGCACACGTTCTCCGCCGAGGAGAAGAAGGATGTCGAGGCCTGGGACAAGAAGATGGTGGATGCCCGGCGCCTGGTCGCCGCCGTGGGCAAGGAGCACATCAACCTCGCCATCAATAAGATGCTCGCGGACATCCGCAAGTATCCTGGCCATACGCGCCTGCCGCAGATCGGTGCCTTCCTGGGCAGGGAGATGGCGGCGCTCGATCCGCGGGGCAACCTGCTGACGCCCCCGCCGGAAATCGTGGTGGAAGCAGTGCCGGGCAAGGATCCGCTGGTCGTGAAAGCGACCACCCCCGTCACCATCAAGGCTGATAATGTCCTCGTGCGCGTGACCGTCAAGGAAGCGTCCCTCGAAGTCAGCGCCACCCCAATCGTGGCCCCCGCCGCGGCGGGCGCGAAGGACAAGGAAAAGAAGGAGGAGAAGAAAGAGGAGCCAAAGAAGCCGGAAGCCAAGCAGGAAGAGGCTAAGAAGGAAGTGCAGCCGCCGGCTCCCCCGCCCGCGCCGGAGGCCGCTGCTGCCCCGGCGGTGCCCGCGGGTTCAGCGTCGGGCCTGGTCAACGGCCTGGACTGTCCGGAAGAGGCTGTGCAGTATGCGTGCGCGCTGTCCCTGGCGTCCATTAACCGGTATCCGAACAGGTGGATGGGGAGCGAGAAAGTCGCGGCGATCCTGGCCCGCGGCGTGAGCGAGAACAAGGCCCTGCAGATACTGCTGGTCGAAGAGAACCACAACGTCAGCAACGAGCTGCGCGCGCGGCTGGAAGCGCTCGGCTATGGCGTGACCGCTGCCATCAGCGCCCGGGACGGCCTCGTGCAGGCCCGCTCGTTCCCGCCGAAGGACATCGCCATCGTGGACGAGAACCTGCGGCGCGACCTGAGCGCCGAGCAGTTGCTGGAGGAATTCAAGGCCGACGTCCGCACGCGCTACCTGCCCGTCGGCATCCTGCACCTCCAGAAGGACCGCACGGTGGTGCAGTCCCGCTTCGGGGCGGAGATGCCGCTGGTTGAGCGCGAGATGGGCGGGAACGACCTGAAGACGGCGGTGGAAGCGGTCGCGGCGAAGCGCCCGGCGGAGACGGTGACCAAGCGCAAGGCGCACGAGGTCTCGGTGGCGTGCGCGACGGCCCTGGCCAAGGTTGACCCGCATGGCACGCAGTTGGTGCTTGACGACGCCGTGGATGCCGCCATTGCGGCGCTGGTCAACCGCAAGGACGAGGTGCGCAACCCCTGCGCCATCTTCCTGGGCGGCGTCGAGGGCGGCAATAAGAAGGCGGAGGCCGGTGAGAAGCTGAAGGCGGTTGTACTGGATACCAAGAATGTCGTGGAACTGCGCCGCAATGCGCTGCGCAGCCTGGGACGGGTGCAGAAGGAAGGCCTGGAAGACGCGTACGCCAAGCTGCAGGCGGATCCTGACCAGGAAATCAAGGATCTGGCGGCCGAAGCGTTTGGCCAGACGTCACGCGCCAACGAGGCCGTTACTAACTTCATCCGGACCGAGCGCATTGACAAGGAGAAGAAGGAGAAGTAAGCGGGCCGCGATCCGGAGTATCGTGTTGCGCTGGACCATGAGACGCCCCGAGAAGGGGCGTCTTTTTTTGGCGCGCCCTGTACCGCAATTCTTGCGTTTTTTCCCGGCCGAATTCGTCTAAGGTAATGGAGAGCGGTGAGACGGTGGGCGGCGCTTTTAGCGCAGTTCGCGCACGGCTGTGACCTCGTGGCACGGCCTTCCAGGCCGTGGACATGGGCAAGATGCCCATGCCACGAACGCGCGAGTCCCGTCTGCCTCACGGTCTCGACGCGGATACCATGGAGTGCCGGCTTATGCGAATTCGCTCTCATTGTAGAACAATTTGCCAGATTGTTCTACGGTGGTGCTGCCGTCCCGGGCGCATGCAGGCCGGAGGCCGGCATCACAAGGCTCTCCGCATAACGATAGCAGCCTTGCCCGTGTTCCTATGCTTGTGTGCCGGCAGGGCGTCGTGGTGCGCTGAGACGGACAATGCAGCCGCCTGGGGCCGCGAGAACATCGCTGCGGGGAAATATGCCGAGGCCGAGGACCTTCTGCGCAAGGCGCTGCCCGGGCTGGTCGAAGGGACGCCTGAACGCCGCGAGGTCGTGCTGGTGTTGGTCGAGGCGCTGCGCATTCGGGGCAAACTGAAAGAGGCGAGCGACCTGTGCGACGGGTTGCTCAAGGCCAAGGCGGACGATACTGCTGCCGCGCTGCTGAGAGCCGACGTGGACTACGAGGTGGGCAGCTACAAGGAGTCCCGCCAGGCGTACGAGCGCATCATCGCGAAGGAGCCGCACAACGAGCGGGCCTGGGCGTTGCGCTCCATCGTGCTGCGCACGCTGGGCGACCGCGCGGCGTCGAAAGAGACGGCCGACCATTTCTTCAACCTGTACCAAAGCAAACGCGAGTACTACAACTCGGACGACGTGAAAGATCCCCTGGAACTGGCCTACATCGGTTTGGGTTTCCAGGACGACGATCCCAAAACCGCGTTCGAAACCGGTTACATGCTCGCCGAAGACCTCGTGAAAGCGCGCGGCGCCAAGGTGCCGGAAGTGTTCCTGTGGTCGGCACGGCTGGCACTGCAGAAGTATGCGTTCGGCCTCGCCAGCGAACGGTACAAGGCCGTGGCGCAGATGCGGCCGAACCTTCCGGACGCGCTTGCCGGCCAGGCAGCCATCATCTTCCAGACCATGCACAAACTGGATGACGTCGAGAAACTGCTTGCCGAAGCACTGAAGGTCAACCCTACCCATATTGACTCGAACCTGCTCAGCGCCGCCGTGGACCTGGAGGAAGACAGGTTCGACGAGGCCAAGAAGCACATTGAGACGGCTCTGGCGGTCAATCCCAATCATCTGCGCGGCCTGGCCATGCTGGCGTTCTACCATCTGGATATGGCGCAGCCCGAGAAGGTGGCGGACATCGAGAAGCGCGCGCTGGCCATCAACCCGCGCTGCGCCGACTTCTACTGCGACATCGCGGAGATGATGGAGAACAAGCGTGGCTTCAACACGTCGCCCGCCTACTACCAGAAAGCCATAGACTGCGACCCGGATTACTGGCGCGGCTACTATGGGATGGGGATGAGCACGGCACGCCAGGGCGCCCAGGGAGAGGAGAAGGCCAAGGAACTGCTCAACAAAGCGTTCGCCAAGAACAAGTTCAACCTGTGGGCCAATAACATGCTCAAGGTGCTGGACCAGATCGTCGGCGCCCGCAGGAACCTCGGCGACCCGGGCGACCAGGCGCCGGTCTACCTGGAATCCAAGACGGCGCACTTCGCGCTGAAGTTCTACAACAAGGAAGCCGCGATCGTGCGGCCGTACCTCGAGGAATGGGCCGAAGCGGCCTACGCGCGGCAGAAGAAGCTGTTCGGCTTTGAGCCGCAGGGGCCGCTGACGATCGAGCTCTGCCACACGTTCGAGGAGCAGGGCGCGCGGACCGTGGGCTTGCCCAATCTGGGCGCGCTGGGAGTCTGCTTCGGCAAGCTCTGCACCGTCGTCTCGCCCCAGGAATCGAAAGCCAACAGGCATCCGCCGTTCAACTGGCACAAGGTGCTGGAGCACGAATTCGGCCACGTGATGGTCCTGCAGATGACCGATTTCCGCGTGCCCCGCTGGTACACCGAGGCCTTTTCCACCTACCTTGAGGACGACAGCCGGATCTCCTCCGACCGCATGATGGTGGATGCTATCGCCAAGGGGCAGATCAAGGACATAGACAAGATGAACGAATACTTCCGGACGAACCCGCTCATGGCGTACGTCCACGGGCGATATGTCATCGAGTACATTGACCAGACTTTCGGCTTCGAGGCGCACCTGAAGGCACTCTCGCTCTTCGCCCAGGGCAAGAAAGTCGCTGAGGCGCTGCCGGCGGCGACGGGGAAGAGTCTGCAGGAACTGAACGCCGGCCAGTTGGCCTTCCTCAAGAAGTCCTTCGCCGATGTGCGTCTGCGCCCCAGCTACGATCCGGCGCTGCTCGCGCAGTTGGAGCTGGCCGCCAAGAAAGACAGTGCGCCCGCGCAGGCGGTTGCCGACTTCGCCGCGGCGCTCCTGGCGGCCCGGCGCTACGACCAGGCCCTGGCCCTGGCTCACAAGGCCTTCGAGCAAGACCCGAAGTGCGTGGACGCGATCAACATCCAGGGCCACGTGGCGTACGCCAAGAAAGACTACGAGGGCGCCCGGCAGCAGTACCTGAAGGCCACGAGCATTGATCCGGCTCGCAGCTTCCTCGCGTGGCGCAACCTCGGCGTCATCTATAAGAAGGAAGGCAAGACCACGAAGGCCATCGAGGCCTTTGAGGCCGCGCGCAAAGCCTACCCGCGCTACGTCGGCCCGGATAACCCGCATCATGAGTTGCCGGAGCTGTACGCCGACCTTGAGCCGCCCCAGTTGGACAAGGCGCTGGCTGTGTGGCGGGACGCCGTGCGGATCAACACCGAAGACGCCGAGGCGGCGCTGAAGGGCCTGCGTCTGGCGATGAAAGTGAAGGACTACAAGGCCGCGACCGAGTTCGCCATGGCGCATATCGAAACTGACCCGTATGCCGTCGAGGTGCACCGCCTGGCCGGCCAGGCCTATTCCGAGCTCAAGGACTACGCGCACGCCGCGCGCGAGTACAGTGTCGCCACCGCGATGGACGACAAAGACGTGGAAAGCTGGGTGGGCCTGGCCCGGGCGCACAGCGCGCTGGGACAGAACCCGGAGGCCCTGGCGGCGGTGCGGCGCGCTCTCGACGTTGACGAAACCCACGCGGAAGCAAAGGCCCTGCGCGACAAACTGCAGGGCAAGTAAGCAGGAAAAAGCAAACTTCGGGGTGTATCTAGTACATGCCCTTGTCGCGGGGGGGCAGCCCGGATCTGCCAGGGGTGTTTGTTCGGTCCTGGCGGCGGGACGGCCACAGGATGGAACCGCAACACCTTACATGAACAAGCGTTCTTCATCACCATCGCCGCATTCCCGCCGCCGGTATCCCCGGCGAGAGGCGTCTTCGAGGGCGCTCGTTTCCTTGTTTCTGGCCTTCTCCTGGTGCCTCTTCGTCGCTCCCGTGGTGGCGGCCGGCGAGGCTGGAGAGCAGCGCCTGGTGGTGGGGGACAAGGTAGCCCCGGAATGGTCCACCAGCCTGGGCAGCAAGAGCGTGGGTTCGATCGCGGGCACGCCGCAAGGCGTGCTGCTCCAGGCCGAGCACCGGATGCATGCGCTCGTCATGCGCACCAACGATCGTCCGGGCACTGACACGAATCCGTTGTCCGTCAGCGTGCATATGCGGACGCAGCTCGGCTGCGAAGGCCCCACCGTGCCGGGGCTCTATGTCTACTGGGACAACAACAACTACCTGTGCATGCGGATCAGCGGCGAGGGTCACCTCTTCTGGTGCGTGGTGGTCAAGGGCGTGGTTGTCAGAGAGCAGTCGTTCTGGAACGTCCTTTATGACCCCATCACCAGCGACGGCAAGAAATGGAAGGAAGGCTACCTGCGCATACTCCTGGTCTCCCGCAATGCTGCGTTCTACCTCAGTCCCGACCGCATCAACTGGCAGTACGTGGGCGAGGCAGGGCTGCGTCCCGGCGCGCCTGGCCAGGCGCCGGCCAGGATAATCCTCGGCCGCGGCTGGACGGGCGAGAAGGACGGCAAGGCCGACCTGCGCAATGACTACTACCCCGATGGCAACAAGCAGCTTGTCAGAACGCTCATCGCCGATTTCGTCCTCATGGACGGAGTTGGCCGGCCGGGCGACCTCCCGCCCGTGACCAAGCACGATACCTGGGAGCAGACGCTCGCCGCCCTCGACTCCGCTGGCATTCCGCGCTCGTGGTCGTTCCTGGGGCCGATCTCGTTCAAGGACACACAGTACAAGAGGCCCTTCCCGGCAGACCTCACCGACGACTGGTCTGTCCCGCTTACGGTCGGAGGCCAGACGCTGAAAAGCTCCTCGTGGACCCACCCTCAGGACGAGGAAGTGCCCGACGGCTACGTGGACCTCGCGGAGCACGTCGGCCAGGCGACCTACGTGTACGCGTGGGCGAAAACCGAAGTGGACTGGCCCGTTACCGGCAAAGCCCTGCTCTGGTTCAGCAGCGCCGACCCGATGGCGATCTTCGTCAACAACCACGTGGCCTATGCCGATCCCGAGGACCATCAGGAATGGCGCGCGGTGAAAGACCGTTCTTGTGTGCCCATCGCGCTGCACAAGGGGCGGAACACCATTAAGGTGCGCTACCGTCAGAACCGCGGCGAGTGGGGTTTTTACCTGCGCCTCGAACGCGACGACCCCGGTTACCGCATTCGGCTTCTGGAGAAGATGCTCGAGCTGTTCCCCGATCAGGCCGCCGCCGGCCCTGGCGCCCCCCAGAGGAACTGGCGCGCGGCCCAGGCGCGCCACGAGATCGCGCGCTGCTATGAAGACATGGGCGATTTCGCGGGCGCCCTGGCCGCCTACGACCAGGCGATCGCGTTCTTCGCGAACGACGATGAGAACCGGCTTCTGGCGCTGGAGAGCAAGCTGGGGCTGCTGGAGTTCCTGCGGGACGGCGATGGGCTGGTGAAAGCCGGCGAGGCGCATCTGGCAGCCTTCCGGGGAACCGCGGGCGCAAGCTCCGCTCTCCGCGCGGTCTTGCGTGGCGACGTGCTTGCAGGCCGCGCTGAAGCGGCACAGGCGCGCGCCA
>JAPLOD010000158.1 GCA_026692735.1 Planctomycetota bacterium | reverse complement strand
GCAAGGCGACGCAGACGTTCGTCGTGCAGCTCTCCTGCGCGGCCGGTTTCTACCTGCCGACGGAGAAGGGTGTGCGCGGCGGGCACTACAGTACGGAGGTGGGGAGCGTCTTTGTCGGCCCCGAAGGGGGCCAGGTGCTGGTCAACCGCACGGTAGAGGCGATCAACGCGCTGTGGCCGTGATCGAGGCGTCGGGGCGGGAGCGTATCAAGAGGAGATACGCGACGCAGGGAAAGAGCGGCACACCGGCGGCCGAACCAAGCCCTCCTATGCCTTCCAGGACCTCACCGGCGATCCAGCGTCCCACCTGTGGCGTTCAGGGCGAAACGGCGCGGGGCATTGCCTTCGGGCTTGCGAGGTGCTGTGCGCCGCATATCATGCGAGTTGTATAGTGCCGACGTCCAAAGGAAAGCGTATGGCCACAGGAACCGGATTCTCATTCTGCACGCTCATTTATGAACAGCGCGACGGCTACCTGTACGTGTTCATGTCTGGTGAGAGAGACAGCATGGGCAACTGGACTGCCATTGCGGCGGAATGCAGAGCGCGCAACTCACGAAGGTGCTTGTTGAGGAGGACTTCAGAACGCAATTCCCGGTGACGGAGCTGTTCGGTCTGGTCTCGAAGTTGCCTGAGATGTTCCGTGACATCAGGATGGCGCATGTTGATCGTCAGACCGACCACTACGCGAGGAATCAATTCGGGGCGACGGTTGCCCGCGACCGTGGTGGCCACTGCTGCACGTTCCGGAGCTTCGACGAAGCGGAGGCATGGCTCTTGTCGGCGTAGTCTACGGATGCGGTTGCCCCCCCATCTTCCCTGGACGCAGTATGAACTCGAACGTCAGTCCATTATACTGTTGACATGCCAGAGAAGAAGACAAGGAAGGTACGCGAGCGAGTGCCCTGCCTGCGTTGCGGTCGCGTGTTCCCATCGCCGGACAAGCGGCACGTGCGTCTGTGCGGAACGTGCAGAAAACGAAGGCGGTGACCGCGGGCGGCCCAGCCGCAGCGGGGACGGAGTTCATGGCATTCGCCCCAGCTTCTCCACAAGGCTCCGACGCGCCCACGTTGCGGGCAGCGTCCGGAGAGACCGGCGGCAGGCAATGTAGCTCTCTTTCTGCCGAAGAGACTGTCAGCGTGCCTCGCGCCGGGGGCACATCCAATCCCGCGACCGAGCCGACGCTTACTGGAATCGGGCCGAAATCAGGCGCTGTTCGGGCTCAGCCCGAGCACGTCCGGAGACTCGGTCCGTACGCCCTGGTTCGCCTGCTTGGCAGGGGCGGCATGGGGGGCTGCGGCTCTCGGAAGAGATTCCATGGGAGCGGTGCAGACAAAGATGTACTGGTGTGGTAGGCTGCTCACGCATGCTTCACCAGTGGAGGGGTCTGACCATGCGTAGACTTGCCGTCATCACGGTCGTCTGCATTGCCGCGCACATTCAAGCCCTGGAGCCGCCAGAGTTGAAAGTCGCAAAGCTGACCCAGACCCCGCCGAAGATTGACGGCGTACTGGACGACGAGGCGTGGAAGGAGGCCAGCAAAGCCGGGGACTTCAGACTCTCGGAGGGCGAGGCCCAGAAAGGCAAGTGCAGGCTGTTGCTGCTCCAGGACGACAAGAACCTCTATATCGCCGTCGAGTGCTTCGAGAAAGAGGAGACCCTGAAGGCGCTGAAGGCTGATGTCGCCGCACACGATGGCGAGGGCATCTGGGAAGACGACGACGTCGAGTTGTTCGTTGATCCAACCGGCAAACGTGACTATCCGTATTACCAGCTCATCATCAATTCGAAAGGCATCACCTGGGACGCCTGGATGCAAGCGGCGGGAGAACCGGACTTGGCCTGGGAGCCGAAGTACGAGGCTAAGGTCAAGGTCGGCAAGGAAAGCTGGTGCCTGGAGATGGCGTTGCCGTGGAGCTGCTTCAACCGCACGGAGAAGTCGGCAACGGAATGGGCGTTCAACGTCTCGCATGTGCGGAGCGCCGGCGAGCTGCTCTACTGGTCTCCGGTCTTCAGCGACAACTCGCACACGCCCGAAAAGTTCGGCAAGCTGCTGGGCATGCCAGCGAGGACACTCAAGTAACCCAATGGACGTTGCCGGCCTCCGTCCCGGTGTACTCTTAGCCATAACGTAGCTCGTGACTGGGAGGCTGCTACCGTGGCTGATCTCCGCGCGCCGTTCCTCGACGTCACGGCCTGGAGGGCCGTGTTACTTCTTGCGGGCTTGTTCGCCCTGAGTGGCGCTGCCGTCGGGGCCGCCGAAGCTCAACCGGTCCCGCCGCTCAGCGTGTTGCTCGACGGCTCACCGCTGCTTACCAACGACAGCCGCGTACCGCAGGGCACGTCTGTCCGGCTGAAGTAAGGGAGAGGTCAAGTGGGCAAGCGACGAAGCAGGGAAGACAGCAGGCTATCGCGCCGAGGTTTCATCTGCGGCGCGGCGGGCGCTTCGATGCTGGCGACGCTGTGGACGGGGAAAGCACGCGCCGATGAGGCCGATTCTTCAAAGCGCGAGGTCCGTGGCGACAAGTACAGAAAGAAACTTCTGGCGTGCCTTGGCGGCGAATGGCCTGACCACGGTCCGCTGGAGCCGATCGTCGAGACCATTACGCAGAAGGACGGCTATCGCCTGGAACGCGTCACATACCTCGTCGAACCCGACGAACGCATCGCCGCGTATCTGCTCGTTCCCGACGGCGCCAGCAAGGATCACAAGGCGCCGGGCATCTGCATCTGGCATCAGCACAACGGCGCGTATGGCATCGGCAAGGACGAACCGGCAGGGCTGAAACTCGGCCCGATGCACCATACCGGCGTGGCGCTGGCCAAGGACGGCTACGTGGTGCTTTGCCCCGACGCTGCCGGTTTTGGCGAGCGGAACAAACGCGGCGGACTGAACGGCCGCAACCTGGAGCACTATCTTTTCGCGATGTACGTCGTCGCCGGCAAGTGTCTCGCGTGGAAGAACATTTCAGACATGCGCCGCGCCGTGGACTTTATCTGCAGCCGGCCGGAAGTGGATGGGGGCCGACTCGCCTGCTATGGGCATTCGATGGGCTCAACGCACACTTGGCTAGTCGGGCCGTGGGAGCCGCGTTTGAAGGCGCTTGCCGGGAACTGCTGTCTGCCCACATATGCCGCGATGGAACGCACCAACCTGATCCACTGCTTCCCGAACTACATCCCCGGCTGGCGTCAACTTGGCGATACGCCCGATATCGCCGGCATGATCGCGCCGCGGGCGCTGCATCTGAACTTCGGCGAGAAGGATGATGGCAGCCCGATCGAGGAAGTGAAGAGCGCCATGGAGATCATCCGCCGCGCGTACGCCGCGAAGAAGGCTGAGGACAAGTTCTCGTACTACATCGAAGTCGGCTCCGGCCACGTGCTCAGCGACGAAATGCTGCGCCGCGTTAAGGCGCACTTCGCCACGCATCTCGCGAAGCCTTGATGCTCCACTGTGATCGCGTTTCAGCGCCGCCGACGGGCGAGCCGCACTGCGGACAGATAAACGTCCAGTCTTTCGGCATAGACGCCCAAGCCCCGGCCAGCGCCGCCGTCATCACCCAGATAATGTGCCGGAGTGTAACCGGACCACCGGCTTGCACAAGACCACGGGGCACGGCGGCACGCCATCAGGCTGGGATCGGACAAATGCAATCGGAGGAGTTAGCCCGCGCCCGCCCTTCGGCAGGCATCCATCCCGCTGTTTGCCCGCTTTGCTGGCAACAGACACAGTCTGCACGGTCATCGCTTCTTATCGAGGGCCCCAGGCATCACGAACGATCCGACTACGCCACTGCCCAAGCCGCCGAACACGCAGCGCTCAACGGCAGAGCCACGGCCAGTTGGCCGCCGGGCAATGCAATCGTAGTAAGCCACGAAAACGTTCAGGGGAATCGACCCGACCATTGGCCATCACGAATGAGCCCACTTTCGTGGCCTATATCTCCACGACGAGCGGAAAGTCCAACGGTCAATTCCTCGCCTGGGCCTTCTGCCACTCATATATCGATGGCACTGCCGGCTGCGGGCGCGGGGCATTGCCGAGTGGCTGAACTTGGTTGTCCTTCACAACAGATGGGCTGCCCTTGCCGCCGAATATCTTTCCGTTGCCGCCAAGAAGCTTGTTGCCGAGCAGTTCGATGCCTGTGCAGTCCGGCGTAAAGAGCGTGATCATCGGCGACTTGCCGTCCTGCAAAACGAAGACGTTATCCTTGATGATGTGATCGAAGCTGCACGTTTTGGCAAATACGCCCTCGCCGGTCTTTGCGGCAAAACGGTTGTAGAGGATCAGCCAGTTCTCGTTCATGCCTCCCATCCATAGGCCGGCTTTCTCGGAGGTGATGTCGCAGTTGTAGACGACATTGCGCGGACCGTTGGGGCCATGCGCAGTGTCCTCCGGCGGCGAGGCCCAGAGCCCGAAGCCGTAACCGCCGTTGCCGCGCACGGATGTGATGACGCACTGCTCAAACAGGTTCTCGTTGGTCCAGCCCGAGTGCCACTGACCGTCGGAGTCGTGGAAGACGCCCTTGCGGACTACGCAGCCGCTAGCAGCCCACTGCATCAGCGGCGCGTGGCGGAGTTTGAAGGTTTCAATACTCTCCATCAGGCAGTCGCAGGAGTGTTCCCAGCCGGAATAAGCCGTTCCGCCGCCGCCCTTGAACCAGGCATCATCAAACACGCAGTCGCGAATCTCGCACCATTTTGCCGCAGCGGCATAGACTGGAAATCGGCCACACTTCTTCACGTTGATGCCGCGCGCCCAGCAGTTCCAGGTATGCGAGAACATCACGCTGCTGATCCACAGGTCTTCGGTCTGCTCAATCGAGAAGCCCTCCACTCCGCAATGCTGGATGGCAATCGTCTTCTGGACGAACGAACCATCGACAACTGGAAACTCGATCCGCAGCGGTTGGTTGAGCGTTAGCGTTCTTCCGTCGAGCTTCTCGATGCGCACCTCGTAACGCCGGTACATGCCCCACTGGCAGGCGTTGCGCGTGAGCTTCTTCCAGCGTTCGGTGGCGGGACCTTCGATGACAACGCAGTCGCCGACGGCTACACCGGTGGCGCTCTCCAGTGCCACCGTGCAGGAGCCGCGTGCGCCGTCTTTTGCGAGTCCGAGTTTCTCACCGGCCACACCACGGCCTTCGAAACAGATCGCTGCCCGAGAGGATGGCGGCGGCGTATCGTTGAACCTGGAGTCTACTGTGATCTTGATCTCACAGCTCTTCTTGCGACCGCCTTTGTATTCGGCGGTGCCTTTCAGTAAGTGATGGCCGTCTGGTAGCTTCTTCGTTATTTCAGCCCCGGGAACGGACAGGTTGAATGTGTTCCCGGAGTGCGTACTCGGCTCCCAGGTGCGCAACACAACGTCGTCCGCTTGAATGGTCATGCGGACAAGGTCTTTGGGCGTGCAGTGCAGTTCGATGGGCGTGTTCTTGCCCATGCGCGCGCCGGCAGCGGGACTGTAGAACACCACGCCTTCAGGGCCGAGATTGTAGCGGAAGATCAGTTTGGTCTTATCAGGTCCTTGCCCGCGAATGACCACGCCATCCTGCCGAATCGTCACTGGGCGGTCCAGATAGTATGTCCCGACACCCAGCACCACCGCGCCGCCACCCTTTGCCCCGACAGCAGCACACGCCTGATCAAGCGCCGCTGAATCATCCTTATCGTCGTTTGCATTGCCGCCGAAATCTTCAATGCGCGCAGAATCCTTGACCGCAGGGATGCCGCCCTGCACACCGCACCTTGTCCAGTTCGGGTAGACGATCCCGTCAGGTCCGAGGACGTCTGCGGCCGTAAGCCGTTGCTTCTCGTCGGGATGCACCTTGTACTGTGGCGGCCAAGGCGGCTGTTCGTCCGAGCGCCGCGCTGCATCCTTGTTCTCTGCGCCACCAGCTTCGGCCGCGACGGCAACGGCCAACAAGGCTGCGCACAGCCGGTGCCGCATGGACAATATGCCTGACGTAGTGAGCCGATTGTACATATACCGCTATATACACCGACAACCCAAGGTTCGGAAACAGATCAGGGCACGAGACGAAGGCTGCCGCACCCGTGTCCACTGGCTCAAACTCTCAGCCGTGACGCGCAACAGGGCCGCCACCGCCATCTTTCCTGGACGCAGTATGAACTCGAACCCCAGTCCGTTATACTGTTGACATGCCAAAGAAGAAGACGAGGAAGGTGCGCGAGCGAGTGCCCTGCCTGCATTGCGGTCGAGTGTTCCCATCGCCGGACAAGCGGCACGTGCGTCTATGCCGAAAGTGCAGAAGAAGTGGGCGATGACCACGCTCGCCCCAGCCGGAGCGAGGACGGAGTTGATGGCATCCGACCCAGTTTCTCCACAAGGTTCCGGTGCGCCCACGCTGCGGCCAGCGTCCGGAGAGACTGGCGGCAGGCAACTCAGCTCTCCTTCGGCTGAAGAGACTGTCAGCGTGCCTACCGCCGGCTGGCGTTAGGCCAAGCCAGCCATGTAGGTATTGTCCGAGCCCTCCGGCAGGGCCACAGTACCGAGCCCGCCCGTAGCGCCCCCATCGATGCCAGCCCCCGTCCGTGGCGTTGGCCCGAAAGCAACATCGGAGGCCGCCCACCAGTGTGAGGATGGCGCTAACGATTGTCGTCAACCACGTTCCGGTCGCGACCGCAAGTGGGTCGCCGACAAGTGGCGCAGTGCCACTGACGGTGGCATTTGTTGGCGGCGGAACGGATGCTGATAATGACACATTGTCGTACTTGTGGGATTTCGGCGACGGAACTCCGGCCTCGACGACGCAGAACCCCTCACACACTTTCAGCGCGGTCAGCACGTATACCGTGACGCTGACCGTCTCCGACGGCAAGGGCGGCACGGCGGCGGCAAGCGTTGTCATCAAAGTTGTGGCGGCGGGTGGAGTTCTTCCAGGCGACACGGATTCGGACGGCGACGGGTTCTCAGACCAGATCGAGACGCAGCTCGGCTCGAATCCAGATGACGCGTCGGACACGCCGGGCGGCGCGACCAAGCCAACGGCGGCCGGCAAACTGTCTGTCTCGAAACTGGGCATCAGGCTGAACTTCGCCAAGCCGGAAGGAAACGACAGCATTGCCTTGAGCGGACTACTGCTGATCCCGGATGGGTTCACTGTTGCCGGTCAGACCGCAATCGTGGACATCGGCGGCGTCGTGAAGTCGTTCACGCTTAACGGCAAAGGCAAGTCGCCCAAAGGCAGCGACTCGTTTGCAGTGGGAGTAAAGGCGCGCAGGACGGGCACGCCGCTGCAGGTCGCCAAGTTCGCTGTGAAGCTGTTGAAGGGGTCCTTCGCCGCAGCGTTGGCTGACGATGGGTTGATTAACGCGAGCACAACGGCGCAGGTCACCGTTCCGGTGACGCTGATCTTCAACGGCGAGGTGCTACAGAAGGCCGTGTCCCAAAGCTACAAGGCGGTGAAAGACAAGGCTGGCGCGACGAAGTAGCTGCGTTCCACGACCACGGCGCATTCAGGAGCGCGAGGGCGACCGCATGGGCCAAGGCGGCGAAAGCGAAGCAATACGCCACGGACCACCGCAGAATAGCTGCGGGAACGACGCTGCCCTTGAGGGGCCACAGAGCGTTGCACATTCACTGCAGCGCGTGCTGCGGCATGGAGTTGTTCGCAGAGGATGAGTATCCGGCGGAGGAATGAGCATGCTCCGCCACTGGTTTTGGGGTGACAGATGAACTCCGTCGAACGTCACCGCCTTCTCGATTGCTGCAAACCCAGCCGTCCGTTCAGCGCGGAACCGATGCTAGGCGCATGGTACACACAGGCCGAAGTGGACGCTGCCGTCAAGTCCATCTGTGAGTCGATGGACTGGCGCGTCGGATTCGGTTTCATGGTCGAGGAAATCCTCGCCTTCGAGCGGGCTTTCGCGGCGTACTGCGGAACACAGTTCGCGGTTTCTGTAAGCACTGCCAGCGTGGGCCTGGATATGGCCATGATGGCCTTGGACCTGCAGCCTGACGACGAGGTCATCTGCCCAGCGGTGAACTTCAAGGCCGCGCCGTTGGCGATCTTGGGGCAGGGGGCGCGACTGGTGTACTGTGAGATTGACCCGCACACGTTCAGTGCTGATCCGACCGATGTCGCTCGCCGCCTGACGCCTCGCACCCGCGCCATTTTCCCCGTGCACATGAACGGTCTGTCGGCTCCCATGGACGAACTCCTGGAACTGGCCGAGCGCCATCCGCATCCCGAGCACGGCCCCCCAAAGGTGATCGGCGATGCGGCCCGCGCCTGCGGCGGAGGCTTGAGGAGCTGGCGGCCGAGTCTGCGCTCCGGCAGCGAGCGCGTGAGGCGCTTGCGGCGATCGAGGCGCTGCATCCGACGCTCACGCTCTCCCCCGGTGCGGCGCGGACGTGGGCGGGGATCGCAACACGGGCGGCGGAGGTCAGGGCAGCAGTCACTGGCCAGTAGTCAGTTGTCAGTAGGCGGGCGCGGATACGCGATGCCGGATGTCAGATGCCGGATGCCAGATACCAGATGCCGGACGCCGGATGATCGCGCGGGGAGACGAGGGCAAGCGAGGGCGGGGGGCGTCTGTCGTCGGTCGCGCGATGACGGTTGGTTGTCGCTTCGCGACCCCGATAGCAGAGCTATCGGGGTCAGTCGCACGACTGGCGCGTCTTGGCCGGGATTCGCGTTGATTTTCCACAGAATGCGTGCAGTATGCAGTCCGTCAGGACGTCGGAGATGGGTGGCGTGCCATGGTCGCACGCCCCCGCATGGCGCTGCAGGCGCCGAGGCCACTAGGAGGCAATCGCTATGAGCGCGCGAAATGCCGTACTGGTGCTGGCCTTCCTGCTGTCTGGAGCCGCGCTGGCAAAGGAGGCTCCTGGCATCCCGGTTGGCACGGCCGCGCCGGCACTCGAGGGCAAAGCCTGGGTGACGGCGGACGGCAAAGCACCTGAGTTACAGGGCAAGGTGTACCTTGTCCATTTCTGGTTTGCGGGGTGAGGGGGATGTGTTGCCTCGGTTCCCAAGCTGAAGGCGCTGGCCCAGAAATACGCCGGCGATGGCTTGGTACTCGTGGCTCCGACGCCTGAGGCGGAGGAAGCAGCAAAGAAGTTCAAGGCGAAGCACGGCATAGAGTACGCGCTGCTGGCCGGCGCGGAGAAGACAGTGAAGGCCTACGGGATAAAGGGCTTCCCGACAATGTTCCTCGTGGGCAAGGACGGCAAGGTGCTCTGGAGTGGGCACTTTGAGGATGCGTCGTTGCACACGGCCATTGGCGCCGCAACCGGCGCCAAGTGAATGACGATCCGGTTCAGTGGTGCGCCCGGTCTCGCGCGACCGGGCGCACCCTATAAATGCGCAGTGTTCGCCGTCAGCGGTCATCTGTCATTTGCCACTGGTCACCGGTCATTGGTCCGTAGCGGATACGCGACACAGGCCACAGGCTACAGGCTACAGGCTGCAGGACACAGGATACGGCGGCGGGTCGTCCGGCAAGAGGCGCATATGGGTCCGCGGGGCACGTCAAGACGGTGGGCGGTGGTGGTCATATCCGCCTTCGTGGTATCGCTGGCGCTGTGGATGTGGGCGCTGAGGCACCGCCCGCGGCCGGATCCGGCGTTTGCCTGCCGTCTGCCATCCTTGCTGCTACAGGTGGCTGCCCTTGATGACGGTGTTCACTTCGTAGCGATGCGTACCTACGGCAGCCGCACGCTGTGCATTGAGTATGGTCGTGCGACCTACCTTGGGAACGCTGGATACCACCACGGAGTCCTGTTCCGGTTCGCGGGTTTTGTGGCTGTGGCGCTGTTCCGAGAGGACCGGTTCGGCGACCTCCTTGTGTCGCCCCACACAGCTCTGGTGCTGCCGTACTGGTTCCTGATTCTCGTCACCGGCTGGCTCTCGCTGCGCTGCACGGGGCTGAATGCCCGGCTGGCCCCGCTGTGCCACCCCTCTTCCCTCTCCTTGCGCGCCGCGGGGTTGGCCGGTGCCGTGTTGGTTATCCTCAATCTGGTTCCGCACGCATGGAAACCTGGGAGCGCAATCCAGCCCGGGACCGTAGGCGACTTCCTGACGCTGATGTTCCGCCCCGGATATGCGTATTCAGACATCATGTTGGAGTACGGCTTTCCGTTCGTCTGCTACCGCAGAGCGATCAGGAATGGTCAGTCGGTTGACCTGTACTACGGAGCGAGCACCGGGTGGGTCCAGCACAAGGTCATGGAGGATTTGTGTATCGTGGCGGTGGCGGTCTTGGCAGCGCTGATCCTGACCGAGTGGCTGAAGCGGCGGCGAAGTGGCGCCACCGGCTCTCGTCCAACACAGATGCAAGTCCGCTGATGCGCTACTGCGCGAGGTTCTGGCGGAGCCAGGCGGGGCGGTTGGTGGTGATGCCTTCGACGCCGGCGCTGACGAGGCGGCGGGCGAGGGCGGCGTCATCAACGGTCCAGACGTAGAGCTTCAGGCCGGCGTCGTGTACCTTGCGCGCGAACGCCGCATCAATGGGCCAGTCACTGCTGAGACTGAGGCCCTCCAGTCCGGCGTCCCTGCTCTGGCGGATCAACGCCTCGAGGTCCCGCGAAGGCTGGCCGGTTTTCTTGTCGCGCTCATAGCCCACAAGCCAGCACGCCTGGTGCCCCGGGATTTCCTTCTTCAGCGCCTGGAGCGTCTGGCACTGGAAACAGATGAACTGAACCCGCTCGCGGTCCTTCCCGGCCCGGTCGAGCGCCGCCTTCAGCTCCGGAATAGCCGCCTTTCCGCACTTCAACTCAATGACCAGCCGCTTGCCAGCGGGGACGGTGGCGAGGATTTCGTCGAGCGTCGGAATCCTCTCGCCGGCGAACTGCTTGCCTTTCCAACTGCCTGCATCCAGCGCCTTGAGTTCCGCGAGCGTCATGTCACTGACCTTGCCCTCGACGGCCGTCGCGCGTTTGGTCGTGGCGTCGTGGATGACGACGAGCTTGCCATCCTTGGTGAGATAGATGTCGCACTCGACGGCATCCGCGCCCTGTTCATACCCCAGCCTGGCCGAGGCCACGGTGTTCTCCGGCGCGTCAGCAGAAGCGCCGCGGTGCGCGATGATCTCAACGGCCTGCAGCATGGAACCACCGCCACAGAAGGATGCTACGACGAGGGATTTCTTCCAGCATGGAAGCCGCACACGCTTCATGGTGTCGCTCCTGGGCGGCATTCTCCACGATTGCCGTGGGCGCGCAACGGAGGATGGCAGGTACTGAGACGGAATTCAAAATGCCAAATTCAAAATGCAAAATTGGGGCGGCGCTTTTTCACCTTTCGTCGTTCGTTCTGAGTCGCGTGCGAGTGCCGCCGGCGTGAAGGGTGGCGGCGAGGACGCCGCCACTACAGCCGGCGGGACGGCGGCGGTACGACGGTACAACGACGGTCATGCAACCGGATCAGGCCGCGGGGGCACTCCTGTTGCCATCAACCGGCGTATAACGGGAGACAATCACCGCGGCGCCCGGAGGGAGGCCAGCGGCGAGCAATTCCGCGAAAGGCCCATCGGCGGCGAAGGCGGGCGCGGCCACGACTTCGCCGTCGGGCTTGTCGGCGCCGATCGTTTTCACCAACTGCGCGTTCATCTCATGAGACACGGTTTCCAGATTGGTGCGCAGGTCGTACACCGCGCCATCGAGCGCATCGAGCTGCGCATTCACGTTCGCGCGGACCTGCTGGAGAAGCGTGCGCACGGCGTCGGCTTCGGCGATCTTCTCCTGCATGCGGTGCGCGTATTCCTGGGCGACGGGCTCCAGCGTCCTGAGCACGGTCTCGCGAAGGGCATCGAGCTCCCTCTGCGCGCGGGCCTTCTCTTCTTCCAACTGCGCCACGCGGGCCAGGGCGTCGTTGCGGGCCTTGAGGGCTTCGTCGCGAACGCCGAGCATTTCCACGGAAGCCGTGACCGCGCTCTGGCCGGCCGCGGGCAGAACGTCGGCCGCTTTGGCCGCACCGTCGTGCGCCGGCGCCGGGACATCGTCCGCGTCAGTCACCTCTTCGACGTCAGGATCGTTCTCCGCCGGGACGGGCTTTTCAGGGGCAGGGCTGGTGTTGGTGGAGCGCTGGCGCACCGCGGCGATCTGCGCGGCCACGATCTTCGCCTTGAGGTCACGCATCGTGCGGGCGAGTTTCTCATCGGTCTCGGTGAGCGGCTTAGGCTCGGCGCTCTTCGTGAACAGGCCGGGAAAGGCGGCGCGTCCGCCATCGCGCGAGGCGATTCTCTGGCCGCAGACGGGACAGACGGTGGGCTCCGAGCGCGCGTCGGTGGCGTTCCAACAGTTGGAGCAGAGCGCCTTGCCAAGCGGCGGAGATTGCGGGGTTCTCGGGAACGTCAGTGTGTTGGTGCAGTGAGCACAGCGGTACTTCTTGGTGGGGCTGGGCGTGCCCTTGGAGCGCCTGCCACAGCCGGCACATGTCACGATCATCGTTACCATGACTCTGGTCCCCCGTAAGATGCCTCGCGTTCAGGAATCACCCACTGGCTTAACTATGACGCAAATTGCTACACAATGCAAGTGCTTTTCCGCGAAAAATCCATAAAACATTTCTGTGGAAATGGTTGGGTTTCTGCTTCCACAGGCGTTCACAGATAAAGTGTGTTGTTTAGGTAACGCATCGGCCTTGAAGCAGGACGCGGGTGCCAAGCCCGAAAATCCTCCTATTTTTCCTATAGGCAGGATCACGAACGGGGTATACTGCGGTAGGGACGGCTGGTGGAAACCACGTGGCGTCGTCGGCTTGGTGGTACAGACCCCACGATGTGTGGTTTCTTACACGGAAGGGTGAGGGCGACCGGAAGTCGGTACCGTCGGGCGCACGACGTGCAGTTCTGGACACGCGCCGTGGCGCTAGAAACGATGAACTTGGGGTAACCTGGACTTGGGCCTGACGGCACGATAGTCTGGACGTGCTTCACCTGAGAGGAGTTCCAGATGACTAGATGGATTGCGACTGTAGTGCTGGCTGTAGTGGCTCTGCCGGTCTTCGCGGGCACCGTCGAGGACGCGATCGCGCTTGCAAAGGGCGGGCTCTCCGAGGAAGTGATGCTGGCGTGGGCGGAGAAGCAGCCGGGGGTCTCGCTGAGCGCTGCCGACATTCTGCGGCTTCATGAGGCGAAGGTCCCGGCGAAGATCATCGTGGCTCTGCTCCGGAACGCAGGCAACGCAGCCGCGGGCGCCGCCAGAGCAGAGGAAGCGCAGCCGGTGAGAATCGCCGAGCGCGCGCCCGCCGAAGCGCAGCCGCGGCGATACGTGGAACGCGCGCCTGCACCCGCCGACGAAGCACCGGCACCTGTCCAGCGGGAAGTGATCCGCTATGTTGAGCGGCCGACGACGACGTACGCCGAGCCGGCCGTGTATTACGTGGACGCCTCCCCGGCGTATTATTCGCCGTCCTACTACCCGAGCTACGGGTACGGCTACTCGGGTTATCCATATTACGGCGGGGGGCTTAACGTTGGTCTGTCGTTCGGCCACTATTCGCGACCGTATCGCTACGGCGGTGCCGGCGATTGCGGTGGCGGGGGCTATTACGGTGGCGCCGGCTATTACGGCGGCTCTGGCGGCCAACGCTATGGCGGCTCTTACAGCGGCTACTCGAGCTTCCGTCCAAGCAGGATTGGGGTCAGTTCAGGCGGAGGTGGCGGGTTCTCGCACGGAGGTTTCCGCGGGCCAACGGGCGGCCACGGTGGCAGGCGCTAGACGCTGAGGTAGTGTCGGCCAGGCAAGGCGTGAAACGGTGATCGTTTCACGCTTTTTTTGCGTTTGCTCAAGACACGCGTACCTGCCAGGCGGACGCTCGCGCGGAATGGCACGGACTGTCCGCTGGAGACCCATGAGGAGGCACCCATGAGCACAAAGAACACCGTTACCCGGCGCGCGTTCGTGAAGTCCGCGGCGCTGTTCGCGGGCATCAGCATCGTACCGCGGCATGTGGTGGCCGGGGGCGGGACCGCACCCAGCGACAAGCTGCAGCTCGCCGGGATCGGCGTGGGCGGGCAGGGGGCCGGCGACGTGGCCGGGATCGCCAACGGCAACACGGTTGTGGCTCTGTGCGATGTGGACGACAACCGTGCCGCGGAGACCTTCAAGAAGTTCCCCGATGCCAAGAAGTACAAGGACTTCCGCAAGATGTTCGACGAGATGGAGAAGAAGATTGACGCGGTTGTGATCGCGACGCCGGACCATTGTCATACCGTGGCGGCCATGGCGGCGCTCAAGCGCAAGAAGCATGTGTACTGCGAGAAGCCGCTGGCGCACAACGTCTACGAAATCCAGGAGCTCATGAAGGCGGCCAAGGAAAGCGGCGTCGTGACGCAGTTGGGGAACCAGGGGCATTCGTCGGAGACGATCCGGCTGTTCTGCGAGTGGATCTGGGACGTGGCAATCGGCAAGGTCCACACGATCCACTGCGGGTGCAACGCCGTGAATTCCGGCCTCGGCAACCTGGGCAAGCTGAAAGAGACGCATCCGGTGCCGCCGACGCTGGACTGGGACCAGTGGCTGGGGCCCGCGCTGCAGCGACCGTACCACCCGGCCTACCTGCCGTTCTCGTGGCGCGGCTGGGTGCCGTTCGGCAACGGGACCGTCGGCGACTGGATCTGCCACGTGGTTGACCCTGTGTTCTGGGCGCTGGACCTCGGCGCGCCCTCGACCATTGAGGCCAAGGTGAAGAACTGGAATCCGAGGACGCAGGGTGACGCCTATCCCACGGGCGACATCATTACGTTCGAGTTCGCGGCGAACAACAAGCGCGGGCCCGTGAAGCTGCTGTGGCACAGCGGCAGCGAGAAGATCCCGCGTCCCCCGGAACTGGAGAAGGACCGCAAGGACGTTGACACCGGCGCCGCAGTGTACGGCGACAAGGGCACGATCACGTACGGGTCGCACGGCGCCGGCGGCGTGCGCATCATCCCCGAGACGAAGATGAAGGAGTATAAGCGTCCCGAGAAGAAGCTGCCGCGAGTCGCCGGGCACCACCAGGACTTCGTCGAGGCGATCAAGAAGGGCCGCAAGGCCGGATCGGACTTTTCGTACGGCGGCCCGCTGACCGAACTGGCCCTGCTGGGGATCATCGCGATCAAGCTGAACCCCATGAAGCTGCAGTGGGACGGCGCGAAGATGCAGTTCGCCAACAGCCCCGAGGCAAACCAGTTGCTGAACCCGCCGTATCGAGAGGGGTGGAAGCTGTAGGGGCGCTCCGGCTACGGAGGCCGGAGTCAGGCGCGCACGATTTCCTCGGGGCTCTTCATGTCGGACTGTAACAGCGTGCCAGGACGCCACGCGGCAATCTCGGGAGGCAGGTTCTTCACGCTGAGGACCAGCGATCCCGGGATCACGCTGGTGTTCAGGACCGCCGTCCCGCCCCGCGGGCCTGCGCCGCCCATCATGTCCGGCGTGATGGGCTTCACGTCGCCGATGGCGGCCTGAGCCGGGGCCTTGGGATGCTGCCAGCACTTCTCAACGTCACCCTGCACGCGCGGCAGGCTGAGTTTCTCGGGAACGCTCCACGCCAGCGTGACGCTGGTGGCGACGGGCACGGGGCGCTCGAGTTGCAGGAGGAACCTGGTCGTGTCCCCGCCCGCCCGCATGATGCGCGTGACAACGCCCTCGACCTTGAAGTCCGCCCCGTGCAGGACGCAGGGCAAACAGAAAAGAAGGTCGTCTATCTGGCGGTCGTTAGGCTCGATCGTGGGACCGGCCGCCGGATCGGCCGACTGCGGCATGATGCCGCGCACGGAGTACACCGGCATGGGCTTCTCGACGTTCTTGAGCGGGCAATCCGGCATCCGGACGCAGAAGGCCGTGTCCTTGATCTCCTCCCAGCATGCGGCGCCAACGAACGTCTGCTCACGCCCCGCGATGGATTCGAGCCGCGAGGAAAGGTTGACGGCCTCGCCGATGACCGTGAACTCGATCTTCTGCTCGGAGCCGATGTTACCGGCGCACACAATGCCCGTGTTGAGCCCGATCCCGTGCCCGAGCGGCGTGGCAGGCAGGACGATCTCCTTCTTGTGAACCTCGTCGCGATTGAACATGAAGAGCGCGATCTGCATCTCCACCGCCGCGGTGACCGCACACGCCGTGAACTGGGGCGCGTCGCCGAGGACGCCCCAGTGCGCCATAATGTTGTCGCCGGCGCACTTGTCTATGGACCCGCCACGGCGGAAGATAATGTCCTGCATCACCTTGAAGTAGCGGTTGAGCAGGGTGACGACGTTCACCGCGCTCATCTTGTTCGCCAGCTTGGTGAAGCCGACGATATCCGAGAAGAACACCGTGCCCTTCTTCTCGGTGCCGCCGAGCTTGTCGCTGAGGTTCCCCTTCAGCATCTGCTCCACGAGCTGCGGCGACAGGAAGCGCGACAGATTCTCGCGCTGCGCGGCCTGCGCGGCGGCTTCGCGCACGAGGTCGGAGTTGCGGATGGCGATGGCGATCTGGCCGGCGACCGCGGTCATGACGTTCACGTCATCCTCTCGGAACACCTGCTGCACCTTCCGCGTCTCGATGTACAGCAGCCCCAGATCGGTCTCGCCGGCCAGCAGGGGGGCGCACATCACCGACGAAATGTCAATCAGCGACATGCTGCCCGACTTTTCCATGAGCACCGATTTGTGCTGGGACTTGACCTGGTTGTAGACCGTTTTCGAGAACTTGAACTCGCCCTGCATCGTCGAGCCGGTCGTTCGCGTCCGGCTCATGGCGATCGCCGCCTTGCGCTGGGCCAGGGCGGAACCGATGTCCGATTCGGGCGTCAACATGTGCGGCATGGAACCGTCCGGTCCGTAGAGGAGGATCACGCCGCGGTCGGCCTGCGGGAAGACTTCGAACAGCTTCTCCAGGCAGGTGCTCAGCAGCTTCGGCAACTCCAGGCTTGTGCCCAGGGCCTGGCCCACCTCCACCAGCAGCTTCAGCCGCTCGGCCACGCGCTGCAGCGTGGTGACGTCCTGGCTGACAATCTCTTCCTCGGAAACGGCCGGCGCGGCGGCGTTCCGGACGAAGCTCAGCGCGACCTCCTCGTCGTCCAGCTTCACCGCGGACCGCTCCGACTTGGCCGGCAGGTCCAGCACGAGCTGCAGCGTGGTCTCGCCGATCTGGATCGTATCGCCGCTATGGAGCGGGACGGGCGCACTGGGGCGCAGCGGCTCGCCATTGAGGATTGTGCCGTTGGCGGACCTCATGTCCTCCAGCACGAACGTGCCCGTGGGCGAGCGCTCGATCTTGCAGTGCCGGCGGGACAGCATGGGGTCGCCCAGGACGATCTCGCACTCGGGGTGCCGGCCGATGACGGCCTTGTCGCCCAGGCGAAACTTGGTGGCCACGCCATCAGGACCGGTGATAACTAGATCTGCCGCTGGCAGCGCCATCGTACGAGTACCTTGTCCTGGGGTTCTGTGTAACCGCCCCGTGGGGCAACGTCAAGAGAGCGCTGCGGTCTTCGCTTGTACCGCCGCCATCCCCGTTTGTACCGCCGGCGGCCCTGGCACCCGGCCGGACGGAAAGCCGCTTCAGCATCTGCCGGCGTGCCACAGGCACACCCAACCCCAAACCACAAACCCTAAACCGTTTCCCTTTCCGTTCTCTGCGTTCTCTGCGTCTCTGCGGTGGACGTTCGGTTCGTCATCCGAACGCCCCGTGGGTGGCCCACCCCAACGGGCTTGTCTTTACCCACATTTCAGACTCCACTCGCGGGCCAAGCGTACGCCTTCGGCGATGAGCATGAGCCGCTGCCAGCCGCGCCAGATTGACTGCCACCCTGGCGTGCCGTCGTGCTTGCGCGCCAGGAAGCCGCCG
>JAPLOD010000157.1 GCA_026692735.1 Planctomycetota bacterium | reverse complement strand
CCCAAGCCCGGGACGACAGGCGGCGCGGGCTATGCGTCCCTTGTCGTCTCCGAAGGCGCGGGCGTGAAGCAGTACGTCACCGTCATGGGACGCGGCGCGGTCGGCGTGGCGGCGGCGGACGGGAAGTTCCTGTGGCACTATCCCCGGATCGCCAACGGGACAGCCAACATCTGCACGCCCGTTACGCAGGGGGATTTCGTGTTTGTTTCGACGGCGTACAGCGCGGGGGCGGCGCTGCTGAAGCTAAGCAAGGCCGCGGACGGGGTGAAGGCGGAGGAAGTGTACTTCCTGAATGCAGACACGTTCCAGTGCCACCACGGCGGGTTCGTGCGTATCGGCGAGTACATCTACGGGGCGCACGGGCATAATGCGGGGAACCCGATCTGCATTGAGATGGCCACCGGCAAGGTCGTGTGGGGCGCGAAGCAGGTTGGCGGGGGCAGCGGCGCGGTGCTCTATGCCGACGGGAACCTCTACTACCGGTACGACAACGATATCGTGGCGCTCATCGAAGCCAGCCCCAAAGGTTATGTCCTGAAGGGGCAGTTCAAGGCTCCCGCGCGGCCCGGCATGGGCGGTCCAGGCTGGGCGCATCCGGTGATCTGTGATGGAAAGCTGTACCTCCGGCACGCCGATGTGCTGTTCTGCTACGACGTAAAGGCCAAGTAAGACAGGCGCCTGTTGGCGGCTGTGTCCGCCCGCTTCTCGTAGTCCGAGGATCAAGAGCCATGTGGAACCTCTCTGTACCATGGTGGGAGATGATTGTCCGCGGAATCATCGTCTACGTATTCCTGCTGGTTCTGCTCCGGCTGACCGGAAAGCGTCAGGTCGGCCAACTTGCCCCTTTCGACCTGGTGCTCCTGCTTGTGCTCTCGAACGCCGTGCAGAACTCGATGAACGGCGGCGACAACTCGGTGCTCGGCGGACTCATTCTGGCGACGACGTTGGTCGTTCTCAATTACGCCCTGGGACTGGCTACGTTTCGCAGCAAGAAACTTGAGGCTCTGATCGAGGGTCGCCCGCAGGTCCTGATCCATGACGGGAAGTTGTTCGAGGACGTCATGGCTCGCGCGCAACTGACTCACCATGAGCTGAACGCTGCGCTCCGACAAGCCGGGTGTGCGTCCATTGAACACGTTCAGTCCGCGATTCTTGAGAACAACGGTTCGATCAGCGTGGTTCAGCGAAAAGACGTAAGCGCCAAAGAAGCTGTGTAGGCGCTTTCCCGCAGGCGCGGCAGCAGAGCAGCGGGGCCTCGAAGGTCAGACGGCTCCGCCTCTACTTTCCCTGCGGCCACGTCTGGTCGAAGGCCTGTTCGTTCTTGTCCACGCACGCCACCGCGCGGATGACCGCCTGCGGGTTCTGGCACACGATCGGCGCCGCCGCCGCGTAGTTGCGCATGCGGCAGCCCACGACGCTCACCGTCAACTTCTGGTTCCCGCGCACCAGCAGGTAGTCCTGCGATTGCCCGACGCAGGTCAGCGCGCCGTTGCCGCCCGAGAACGCTTCGACGTTGCTCAACGAGGTGTGTCCCTGGCCTTCGATGATGAGCGGGTGGATGTCCGCCAGTGTGCCGCCGGTGTTGGCGATGATGGAGCCCTGCGCGATCTGCCAGTTGCGGTTGAAACTCCCGTCGCCCAGCTTGTGAATGCCGACGGCGACACAGTCGAAGTTGAAGTTGGTCAGTTGGCCATAGGTCGCCGGACCAAGATAGATGCCGCCGTACGTTCCGAAGGTGAAGACATCCATCACCTGCGCGTTATCCGTGTGGTCAATGGCGTACGCGAAGGTCCGCGCCGCGACCACCGCATCAATCACGTCCTTGCCGTAGTCGCCGGCGAAGCAGCGCAGGTTCGCGGGATTGACGTGGCAGTGCAGGATGCGCGGGATGTCGTAGCATTTATCAATGCGGATGAACTGCCCGCTCAGCGGATACCCGTAGCAGTGCTCAAAGAGGACCTGCTCGCAGATCTTCGGCGCGTTGAAGTCCATCGCGAGGTACTCGCCGTAGAAGGTCAAACAGGAGAGCGTCACGCCGAAGACGGCGGCCTGCTGCGACACCTGGATCGTCGCGGGGTACTTGACGATCTTCGCCGCGTCCTTGAGCGTCTGCCGGGGATACCAGAACTGCAGGCCGCGGAGCTGGGACGAGGATTCCACCGTGATGAAGACGTTCTTCTCGTCCTCAATGCGGAAGACGCTGCCGACCGGCTGCGGCTTCTGCGGGTGGCGCGTGCCGCGTCCCACGGGGCCGTGGACGCCGAGCAGCGAGACGTTGGCCTTCAGCACCAGGCCGCCGTCCACGGGGTACGGTTCGTCGGACGGTTCCACAAAGAGCGCCGCGCCGCGGGACGAGGCCCAGTCAATGGCCTTCTGCAGGTTTGCCTTGTTGTCGGCCGCCGCGTTGCCCGGCAGCACGCCGAACTCCCGAATGCTCTTCCCCATCCGTGTCACCGCCTCTCCTTCGCCGGCATGGACGGACGCCAGCACAAGCAACGCCACCGCAGCCACCCACGCCTTGCGCATCATCTGTTACCTCCGAGTGCCGGCTCGTTGCCGGCGGTCATTCCCCGGTTGTGACTACCCCGTGCTGCGCGAAGGTTCAACCAAGAACGTGCGGCAGTGTCCTTGCGCGCATTTCTGTTGAGCGTGGCAAGACGTCAGATAAGCTGGCACGTTTAGTTCGGCAGCAGACCACGGCCACGCGCCGGTTCTGGGTGTTGGGGAAGTTGGTGCGGGTGAGTCTTCCGTGGCCGGCAGAGGTGACGGAGAACGGTCAGCGTGCGTGGGAATGTTCAGGGAAGAGCGTCTTGTGCTGCGCAACCGGCCCGTTGGGCCGGGCCACCCGCGGAAAGTTTCGTGCGCGTCCCCCCCCCCCGCGCGTCCCCCCCCCCGAAACCCCACCTGCATGCCTGCCGTTTCATACACGCTTACCGAAAGGACACGATGCTCTTGAGCGCGTCTCTGAGCCGCCCCAGCACCGGCCCGATTCCCGGAATGGCCACGGCTGCGCGGGCGAAGCACCTGCGGCACAGCACCAGTGTCGAAGGTGGCTTGGCTTCCGGATCAGCGCCGAACCGCGGCTGCTCCAGCGGCGTGTTCCTAACATACGACCGGTCCCACGGGTGTCCCGGGCCGCGCTTGTGATACGGGGTGAGCGAGCGCAGAAACTCGTCAATCTCCGCGTGCTCTTTGCGACCTTCGTTCCTCGCCCAGACCAGTATATTGTCAATGTCAGTGAGATCCACTGGATCGGGAAATCGCTTCTGAAGCTCCGGAGTATCTTTCCAGCGCCGGACGATCACCTCGGAGATGATCGTTGACTCGGGGGTCTTCTGTTTGACCCCGCAGATCGAAGTGCCTGCCGCCACGTTAGGCGCGCCTGGTTCATCGAAGTACCTATCATACCACGCCGAGTTGAGCCGGATCGCGTCCTCCAGGAATCCGACCCACTTGCGGCCTTCCGCGGTTTCGCGCGCCTTCGTGTGTTTGAGATAGGTCGATAGCATCATCGTCAGCGCGAACGATGGCATCTGGTATGGTGCCACACCGCGCCGGAGCAGACGGAATCTGGAGAACAGTTGCTCCATGCCCTGAAGCGACGCATTGAAGTAGTGATGCGGGTAGCCGTGATACGCGAAGACAAAGTTGCAGTCGTGGAAGATATAGCCGCCGTCCTTGAGTACCGTGTACATGGACTCGGCGGCCTGAAACGGGTTGCGCAGATGCTCAATGACTGCCAGTGAGAATATATAATCCACGCTTTCAGGGAGGAAGGGCAGCGCATGTGCGTCGGCGACGATGTCCACGTGCGGCGTCAGCTTGATATCCATGCGAATCACACAGGGATCGTCCAGCGCCATGTTGCCGGAGCCCACGTACAGCACCACGTGGTCATCGAGCAACGACTGCATGATCAGGCGGTGATACCACGGGTAATACTGATGCTGCGTGGCGCAGTCTACGTCGTGCTTGATCTCCGGAACGCCGCCGCCGGGCAGCATGACGGGCACGCCGCTGATGATAGGATACGCTTGGCTGCATTTCGTGCAGACCAGGGAATCGCCCCGGCGAGTTACGCGAACGCCGCACGCTGGGCATGCCAGAATATCGAGAAAGCTTATAGCCTGAGCCTTTCCAGGTGCATAGGCCCGAATCCCCTGGACACACCGGAGGCCACAAGGCATCCGGAAGACTTGAACGCCGCAGCGGTGCTGCCCGAGGCTGGGGCCCTGCCGTAGACGCCGAGGTTCTCAAGGCACGGATCTATAGTGAACCGAGCACACACAGCGGCAACAGCAGTGTGAAGCCCCGCCACTTGCGCCAGGCTCCACGCTAGCGACGATCCGTCGCAGGATCCGGCTATCCCTCGGCGGGTTGCTCCCCAACATGACCCGCTTTCATCGCAGCGAACCACAGCAGACTACCTTTCCGCTTCAGCCCCGTCAAGGCGCCGCGGGCGGCCCGCCCCAAGCGCGGCGCGGGGTGGGTGAGCGAAGGGAACAAGAAGGCGTTCCCTGAGCGTTGAAAGCCACGGGCACGGTGGTATTCTGCTGAGATGCAGCGGAGCAGCAACGTCTCACGTGGCAGGGCATTCCTCATGCTTGTGGACGCGGAAGGGGGTAACTCGTCGTGCGAATCCGCGTTCTAACCTTCTTGCCGGTGGCTGTTCTTGCAGCACTGCTCGTGTGGCTGAACGTTGTTCCGCGGTGGCGAGAGGACGTATATGAAACGATGCGAGGCTGGCCTGTGGAGGTGGGCCGATGGGATGACACTGAGGGGCCGTTCGCTTACTCGCCGGGCAGGGAGATATTCAACTGGACCATCGCACTATGCATTGTCCTTGCGGCGGTCGTCGCCATCGGACGCCTCGAAGGTTGGTTTGCGGGTAGGGGAACAAGACCGCACCAGCGAGACGAGCAACCTGTGGCGGTGGAGCGATCTGAGAAAGGCGGGTAGCCCGCTAGCCCGCACGGCCATCGGCCCGCGCCAGCCCCGTGCCCTTGGTTCCGTCGCCTGGCCCGGTAGAATGGATGAGCGTGTCGCGTGTGGCAGAGCGAGAGCCGGGGTTGGCTGTGCCTTCGGCACCCCGATAACCGCTGAAGCGGCTATCGGGGGCACCGTCGAACGGCTCTTAAGGAGCAGACTTGCAGCGGAGTTCGCGGCGGGTATCCTTCCGTCCCATGTCCACAGTCATTGTTCCTGTGGAGCGGATCGAGCGTGCCATCCTGCTTATCCGCGGGCAGAAGGTCTTGCTGGACTCCGACCTCGCCGCACTTTACCAGGTCCCCGTCAAGCGCCTTAACGAACAGGTAAAGCGCAACCGTGAGCGGTTCCCCGAAGACTTCATGTTCCAACTCAATAAGGTGGAGGCCGCAACAGCGCGGGCTTTAAGGTCGCAAACTGCGACCTTAGAAACAGGGCGGGGACGACACCGAAAGTACCTGCCGTTCGCTTTCACGGAGCATGGGGCACTCATGGCAGCCAACGTGCTCAACTCACCGAGAGCGATGGCCGTGAGCGTCTTCGTCATCCGCGCGTTCGTACGGCTTCGCTACTCCCTGGCTTCATACCGCGAGCTCGCCGGCAAGCTACTCGAGTTGGAGCGCAAGGTGGCGGGCCACGATGAAGCGTTGCGGGAGCTGGTCGTCGCCATTCGAGAGCTGATGGAGCCTCCGGCCAAGGCTTCGAGGCGTCGGATGGGGTTTCGCCCCACGCAGTCCTGAGCCGGGAGAATGGATACGCTCGGCGGGTGCACGTGTGCAATAGGGGGCAGGAGTGCACATTGTGCAGTCTTGGACACGAGGAACGGCAGGGGTCCGGGTTCAGGGCTCCGGGTAACGGCACGGTGGCGCGGCGGGTTCAACGACACAAGGTGCAGTTGTGGACACGATGAAGGGCAGGGCTCAGGGTTCAGGGTTTAGGGTAGAGGCAAGGACGGGGGCGCGGTTCCGCACATACGTGCAGTCTTGGACAGGGAGGGACGGTTTCAGGTTTCAAGTTTCAGGTTAACGGCACGGGGGCACCATGAACAGGGCAACTATTGGTTGGACCACCGCGAGCGTCCTCGCACTGGCGCTGGCGATGCCACACGCCGGCGCGGGAGAGGAAGGGCTGCGGACAGCCTTCGGTCCTGAGGGGCTGACCTCGATCGCCTACGACGGCGATGAGCTGCTCGTAGCCAAGTCGCAGCCCGAGGTTGATGCGACCGCACCGGGCAAGACGCCGATCAAGTTCAAGCAGCCTCCGCGATGCGCCTTCAAGGATGGAGTCTGGACGCAGACCTGGGACGGGCTGGAGATCGTGGCCAGGCTTCAGCAGGACAAGGACGTCCTGAACATGGCGGTGACGCTGCGGAACACAGGCTCACTGCCGGTGGCGAAGGCAGATTACAGGCCCTTCAGGCTGCATTTCCCGAAGCGCCCTCAAGGGGGCCGGTGGTACTGGGGCTACGAGGTCTCCACCGAGACCGAGGAGTCGCCAGGGGTCCTCGTTGCAGACTGGGGCAAGAACAAGCTGGCTCTCTGCGTAGAGGCCGGCTCGGCGGTGCAGACCGCTGAGGACGTGGCTCGCCCGATGACCATCGGGTTCGGAGGGAACTACGGTCCCTTCGACAGTTCCGTCAAGACCCCTGTCTTTTTCCGCACCAGCTTTGAGCCGCCGCTCGACCCCGGCAAGCAGTGGACGTTCCGCGCGTCCGTGCGCCTGGCATCGTCGGCAACGCCGCTGGACAAGGTGGCGGGCGACATCTACGCGCGATTCGCCAAGGCCATGCCGTTCGTCCTGAACTGGCCGGACCGGCGCCCGATCGGGGCCCTGTTCATGGCCCGCGACAACACCAAGTGGAAGACCAACCCACGCGGCTATTTCAACGACGAGAAAGTGGACATCACGACCGACGCGGGGCGCGCCGCCTTTCGCGAGCGGCTCCTCAAGTTCGCCGACACGAGCGTTGCCGAAGTCAAGAAGACAGGCGGACAAGGTGTGATCGTGTGGGACATCGAAGGCGACCAGATGCCCCACGCCATCACGTACCTCGGTGACCCGCGCGTGCTGCCTCAAGAGGCGCCGGAGATGGACGCCTGCGCCGACGAGTTTTTCAAGAAGTTCCTGGATGCCGGGCTGAAGACCGGAGTCTGCATCCGACCCTCGAAGGTCATCTCCGACGGCAAGGGCGGCTGGAAGCACCAGCAGGTTGACGACCACGTCGGCGACATGGCGGACAAGATCGCCTACGCCAAGAAGCGGTGGGGCTGCACCATCTTCTACATGGACACCAACGTGAAGTGGGCGATGCACCGGCTGGAGGAGGACCAGACGCGGGGCATGTGGCAGGGCGAGGCGCGACTGCTGACGACTGCCGAGATCCGCGAGCTCTGCCGCCGCAACCCGGACGTGTTCATCTTCCCGGAGTTCGGGCACGTCGGCTATCGGAGCGCGTGCGGCGTCTACGCGGAGCTGACTGGGGCGAACCAGGCGGACGACGAGAATGCCCCGCGCACGAGCGACGAGATCCGGCTCATCTACCCGCAAGCCTGCACGGTCGTCACGTCCAAAGGCGATTACCTCAGCTACTGGAAGGGACTCCGCAAGGGGATCATGGGCGGCGACATCCATTTGTTCCGCGGCTGGTTCGGTGACACGGACAACGCGTACATCAAGCAGATGTATGAGGAGGTGGATTTCCTCCGCCGCGCCGCGTCAGTCCAGAAGAACGGCACGATCGAGGACTTGCTCGCGGATGCCGACCCCCTGGTGCGATTCACAGCCGTCTCCCGTCTGACCAAGCCCGACGCCGGCCAGGCCGCGACGCTGGTCAAAGCGTTGAGTTCCGAGAAGGAATGGGTCGTGCGGCGGCGAATCGTGGAGGCGCTCGGCGCGTCCGGCGATGCGTCAGCCGTCCCGGCACTTGCGGGCCTGGCCAGAGACGCGAGCGGCCTTGGCAGATTCGCTGCCACGGCATTGGGGAAAATCGGCGCGCCGGCGACGCAAACGCTGCTCGGCCTGGCCACGGACAAAGACCGGCGGTTGGTCGAGATGTCCCTCCAGGCACTGGCCGGATACGGTGATCCGGCAGCGACGCCCACGTTGCTGTCGCTCACGGAGCGTCCGGACGCTGCGCTCCGCGCGCTGGCGGCCCGAGCGCTGGGCAGCAGGTCGTCGCCGGAAGTCACCAAGCGGCTGGTCGCATTGCTGGAAGACAAGGACGCCTCGGTCGTCTGCGCGGCGTGCGCGTCGCTGGGCAAGCTCGAAGAGCGGACGGCGACCAAGGCGCTGGTGGACCTGATCGTGCGCTCGGCGACGCAGTTGCACAACAACGACATACGCAGCGCGGCCGGCAACGCGCTCGAAGCGATCACAGGTCTTCAATATGGCCCTTACGAGGCACGCTGGAAGAAGGCCCTCGATGAGGGCCAACTGCCGGGCACGGGGAAGCCGTAGGGGACGAGTGACGGGTGTGCGGCCCCGCCTGCTTGTATGAACAAGTGCATCCTTTTCGTTCCAGTTTACTGTGGCGCTGCTGCCAGTTGCGGCGTAGACTACCTGTAACCTTGGTGCCCTACGGCAGCAAGGCGGGTGTCCACTCTTCACGAGGATCCTACTCCATGAAACGCGCGTTCGCGCTGATGAACCTAAGTCTTCTAGCCGCTGGGCTTATGATGATGACCGGGTGCACTCCACGCGATGGTGGCGGTTGCGATGAAGTCGGCGAGATGCGCGTGTTCGACACGCCTCGCCAGTCGTCCCCTTCAGTCGGTAGCCGCACTGAGACGCCATCTGAAAGCGTCCCGGCACCTAAGCCAGCCACTACGGAACGTGAAGTGTCACAGCAGGTTACAGCGAAAGAGCCCGCTCAGACCGCACGTGTACAGACCCAGAAGCCACGCCGCGTAACCCAACACGGAGGCATGGTCGGCGAACTGGATATGCAGGACTGAAGAACTGTTACATCTGGCTGCCGCCGGACTTGCGGCGGCCCAGGTAACACGTTCGGCAGTACACGGGTCGGTTCGGATCGGGTTTGAACGGCACCGTGGTCTCCGCCCCACAAGACGAACACGTCACCTTGTGTTGCTCGCGGGGCTTGCCTCCGCCGGTCGCAGGGGCAGCAGGGGCAGCAGCCGCTGGCTCCGCCACTGGGCTTCCGGCGGGCGCGGGGGCGCTCGGGTCGCCTGCCGGCGCCGGTGGTGCAGCCGTGACAGGCGCAGGGGGGGCGTTGCCATGGGCGAAACCACCTTGTCCGGTGGGGAGTGCCTGCTGCCCGGACTTCCGCTTGTCACGACACGGCTTGCAGCGCCGTGGAGTCTGGTAACCACGTTCCTGGTAGAAGGCCTGATCGCGCGCAGTGAACACGAACTGCACGCCACAATCCACGCACGTCAGCAGCTTATCCTGGGCCGGTGCTCCCTCTGGCATGACGGTGTCCCCTTATACAGTTCTCTCCCGCGGACCTGATGCATTTCAATGAATTCTGGCACTATACAGACACCAAATGCAAATGAAAAACTGCATTTCGTGCAGAACAACCGTGATTGCCCCGGCACGCTCGCGAACTTGTGATCTTCTTAACGAATGGCCTTCACTGCCGCGCACCAGGCCGCGAGGACCGCACATGTGCATAGAATCACCCCGCTGCGGGATGCCGCCGTCACTGCCCTCAGCCATCTTCCACGGAAACTGCTGCACAACCCCCGTTTTGGAATTCTCCATTCACGCTTTCTCGATTACCATGCGCGCTGTCTGGGTTCTGATCTTGCCCAGTGGCACAAGAGGAGGATCGTCTGAGCGCATTTCCTGACGTTTCTCCGGCCGGCGGGACGCCGGCACTACAAGTCTCCGGGCGATGGCGCGGCGCATGCCTTTTCCTGGTCTCCATCGTCCTGTTGCTCCAGTGCTGGAAAGCGCCGTTCCTGACCTTCGACGATGCTCTGCACGTGACCGGTAATCGGCAGGTCACGGGCGAGTTGACTCTCGCGCGCATATTCCTGCCGCAAAGCGCCTCGACCTATTTCCCCGTCACCGTCCTCTCCTACCGTCTGGACCGGGCGCTCTTCTCCGGGTGGATGCCGCAAGTCCTCGGAAGCTGGGCGCCGGGCGTCCGCCTGCACACTTGGCTGTACCACGCCGCGGCCACGCTGCTGGTCTGGCAGGTTCTGCTGGCGCTGGGTGTCGGCAGCGGCCGCGCGCTCTTTGCGGCGTTCGTCTTCGCGCTGCATCCGACCGCCTGCGAGACAGTCTGCTGGGTCTCGGAACGCAAGAACGCGCTGGCCGGTTTCTTCGGCCTCGCATCCATATGGTGCTCGCTGCGGTTCGCCGGCAGCGGCCGTCTGGGTCTGGGCGACGCTGCCCAACCTGGCGCGGGGCGCTGGCGGCCGGCGGTGCTGCTGTTCGCGCCGCTGGCACTGATGAGCGCTTTCGTGGTCTGGGCCAATATCGTCGGCCATGAGAAGACCCTGGTGCCGCCCCCCGGCGGTTCCGTGTTCACTGCGCTGCTGACGGACGTCGAGATCCTCTCGCGGTACCTGCTCAACCTGGCCGCGCCTGTGCGGCTGAGCTTCGTGTACTACGTCGAACCGATAGTGTCGCTGGCGGACGCGCGGTTGTGGGCCTATGGCTGCGCCCTGGCGCTGGTTGTCGCCGCCTCGCTGGTCCTTGCGGAGAACAAGCCGCGCGCGGTCCTTGGCTGGGGATGGTTTCTGCTGGCGCTCTCGCCCCACCTGAACGTCATCGCCATTCTGCAGATCATGCAGGACCGCTATCTCTACCTCGCCTTGCCGGGGTTCCTGCTGGTGGTGGCGGAAGTGGTTGCCGGCCTGCAGGCGCGCCTGCGCTCCCGTGGCGCCCCCGCGCTCCAGGTCGCCGCCATCGCCTACATTCTGTTTCTTGGCGGGCTGGCTTCGTACCGGGGCGCGGTATTCGTGAACGCCTACAGGCTGTTCTCGGATGCCGTCGAGAAACAGCCCCCGGCGGCGCACGCGCGCTTTGGCCTTTCGCTGGCCTATGCGCAGATTCGCATGCTCTTGAGCCGGAATCCCGGGGCCGACCCGCGAACGCTCGAGGAATTCCGGAGACGGCAGGGCGAGCAGCTCCGCGCGTTCGTGGACAAATGTCCCGACCGCTTCCGCCAGCCCAATTTCTCCGATATGGCCCTCGACGCCGGCAACTGCTGCCGCGACGACAATGACCTGGGGGAAGCCGAGCGCTACTACCACATCAGCGCGGCCGGCGCGCCAGGCATCCAGACGCACCCGCACACCCTGTCCGAGGCGCTCAGCAACCTCGCTGATCTCAAGCTGCGCGCGGACCAGGCCGAGGAGGCCTACGCGCTTGCCTGCGATGCCGTGAAGGCGGCGCCGCACGTGCTCGACTCCCGCGTCATGCGCGCCCGGGCCGCGATGGCTCTGGCCAGGAAGAAGCTGCAGGACATGCGCGTGGATGAGTGCGCGCGGCTATGGGAGCAGGCCAGGGCCGACCTGGAGATGGTCCCCGCCGATCATCAGCTCTACCGCCAGGCGCAGGAGCTTCTGAAACAGGCGTCGCCTAAGAGATGACGGTGAGAAGCTTGAGGCTTGAGACTTGGGGCATTAGACTTGAGACTTGTGTTTGAGGAGGTTTGCCATGGACGCTCACGTTCCCACACGTGCCGAAGCTCTGGCGTTGCTGCATGAGTTCAACTCGTCGGAGGCGCTCCGCCGCCACGCTCTGGCGGTGGAAGCCGTCATGCGCCACATCGCCCGCCAGCGCGGCGAAGACGAAGAGAAATGGGGGGTGGTCGGTCTCACCCACGATCTCGACTACGAGAAGTTCCCCGACCAGCACTGCAAGAAGACGGCGGAGATCATGCGCGAACGGGGCTGGCCCGAGGAATACGTGCGCGCGGCCATCTCTCACGGCTGGGGCGTGTGCTGCGACTGCGAGCCGCAGACGCTCCTGGAGAAGACGCTCTACGCCATTGATGAGCTGACCGGCCTGGTGGGCGCGACGGCGCTGGTGCGGCCCTCCAAGAGCCTGCTCGACCTGGAAGCGAAGTCCGTGATGAAGAAGTTCAAGGACAAGGCCTTCGCTGCCAGCGTCAGCCGCGCAGTCATCCAGAAAGGCGCCGACAGCCTGGGCGTGCAACTGCCCGCGCTGGTCAACGACGTGATCATGGGCATGCGCCCCATCGCCGCCGAACTGGGACTCAAGGGGACGCTGTAGCAGCTTCCACAACCACGCGGAAACCGACGTCGGGACGGGGGCTGCCTGCATAGGCGCGGGACGTGGAGCGGCACTCGGAGGCCGCGTCCTCCGACGTACCACCGCGCACCATACGGCAGTGCGGGCCATCCGTGTTGGGAGGCGGGTTCGTGGCTGGACCGCCGTTGTAATCCCCGTACCTATCCTGACACCATTCAGCTACGTTCCCGTGCATGTCGTAGAGGCCGAACGCATTGGGCGCCTTCTCGCCGACGGGATGGCTCCGGTGTTCGCTGGTGGCGCCATACCACGCCACGCGGCCAAGGTCGCCCTGCGCGTTCCCCGAGTAGTACACGGTCTTTGTGCCCGCGCGGCAGGCATACTCCCATTCGGCTTCGGTAGGGAGGCGCATGGTCTCCTTTACTCGTTCGCTCACCCGACTGCAGAAACGCTGCGCATCCAGGATCCAAACGAGGGTTACCGGGTAGTTCGTGCCCTTGGGGCGTCTTGCCGTCGCTCCCGTCGCCTGCTCATACTGCGACAGTGTTACTTCGTACTTGCCCATGTAGAAGGGCCTGGTGAGCGTGACTTCATGCGCCGGCCTTTCGAAATAGTCAGACGCCCTGAGGCAGGCCAGCATGGACGTGAACTCCATACGCATGCGCCGCAGGTTCCGCGCCGACTGCCACCAGTGCATCCCGCCCATCACTCCCACGCCGGCGACGAGCGTCATCACGATCAGCCGCGCCAGCGAATACTGCGGCCTGCGCCGCGCGCGCACCGCCGCGATCACCACCACGCCAAGCAGCACGCACAAGGCGCCGGCGCTGCACGCCAGAAGCGCCCGGCCCGCCACAATCCCGTAGCGCGCGG
>JAPLOD010000156.1 GCA_026692735.1 Planctomycetota bacterium | reverse complement strand
GTCGCGCGACTGGCAGTCGGCGAGCTTGCCGGGGAGGCCGCCGCTGGAGAACGCGCCCTTGCGCCGGGCGAGCTCGCGGGCCTTGCGGGCGGCTTCGCGGGCCTGGGCGGCGGCGTTGGCCTTGCGGCAGATGATCTGGGCGGTCTTGGGGTTGGTCTCGCAGATTTCCTCGAGCTTCTGCCCGACGAGGCTGTTGACGAGGCCTTCGACCTCGGCGTTGCAGAGGCGGTACTTATTCTGCGAATCGTACTGCGGATCGGGGATCTTGACGGAGATGATGGCGGTGAGGCCTTCGCGCAGGTCTTCGCCGGTGACCTGCGCGTCCTTGTCCATGAGGTCGTGTTCGCGCGCGTACTTGTTGAAGACGCGGGTGAGCGCGGTCTTGAAGCCGGAGAGGTGCGTGCCGCCGCCGCCGGTGTTGATGTTATTGGCGAAGCAGAAGATCTTCTCGTCGTAGCCGTCGTTGTATTGGAAGGCGACTTCGACGGAGATGCCTTCGGCTTCGGCGCGGCAGGTGATGACGTCCCGGTGGATGGGGGTGCGGCCGGCGTTGAGGTGCTCGACGAACGCCTTGATCCCGCCGGGGTAGTCGTAGACTTCGTTGCGGCCGTTGCGGTCGTCCACGAGGCTGAGGCGCAGGCCGGGGTTGAGGAAGGCCATCTCGCGGAAACGCTTGGAGAGCGTCTCGAACTTGAACTCGGCCACCGGGAAAATCTGCGGGTCGGGCTTGAAGTGCAGCTTGGTGCCGGTCCGGATCGAATCGCCGGCGCGCCGCACGTCGCCTGCGCGCACGCCCCGGTCGTAGCGCTGCTCGAAGATCCCGCCGTCCCGCTGCACGACGACATGCATCCATTCGCTGAGCGCGTTGGCGCACTTGACGCCGACGCCGTGCAGGCCGCCCGAGACCTTGTAGCCTTTGGTGTCGCCGAACTTGCCGCCGGCGTGCAGCTTGGTCATGACGAGTTCGAGCGTGCTGATCTTCTCCTCGGGGTGCTCGGCCACGGGGATGCCGCGCCCGACGTCCTCCACGGAGATGGAGCCGTCCTTGGAGATGCGGACCTTGATGTTCTTGCAGTGCCCGGCCATGGCCTCGTCCACGGAGTTGTCCACGGCTTCGCTGACGAGATGGTGGAGGCCGTTTTCGTTGGTGCCGCCGACATACATGCCAGGCCTGCGGCGAATAGCTTCCGGGAAGCCGAGGACTTTGATGTCATCCGCGCCGTAGTTGCCGTCTTCCACGCCGGCCTGGAGACCGCCGCCCGCAACCTTGCCTTCGGGGGGCTGGGAACTGGTCGCAGCCGTGCCGCTTCCGTCGCTCATCGCATACCCTCGTCCGCCCCCTGTAGGGCGATTCGCCGAATCGCCCAGACGGTCGCTCACTAGCGCCTCTTTTTCACGAAAATTCTACCGGATGCACGCCCTCTTTCCAGGGTTAATCAGGCTTTGTAGATCGGGGCGGTGTACAGCTTGACCTTCCCCGCGTCTTGGTGCAGTGCGCTGTTTCCAGACGCTAATGGGCTGCAGGCCCAGCGGGATCTTGACGATACTAGTTCCACGCGGTCGCAACAGCCCGGCCAATTTCTGCGAAGCGCGGGGGCCTGAAGTTCGTCTCTGCTGCCCGCTCACCCGAAGGGTGGGCGTTGTCCTTGAGGATTTGGGGAGGTTCCTGCTTGACGGCGCCAGCACGGACGGTTAGCGTCTGTCGTGCCGTCAGCGCGAAAGAACACGTGAGCCGGCGCAAAGCTCGGGGGGGCTCTGTGTCAGCGGCGTCGTCCGAGACGCGTAGGCCCCAAGGGGAGCCCAAAATGTGTGTGATCATTGACGCCGATTGCTTCCTGGCAATCCTCCTCTCCCACACCGAGACGTTGACTATCCGGGAAGCGACAAAGCTTCGAAGCGAGATCGAAGCAGAGAACATGGACGTCGTGGTTGATCTTTCTGGCCAAGCGATCAGGCGAGCCACGGGTTATTACCCAACGCTTTTCCAGTTCCAGGACAAGCAGATCCGGCGGGCACCGGGTTTCCCCGCCTCGGCCCGTTCGGAGTTCGTTATTGAGGAGTTCTCTAGGGAGGTGCCTCGCTCCTTGCTGGAGCGGCTTGACCAGCACGCTGCTCGCGCACTTACCGAGGCGCGCTGACTGTGGACGCCTCGGGTGCCCTTGAGGGACCCAGGCCGAAGGTGTTCCGTTGTCCGGTCCATGGCTATATCTCGGTTCCTCGAGTGATTGTCGGGAAGTTTATTGATACGGCCTTGTTCCAGCGGCTTCGAGGTATCGAGCAGACGTCCATCCGGCCACTTTACCCGTCCGCTCATCACAACCGCTTTGTCCACTCGTTGGGCGTCTTTCACTTGGCCGACACAGCGTTCGGCTACCTCTGCCAGAACACCCGCCGGGATATCCTCGACGGCGTAGCCCTCGAAGGCTACCGCTTACCATTCTCGATCGCCGCGTTGATGCACGACTGCGCGCATGCCGTCTTCTCGCATTCCTTCGAGGCATGGTACGACCACTCCGGTCGCGCGACCAAGCTTCTTCTGGGACTTGCGAATGATGCCGAGTTCAAACTCGACTACGAGGAACGGTGCACTTCTGGTCCTTCTGGTCTTCCTAATCCTCCTGCAGCACACGAGATATTCAGTGCTGCGATGTTTCTGAAATTCTACGGCAAGGCGTTTAGCGAGGGCGATCCCCTTCTGGTGGCCCGGATGATAACAGGGGTCAAACACAGGTCCGCAACAACGCGAAAGCAACAGGTTGAGAATTGCCTGATCCTGCTGATCAACAGCGACGCCATAGACATGGACAAGCTGGACTACATTCTTCGCGATACGTGGGCGTCAGGCGTCTCGAACGTTTCGATTGATATCGTCAGGCTCCTCCGTTCCGTCATGCTTGACGAGTTCGATAACCATCTGGTTCCCTGCTTTTCCGGCTCAGCCCAGAGTGTCATCCAAAGCGTGGTTGACGGCAGGAACCATTTGTACCGATGGGTCTACGCGCACAATACGGTCCGCTACTATGAGTACATCCTTCAGAAGGCGGCGAAGAAGCTCTTCGACGTACTTCCACCGGCCCAAGATGGTACCACGTTCGTGAATGCGTTTTTCGGTGAGCGCGTTTTCTCCGAAACCGTCGAATGTGGCGGACATCGCCTTTATCTGCCAACTGACGGCGACCTCTGGTTCTTGCTGAAGCACCACCGCGCGGACATCCCCGAGGTGGATGAGATCCTGTCGCGTTCACCGAGGCTAGTTCCCTTATGGAAGACCAGCGCCGAATACGAGGTGATATTCGCAGACAAGCTCCTGGATGAGCAGCGTTTGAAGATTCAGCATCAGGTACCGAAGTTGCTATCCCCTGTCCTTGGAACGCCCGTGGGTCCTGACGATATTCTTGTAACGTCCGTGAAACCGAACACGAAGGATATAAAACCTGGCGATATCTTCATCTCGATCAAAGGCCGGGTCTCGTCCTTTACGACGGCGGTACCCGACTACAACGTATCTAACAGCCAGACAAAGCCGTTCTACTACGTGTTCATCCCCAAGGCCGCTGCAGCCAAACGAGACGCGTGCATCGCCGCCCTCCACGACGCACCCGTCTACTGATCCCGTTCGTCTTCATGGCCCTGTGCTCCGCTCTGTCGCCCCTCACTGCGCCAGCGTGACGCGCACTTCGCGGACGTTGAGGCCCGCCGCGCGGAAGGCATCGGCCAGCTCCTGCCGGCGGAAGCCTTCGAGTTCCTGGAAGAGCGCCGCGGCGTCCGCTTCCAGTGTGATGACGCCGACCTTCACGCTGGCCACCGCGACGTGTTCCGCCACCGGCCCCAGCTTCTCCGCCAGGACTTTCTGCGCCAAGCGCCGGCCCTTGAGCGCTTTTCTGCCATAGCCTTCCTTGCGCGCGAGCCGCTTGAGGATGTCGCCGATGGGCTGCGGACCGGCATGGAATTGGCGATTCTCGCTCTGCGGTTTGCGATTCTCCACAGCCGCGGATGGTACCGCGAAATCGAAAAATCGAGAATCGAAAAATCCAAAATGCCCCGTCAGTCCCTTGGGTTCACCGGCATCAGCACGTACTGGTAGTCCTGGCCCTCGCGCAGAACGCCAGGCCTCGCGGAGTCTTTCAGCTCCATGCGCGCGGTGTCCGCCGCCAGCACTCGCAGGGCGTCCTGCAGGTACTGCGGGTTGAAGCCGATGGCGACGGCGTCGCCGGTATACTCGACTTCGAGCGTGACGGCGGCTTGGCCCTTGTCGGGGGAGCGGGCTTCGATGAGGCAGGTGCCGGGGGAGAAGTTGAGCTGCACCGTCCTGGTTTCCTCACTGGTGAGGAACATCGCCTTGCGGAGGGCCTGCAGCAGCGCTTCGCGCTTGAAGGTGATCTCTTTGTCGCAGTCCTTCGGGATCACTTGCTGGTACTTCGGGAAAATGCCCTCAACGACGAGGCTGGAGAGCGTCTCGATTTCACTGCAGACCAGCACGGCGCGTCCCTGCACCGATATCTGGAGGTCGCCGTTGGCGCCGGCGCTGTCGCACAGCTTGCGCACTTCCTGCATCATCTTGACGGGGACGATGGCGCCGTCTTCGAGTACGCCGCTGCTTTTGAGCTTCTTCTTGCAGTAGGCGAGGCGGCGGCCGTCGGTGGCGACCATCTCGAAGACCTTGTCCTTGCACTGAATGTAGACTCCGTTGATGGCATAGCGTCCCTGTTCGCGGGCGGCGGCAAAAATGGTGCGGTCAATCATGCGCGCCAGATCGGCTGCGGCGATGGTCAGCGCCGGGCCTTCGCCTATGCCGGGTATCTCGGGAAAGTCGGACGACTCTTGCCCGAACACTTCAAACCTGTCGCGCCCGACGGTCAGGATGCCCTTGGCGCCGCTGGTTTCGAGCGTCACGACATCCTCGGTGCACTCCTTGAGCAGTCCGGCCAGCGTGATGCAGGGAAGACACAACGATACCGGTGACTGGATTGTCTCGGCCTTCAGCTTGTACCGGAGTCCCACCTCCATATCCGTCGCCTGGACTTCGAGGTTGCCGTCCTGGTCGCCCTTCAGCAGCGCGTTCTTCAGGCTCGGCCGTGCGCCGCGTAACGGCACCACCGCCGCTGCCGCCGACAACGCTGCCGTGAACGGTTCACGCTTCACTACCAACTTCATAGTCATCCCCCCCCCGGATAATGCGGACAGTTTCCAGTATTCGAGCCTCTTGTCAAGGGACGGGCGTGGCTGAATCCCGGATTTAGCATGGAGAAGGAGTTACTGAATTAACAACTTCATCATACTCTTCAGACGTAGGCAGAAGCCCGGGAACCGCACGCAATCTGTGCCGAAGGTGTTATACTGGCGAGCGTTGAAACAGAACAGCACAGCGGAACATCGCGTGGAAAACGTGTGGAAAGACACGCGCTCGCGCGGAGAACTCAGGCGCTGGACGAGATGCATGGGCGTCGGATTGCGCAAGAAAGTAACAAGCGCGCAGCAGCTAACGGGTTATCCACGGGAGATTGTCAGTTTTCGTTTGCCGGATACGGAGTACGCTTGTGCTAGGCCCTTTGTTTCAGGAGAGGACGCACGATGAGCAAAATGCTGGCCGCTGTGTTGCACGACTTCAACAAGCTCGAGCTTGAGCAGGTTCCTGTTCCCGAGGCGAAAGAGCCGGGGACGGTGCTGGTCAGGATCAAGGCGTGCGGGTTCTGCCAGACCGACCACAAGGCTATTCGCGGGGTGCGGCGCAACGTGAAGTTTCCGTTCATCCCGGGCCACGAACCCAGCGCCGTCGTTGAGGCAGTGGGACCGTATGTGAGGCACTTCAAGCCCGGGGATGACGTCATCTGCCAGCCGTCCGGCTATTGCGGCATGTGCCCTGCTTGCCGAAGCGGCAACACGCACTACTGTGACAGCGCGTTCACCACCGGCGGGGACGGGCCGGACGACGTCTGGCCCGGCGCGTTCGCGCAGTTCATGCTGACGAAAGAGAACTGCCTGTTCCGCAAGCCAAAGGGTATCTCGTACGACGCGGCGGCGCTTACCGAGCCGCTCTCCGGCGCCTGGAAGGGCGTGATTCAGTACAGCGAGATGCAGTTGGGAGACGACGTGGTCATCATTGGCGTGGGAAGCATCGGCCTGCTCTGTCTCATGGTCGCGAAGGCGGCCGGCGCCGCCACGCTCATTGCAGTAGACACCAGCGCGACGGCACGAGCGAAAGCGCTGGCGCTGGGGGCCACGCATGCGGTAGACCCGGCGCAGGGGCACACGCGGCAGCAAGTTTACGCGATCATCCCGCGCGGGCCGGACCTGGTCGTGGAAGCCGCTGGGCCGATCGGTGCGGTGAAACAGATGGTGGAGTTGCGCCGCCGCGGGACGAAGTGGAACGTCTTCGGCATAACAACGCATGAGCGGTTCGAGCTGGACGGTGGGTACACGCACTTCCTGGAAGGGCGCATGGACGCGAGCTTCGGGACGACGCCGCTGGCGATGACGAAGGCGCTACGGCTGATCGAGGCGGGGTTGGTCAATGTCGAGAAAGTGATATCGCACCGCTTGCCGCTCACAAAGATGCACGAGGCGCTGACGATCATGGACGGGCCGGACAGAAACAAAGTGATAATCAACCCGTGAGCGGGCGGGTGCGCATATCTTGACTGGGAAGGTTTATCTGTTCTACTGGGGGTCCAGTCACATTGTGCAGGAAGCAGCATGCCGAAGCTTATTGTCACGGGCCCGGATCACGTACCGCACGAGTTCGCAGTCACGCGGGAGATGACGCTCGGCCGCCACCCCGGCAACGATATCTCGATCCCGGAGGAGAAAGCGTCGCGGCGGCATTGCCGGTTCCAGCCCCAGGGTGACAAGATCGTCGTCGAGGACCTCGGCAGTTCCAACGGCACCAAGGTCAACGGCGCCAAGATCCAGATGTACACTCTGAAACACGGCGACACGATCACAATCGGCGCTCATATGATCGTCTTCCAGGAGGATAACGCCCCGCCTCCCGAAGCCCCATTGTTCCCCGGTCTGGAAGCGGAAAGCAAAGACAAGAGCCGCGCAGGCGAGGTTGGCGCGGTGCACGCAGCCATAGACGTCCCGGCCGCGGCGGAACTGGCCCCTCTCGCGCGAGGCAAGTCCGGGAGCACCGCAGCGCGGAAGATTCCCTCGGCGCGGGTGAAGCCCATACCGGCAGGGATTCCGGACATCGCCCCGCCGCCCAGGCAGGCGGAGGAGGACGAAGCGCCGCCGGCGGAAGAGACGACGCGACCTGCGGCGTCCGCAGCCCCCGTGAAGCACGCCAGTTTTGCGCTCGCCGGGACGATCGCGGCCGCGGTTGCCGTGGGTCTGGCTGTGGTGCTCTACCAGAACTGGAGCTCGTCCGTCGCGGTCGGACCCGTACCGGCGCCGAAGGTCCCGCCCAACCGGCCGCCGGCAACGCCGGCCAAGAAGAAAGACGACGGCAAGACGGTACTCCCGGTGCCGCCGAAGCTCGACCCGGTCAAGGTCGAGGACAACGCAGTGCCGCCGCCACCGAAGGTGGATCCTCTCCAGCCCCCGGCCGACGAGGCCACGGTTGCCGAGGAATGGAAGAAGGCGCAGGCGGAAGGCAGGCGCGCCATGGACTCAGGCAACTTCGCGGGCGCGCGTGCGCATCTCAACGGCTTCCTGGCCAGGCACCCAGGCGGCGAGTTCGGGCAGCGCGCCCAGAAAGAGCTGGCTGACACCAACAAGCTGATTGACGCCGCTCTGGACATGCTCCTGAAAGACGCACAGAAAGCTGTGGCCGAGAAGCAGTACCGCCTGGCCACGCAGCGCTGCACCCGCCTGATGTCGGCCGATCCTTCCGGGAAGTGCGGCGCCGCGGCGCACGACCTGCTGACGAAGATGGATGAGAGCACGGAGCCGCTCTTCGCCGAATGTCAGAAGCAGGTGGCCGCGCAGGTCGCCGCAGGGCTGCTCGACAAAGCCAGCGCCATCCTGGAGAAAGCCCTCGATGATTTCGGCGGGACGAAATGGGCCGAACAGGTCTCCGCCCTGCAGCTTCAGGTGCTGATGGCCCGTTCTTTCATGCGGCAACTGGAGGCCGAGCGCGCCAAGCTGGCGGCCAGCGGGAAGCCGATCGCCGTCACGGCGAGCAGCCGCAAGGCCATCGGCGTGCTGGTCGGCGTCTCGGGACTGACGCTGGAGCTGAAGAGCGGCCTGCGGCCCAGCAGCGTGCCGATCAAGGACCTGACGCCCGAGGAGTTCCAGAAGGTGCTGCAGCCGCTCAAGCTGGCCGACAAACACGTCGAGCTGGCGTACCTGTGGCTGCTGCTGGAACGCAGCGCGGGCGCGCAGGCCGAGGTCGAGCGCGCGCTGCTGGATCCGGAGCAGGCCAGCGGCGCGATCCGCCTGGTCAGCCTCCTGCCCAACCAGCGCAACCTGCATGTGTACGATTTCAGCAAGTGGCAGCACCAGAGCGACTGGGAGGCGCTGTCCGGAAGCTGGTCCACGCAGAACGGCAGGTACACGCTGGACAGCGCCGACGGCGGGGACACGGCGCTGAAGACGACGGCCCTCGGGGGCGCGTTCCCCGCCAAGAACGCGCGCATCAGTTTCCAGTTCGAGCTGCTCAACCCCGGCACGGGGTATTTCTTCGCTTTTGAGTTTGGCGACGAGAAAAGCTCGGTCAGCCTGATCTTCACGGAGAAGGGCCTGAACCTGCACGCCAACGTGAAGGGGACGGTCAACGAGCGCGACGCGTGGACGCCGGGGCCGACGCACGTTGACTTCGCGGTCTCCGGCGACACCGTGTCCGTGCGCGTGAACGGCAAGCCGGCCAAGGCGCTGGAGGTGGGGGGTGTGTCCGCGCTGCGCGGCACGCTCACCTTCCGGGTCCGGGAATCCGGCTGCGCGATCGGCAACGTTATCCTGCGGAGCGTGGAATAGCGCCATCCGGCCGAGCGCGTTATTTGACCTGAAACGTCTTCTTCAAGTCCTCGGGATCGTGGGAGTACTGCAGCGCGAGCTCGTACGTGATCTTGCCGGCCCGGTACAGCTCGTAGAGCGACTGGTTCATGGTATGCATGCCGGTCTTGCCACCGGTCTGGATGGTCGAGTAGATCTGGTGGACCTTGTCGTCGCGGATGTTGGCCCGGATCGCGTCGTTGGGGATCATGATCTCGCAGGCCAGGCAGCGGCCCTTGCCCGAGGCGACCGGCAGGAGCTGCTGGCAGAAGACGCCTTCGAGCACGAAGGAGAGCTGCGTGCGGATCTGGTTCTGCTGCTCGGCCGGGAAGACGTCAATGATGCGGTTGATCGTCTGGACGCAATTCGACGTGTGCAGCGTGGCGAAGGTCAAGTGGCCGGTTTCGGACAGGGTCAGCCCCAGCTCGATGGTCTCCCTGTCGCGCATTTCGCCGATCAGCACCACGTCCGGGTCCTGGCGCAGCACGTGCTTGAGCGCCTGAGCAAAGCTGAGCGTGTCGGGCCCCACCTCGCGCTGGTTCACAAGGCACTGCTTGTTGCGGTGCACGAATTCGATCGGGTCTTCGATGGTGATGATGTGATACTGGCCGTTCTGATTGATGTAGTCAACCATGGAGGCCAGCGTGGTGGACTTGCCCGAGCCGGTCGCGCCGGTGATCAGGATCAGCCCTTTGGGCAGATCGCACAGCTTCTTGCAGATGTCGGCGGGCACGCCGAGCTTCTCGAACGGAAGGATCTCGTAGGGGATGACGCGGATGGCCGTGCCGACCGCGCCGCGCTGGTAGAACACGTTTACGCGGAAACGGCCGATGCCGGCGATGCCGAAGCTCATGTCGAGCTCCTTCTCCTTCTCGAACTTCGCGATCTGCTCCGAGTCGAGGATGGTGTAGATGAGCTTCTGCGTGCTGTCGCCGTCCATCACGTCGTATTCGGTGGCCACCAAGGCACCGTCCGTTCGGATGCGGGGCGCGGAACCCGCGGTGATGTGCAAGTCGGACGACTTGCGGTCCAGCATGACGCGCAGCAATTCTTCAAGCGTGACCACGGCGGAACTCCCGAAAGGTTAGAGGCCACAGACCAGCAACAGGAGTGTAAGTGACGGGTGACGAGTGACAAGTGCCAAGTGACAACTGACCCATGCCGAATGCCAACTGACCAATCCCAGATTCATCCTTTATCCTTCACGGTTCATCCTTTATCCTTCGTCAGAGGGAAGAGGAGGTTGTGCTTTGAAGAAGGTCCTGGTCACCAGTGCGTTGCCGTATGCGAACGGGAAGGTCCACCTCGGACACCTCGCCGGCGCCTATCTGCCCGCGGATATCTACGTGCGCTGGCGGCGCTTGAAGGGCGACGATGTCCTGTTCATCTGTGGTTCGGACGAACATGGCGTGCCCATCACCCTGACGGCGCTCAAGCGCGGCTGCACGCCGCAGGAAGTCGTGGACGAGTTTCACAAAGCCAACGGCGAGGCCTTCGCGGCGGCGGACGTCAAGTTCGATATCTGGGGCCGCACCAGCTCGCCCGAACACCACGCGGTCACGCGGGAATTCTTCACGCGGCTGCTGAACGCCGGCCACATAGACCGGCGCGAGATACAGCAGTACTATTCGGAAAAGTCGAAGATGTTCCTGCCGGACCGCTACATCGTCGGCACCTGCCCCAAGTGCGGATACGCCGAAGCCCGCGGCGACCAGTGCGACAACTGCGGCGGCACGTACGAAGTCGCGGAACTGGCCGGCCCGCGCTGCGCCCTGCCAGGCGACGATTCCACCCCTGTCCTGAAGCCCTCGCTCCACTGGTTCCTCAAGCTTGACGACTTCCAGAAGCGCCTGGAGGAGTTTCTCGCGGCGCACGGCGAAGGCACGCCGGACCAGTGGCGTCTCAACGCCCTTCGCGGCGCCCAGGGCTGGCTCAAGGCCGGCCTGCGCGCGCGCTGCATCACGCGCGACACCACGTGGGGCGTCAGGATTCCGCTGGACGATCCCGCGACGGAGGGCAAGCGCCTGTACGTCTGGTTCGACGCGCCGATCGGCTACGTGACGTTCACGCAGCAGCTCTTCACGCAGCGCGGCAGTCCGGAAGCGTGGCGGGAGTACTGGCAGAATCCCGACTGCCCGATCATCCATTTCATCGGCAAGGACAACATTCCGTTCCACTGCATCACGTTCCCGGCCATGCTCGCCGGCGTGAACGACACGCCCGTGCCCGGCCAGAGCGCGTACCGGCTTCCTACCGCGGTGGTCGCCAACGAGTTCCTCAATTTCGGCGGCGAGAAGGGCTCCAAGAGCAAAGGCAACGCGGTCGAGATCGGCGCGTTCGTCGAGAAGTACGGCGCCGAGGCGCTGCGCTACTACATCACGGCCATCGCGCCGGAAGACGCCGATAGCAATTTCACGTGGGAGGACTTCGCGCACCGCTACAATGGCGAGCTGGCCGACATCCTCGGCAACTTCGTCCACCGCGTGCTGACGTTCACCGTCAATAAGCTGGGAAGACGCGTGCCGGAGCCCGGCGAGCTGGGGCCGCACCAGGCGTTCGTCGGGGAAACCGCCACGGCGCTCTCTACGACCGCCGCGTTGCTCGACGGCTTCCAGTTCCGCAACGCGCTGGCCACGGTGCTGAACTGCGCGCGCGCGGGCAACGTGTACTTCGACACCAACGCGCCGTGGAAGTCGCTGAAGACCGACACCGCGGAATGCAACCGCGTGCTCTACGCCTGCCTGGGACGCGTCGCCGCCATCGGCCTGCTGCTGCGGCCGTTCCTGCTGCGCAGCTCCGCGGCGATCCTGCAGAACTTCGGCGTGACCGAACCGTTCGCGCCGGGGAGCGCGGGTCTGCGTCCCGAGGACATCGTCAAGCCGGGCCTGCTGCTGGGCAAGCCGGAGGTGCTGTTCAAGAAGCTGGAGCCGAAGGACTTGCCGAGCGGCCAATAGGCGGTGGTCTCGGCCGTCCTCGGAATCCGAAGTCCGGAAAGGCATCGAACGGGCCGAAGCGGTCAGCAAGCAGACTGCCCCGGTGCGGAACGTCTGCCAGTCTTCCGCACTGGTCATGAAGGTCGGCGACGTGCGTTGCGGGCAGGCGGCCGTCAAGGTCGAGGAGGCGAAGGGCGAAGGCGGCGCGGCCTACAAGCTCACGGAGAGCTTCAAGGTCGCGATGGCGGAGGAAGGCCAGACCGCCATCGTTGAATACAGCGGCACGTTCCTGCTCGGGCCGGACTTGGGGCTGCTCTCGGGGCGCATGCGCACCCGTTCGGATCTGACCGACAAGGATAGCGGCAAGCGGCAGGCGCTGCACGCACTGCTCGATCTGACCGTGACCGCCGATGCGCTGGCCTGGCAGCGTTCCGAACAGAAAGACGGCGCGCAGGCGCCCGTGGTCAAAGAGAAGAAGACGATGGCGCTGCATGGCGTCAGGCCGGTTCCGCAGAACGCCCTGCCGGGCCTGGCGGCGTTCGTGATGGCCGCCGGGAAAGACGGCTGGCAACCCGATCCGCGGAATGGCCTGTGTCTCCCCGTGCTGAACCTGACCGCGGAGCTGGACGGCTTCGAGATCGAACCGTTCTGGGTCAGCTTCGACATGCCGGCGTTCAACAATCCCAAGGGCACCGCGGCGCAGATGCGGGCGCGCGCGCTGGTCGGCGAGATCACGGACAAGGGGTTCGAGGTTTCGCCGCCGTCGCCGCCTGTCTGGCAGGCCGTGCAGCTCTGGGCGCTGGACGCGCAGTGCTGTCCCCTTTCGCATCCGGCCCCCGAAGACAAGCGTATCGCCGTGGAGGCCGCCGACCCGGCGACGCTGGACATGAACGCGGCGCTGGATATGGAGAAGATCGCGGCGGCCCTGACTGCGAACGAGCCCAAAGAGAAGAAGAAGGATTAGCGCCTCTGCCGTCGGAAGTGAAGCCCGAGGAGCCTGTGGCCCAGGCCCTCTTCCACGCGATCAGGGAGCTGACGCACAAGGAGCCGCGCTTCGTCGGCGCCGGCGGCGCGACGCTCTGCAAGCAGCTCATCGGCGCCGGGATTCCCGCGGTGGCGTTCGGGCCGGTAGGCCGGCTACGCGCGCGGGTCCAGGATGTCCTTCACCGCCCCCACGAGATACAGCGAGCCGGCGACGAGCAGCGCGGTGTCTTCTCCGGCCGCGCCGCGGGCCGCCGCGAGCGCTTCCGCACAGGAAACATACGCGGGCGCGTCGCGGCCCGTCTGCTCCTTCCACAGGCGCGCGAGTTCCTGCGGATCCATGCTGCGGGAGCTGCCCGAATGCGTGAAGACGATCCGCGAGACGCCCGCTTCCGCGAGGACCTTCAGCATCGCCGCGGCGTCTTTGTCCTTGGCGCAGGCGAACAGGACCAGCGGCGTGCCGACGTGCGGGAGCATCTCGCGCAGCACGGTCCGCAGCGAGTGGTCGTTGTGGGCGCCGTCCAGGAAAAGGCGCGGCCCGGCTTTTTCCAGGCGCCCCGGCCAGCGCACGGTGCGGGAGCCTTCCCGAACAGCGTGAGCGGCAACATGCGCGCCGTTCCGCTTGAGGCAGCACAGGTCCGCCAGGCGAACGGCCACGGCCCAGTTCTCCACCTGATGGCCGCCACGCAGGCCGAGTTCCGCGTCGAAGGCCGTGCCGCCAGGCAGTTCGAGATGGGCCTGCGGCAGCGGCCATGCGTCCTCCGCGGCGCAGGCATCCGGCCTGCGGGCAACGGGGGCGGCCGCTGCACAACGGATGTCGCGTCCCACCAGTTCGCAGGGCGCGCCGACCTCGCGGGCGCGTTCCTCCAACGCCTGTGCCGCGGCGGCAGCCTGCGGCGCGATCACGACGGGCACGCCCTTTTTCATGATGCCGGCCTTCTCTCTGGCGATCAGCGCGAGCGTGTTGCCGAGCATCACCTGGTGGTCGAAGCTGATGTTGGTGATGCCGCAGGCCAGGGGCGTGATGATATTGGTCGCGTCGAGCCTTCCGCCCAGGCCGACCTCGACGACGGCCACGTCAACCTGCTCCGCGGCGAACCACGAGAAGGCGAGGTGCGTGAGCACCTCGAAATACGTCGGGCGCCGCTGTCCCAGAGGCGGGTGGCGCATGGCTTCCAGCGCCGGCACGCAAGGCTCCAGCAGGCCCGCGAATTCGGCCTGGGAGATGAGCCTGCCGTTGATGGTGATCCGCTCGCGGATGTCCTGCAGGTGCGGGGACGTGTACAAGCCGGTCTTCAGTCCCGTGGCGGCGAGGATGGCCGCGGCGAACGCGCAGGTTGAGCCTTTTCCCTTGGTGCCGGCCACGTGCAGGCTGGCGAACCGATCGTGCGGGTTGCCCAGACGGGCGGCCAGCTCGCGGACGCGGTCGAGGGTGATGGTGAGGGGCGTGAGATGCGTGGGAACCTGCCGTTCCAGATTGACGAAGGTGTCCAGGTAGGTGAGCGTTTCGGCGTAATCCATGCGCGGCGGTTAACTCAGGCTTGCCCCGGAGCGTCGCCGTTCACTGGGTCGCGCGCGGGACGTTGACGAGGGTTACCCCCGACGAGACGAGGGGCCGTGCGTCGTACTCTTCGGCGGACACCATCTGGCGGACTTCCTGGTCGAGCCGCTTCAGGATCGCAAGCAGCGGCGCGAGGCCGTCCATGCGCAGCATGTTCGGGCCGTCGGAAAGCGCCTTGTCGGGGTCGGGGTGCACTTCCAGAAAGATGCCGTCCACCCCCACGGCGACGGCCGCACGGGCCAGCGCGGGCATGTACTGGCGTTCGCCGCCGGAGCGCGAACCCATGCCCCCGGGCGTCTGCACCGAATGGGTGGCGTCGAAGATGACGGGGCAGCCTAACATGCGCATGGCGGGGAGCGCGCGCATGTCGTTCACGAGGTAGTTGTAGCCGAAGAAGGTGCCCCGTTCGGTCAGCAGAATATCGTCGTTGTCCGTGGACTTGATCTTGTCAACGACATTGCGCATGTCGCCGGGGGCGAGGAACTGGCCTTTCTTGACGTTGACCGCCTTGCCGGTGCGGCCGGCGGCGGTGAGCAGGTCGGTCTGGCGGCACAGGAAGGCGGGGACCTGCAGCACGTCCACGACTTCGGCGACCGGTTCGCACTGGTGCGGCTCATGGACGTCGGTGAGCACCGGCATCTTGAGTTCCTTCCTGATCGTGGCGAGGATCTCCAGGCCGGCCTTCATGCCGACCCCGCGGAAGCTTTCCACCGAGCTGCGGTTGGCCTTGTCGAAGGACGACTTGAAGATGACCGGCACCTGCACGCTGTCGGCCGCTTGCTTCACCAGACGGGCGGCCTCGAGGCACTGTTTCGCGCCTTCAATGACACAGGGACCGGCGATGAGCACCAGAGGGTTCCCGCCGCCGATCTTTACGCCAGCCACATCCACTTCGTGAGTTCGCACAGGCGCCGCTCCCTTTCCCGTATATGGTATGGGGAGTCTAGAACGGACGGACACATTTTCCAGTCCGGAGTTGGTGAGAAGACGCTGCGACCGGATTTGGCTGCTGCTGGTGAGGGATGTTCTTGCGCTTGGGTTTCAGGAGACGGAGAATGCGCGCCATGGTGGTGCGTCTGGGGCTGGTGCCCGTTCCCGTTCTCGCATGCTTCCTGGTGGCGGCCGCGGCCGCGGCAGGCGATCAGCCACAGTGGGGCCAGCGCTTCACGCGCAACATGGTCTCCGATGAGAAAGGCCTGCCCGACACGTTCGACCCCGTGACGCGCAAGAACATCAAGTGGACGGTCAAGCTCGGCACGCAAAGCTATTCAACGCCGATCGTCGCGGGCGGCAAGGTCTTCATCGGCACGAACAACGACAGGCTGCGTGATCCGAAACACAAAGACGACTGCGGCGTGCTGCTGTGCCTTGACGAGAACGACGGCAAGCTCTGCTGGCAGCTTGTCGTGCCCAAGCGCGAAGGCGATCAGTATCTGGACTGGCCGCGCACGGGGTGGTGTTCGCCGGCGACAGTGGAAGGCGACCGCGTCTACACGGTGACCAACCGCGGCGAGGTCGTCTGCCTGGATATCAACGGTCAGGCGAACGGCAACGACGGGCCGTACATGGACGAAGGCAAGCATATGGCCGTGAAAGGCCAGCCGCCGCATGAGGTCAACCCGACGGACGCGGACATCCTCTGGCTCTTCGATATGGTGACCGGCGCCGGCATCTATACTCACGACGGCGCGCACAGCTCGATCCTGCTTGACGGCCCGTTCCTCTATCTGAACACCGGCAACGGCGTGGACAACACGCACCGCAAGATCCGCTGCCCCGATGCGCCCAGCCTCATCGTGCTCGACAAGGCCACCGGCAAGCTCCTGGCGCAGGACGATGAACACATCGGGCCGAACATCGTCCACGCCGCGTGGTCGTCGCCGGCCATGGGCGAAGTGAACGGACAGAAGCTGGTCTTCTTCGGCGGCGGCAACGGCGTGTGCTATGCGTTCGAGGCGCTGAAGGCCGCTCCGTCGGACGGGCAGGTCGCGAAGCTCAAGCGCGTGTGGAGCTTCGACTGCGACCCGACCGCGCCGAAGGAGAACATCCACCGGTTCCAAGGCAACAGAAAGGAAGGCCCCAGCATCATCATCGGCATGCCGGTCTTCCGCGACAACCGCGTCTATGTGGTGGACACCGGCGATATCTGGTGGGGCAGGCCGCTGGCGTGGCTGAAGTGCATTGACGCCACGAAGACGGGCGACATCACCAAGAGCGGCGAAGTGTGGTCGTACGCGCTGGCCGGGCAGAGCATGTCAACGCCGGCGCTGGCCGACGGCCTGGCCTACATCACCGATTGCGGGCGCAAGATTCACTGTGTGGATGCCGGCACGGGCAAGGTCTGTTGGACGCACGACGTCAAAGGCCCGATATGGAGTTCGCCGCTGGTCGCGGACGGCAAAGTCTACGTGGGCTCGGAAGGCAACGAGTTCGTGATCCTTGCCGCAGGCAAAGAGAAGAAGGTGCTCTGCTCGGTGATGCTGGACAGCGCCATCAGCGGCACGGCCACGGCGGCCAACGGGGTGCTCTATATCTCCACAATGAACACGCTCTACGCGGTGCGGAAGACGGAGTAACGGGCGCGGTTCGGGACCGGAACCTGCCTACGTGGGCTTCTGGAAGTATCTCTTCACATAGAGCATGTAGCCCAGCATGGGCAGGAAGATCGCTGCGGTGAGCCACCACATACTGCCGCCGGAAAACATGCCGTACCTCTCGATCATCCCGATCTGCTGTTCGGGATAGCCCATCGCGCGGTACATCTCCATGAGATCAAGGTTGAGGGCATTGAGAATGGTGGAAACCATGAACACCGTGAAGACCGCCACCGTCAGCCACCAGCCGGCAGGCTTGAGGCGATAGAGCGCCCAGGCCAGGTACGCCCACAGCGCTACCATGGCCAGGATCAGCGCAGCTCCCGGCAGGCCGGAGATCATCACGCCGAACATGGGCATCGCGCACATGCCGCTCAGCGGCATGGAGAGCATCACGGCCGCGCAAAATCCCATCAATAAGCTCAACGCCAGCACAGGCAGCGGACAGGCGTCGGTCCAGCAGGGCTCAGGGTGCTCAGCTTCTCACGTCGCCTTGACGTTGGGGCTCCGGTAGAAGAGGACCAGCGCGCCCGGCAGGATGATATAGAAACAGGACATGAAGGGCAGCATGACGGCCATCGCCATGGCTGCGGCGCCAGGGGGCAGAGGCTGGCCGCCTGGCTGTGGGGCGGCCAGCATCCGCGGCAGGAAGACGACCATGCACCCCATCGAGATGACGCCTGTTATCAGCCAGCACCAACCGATGACAAGCCAGAGCGCACGCGCCCAACGCTGCACCTTGATCGAGCCGATCCCGAGCCAGATAAAAACCACGGCCCCCAGTCCATATATGATCGCGGCGGGAGCGACCGCGGCGGCGTTCGCCTGTCCTCCTGCCGCTTGCTGCACCGCCCCCTGCACGAGGAGCATGAAGGGCACCATCAGCGCGGACAGGCAGCCCAGGAGAATCTCAAGAACGCCGAAGATCATCAATGCGGTGGTGCGGTCTTTGAACTCCGGAATGGGAGCGGAAGCTGGTGCTTCGTCCATGATAGACCCCTCGCCAATCGTTATACCGATCGCCCAAGCCCCCTGCGCCTCGCCGCCCCGTTCACCGGAAACCTGAGACCGTCGCGCTACCACCACGGCGGGCGAATCAACTGCGGCCCGTCGTCGAGCTTCTTGTGTTTGGCGCGTTCGGCGCGGCGGCGCATGATGGGGTCATCGAGCGTGTAGACTACTTCGCGGCTGCCGTGTTTCAAAGCCAGTTCCAGCAGGCGGCCGTCGGGGGTGAGCAGCATGCGGCAGGGCAGCATGGGGTTGTTGGCGGTGACGACGTATAACTGCGGGTCATCGCCGGCAGTCGCGCCCTGACGGCGGCGCTGGCGTTCGGTCAGCCCCGGCTGCGCTTCGGGCTTGATCTCAAAGAGCACGACGCCGCAGAGGTTCTGGCGCACGGCAAAGAGCGCGGCCTTCTGGTACGCGATGGGCGGCTTGGTCTCCTGTTTCTTCTCGCCCTTCTCGCCCGGCGCGGTGACCGGCCCGGGAGGCGGTAGCGGGAACCGGTAGACCAGCGTGGCAAGATGCTCCACGCGGTTGAAATCGAAAAGCTGCGTGCCGGGCGAGAGCGCCCGCGAGATGCGC
>JAPLOD010000155.1 GCA_026692735.1 Planctomycetota bacterium | reverse complement strand
CGCACCCATCAGGCCATGATTCACCGCATGGCGCTCGACCTGCTCCGCGACAGGCAATGCGCCGAGCGTTGGCCCACCCTGGCCGCCCTGCACTACGCGAGGGCGGGGTAGAATGTGCCCAATTTCGATGCTACAGTCTCTGAATTTGCGTCTGTTGTCCGAACTGGACGGTATTCAGTCTCGGGTGGAAGAGGTCATCCGTGAGCTGCTGGAGACGCCTTTCTATGTCGGCAAGGGCGAGAACCGCAAGGCGCGCTATAGGACACCATTGACAGTGCAGCGCTACGTGGATGCAGTGACGGCCATGTGCGATTGGTGCTACCAGCGGGGATACCTGGAGGATGATCCCCTCAAGCGCCTACAGGCCCTGTCCAGAGAACCGAAGAACATCAGGCGAGCAATGACGCTGCCGGAACTCCAGAAACTCCTGGAGCACTGCGACCCGCACCGCCGCATGACTTACGAAGTCGCATTCGCATCGGGGCTGCGCGCCAACGAACTGCGCAGCCTGACCGTCGCGGACCTCGATGCGGAACGCGGGGGGCTGAAGCTGAACGCCAACTGGACCAAGAGGCGTGTTCAGGGGTTCCAGAACATCGGCCCGACTTTGGTGGCGCGGCTGGTGGCTGCGTCAAAGGACAAGCGGCCAGAGGAGCCGATTCTGTTTGTCCCACGACACACAGCACGTGATCTGGACAAGGACCTGAAGCGAGCAGGAATTCCAAAGTGGGCGCCCGGCGGCAAGCTCGATTTTCACGCCTGCCGCGTTGCGTACAACACGTTTCTATTCGAGGTCGGAGCCGGAGCGGACATCAAGACTGCGCAGGACCTGATGCGGCACAAGGACGCGCATCTGACGATGAACGTCTACGCGCGAGGACGCGAGTCACGTCTGGCGGCTGTCGCTGAGGCCGTCGGCAACGCCGTGGTTCCGCGTGTTGGCATAGCAGTGGCACAACGGCTGGCGGCTGGTGCTGAAAACCAGCCCCCCATAACGGCTTCTGCGAATATGGCGGGAGTGCATGGGAAGCGCCCCCCTTGGCGGGACACGACTTGCAGGAACGTAACACACTTGCGCAAAACCGTAACACCGCTTCGCAAAGCCAAACGCATCCCGACACGACGCCGAAGCTTATACCACAGGACGCCGCGCAAAGCTGCGCAGTTTCCGCACACGCGCCGGACGAAACGGCACGCGCCAAGTGTGCCATTAGCGTGTCACAGATTCCCGCGCCGGAACTGCCGGACGATCTACGGGAACTGGCGGCACTTTGGCCGGCACTCGACGCGGCGGGGCAAGCGGCAGTCATGGCGACAGCGCGGGCACTGGCCGGAAAGGGACGGTGAGCACATGCGAGGCGGACGAAGAGAGGGCGCTGGACGGCGCGGGCTCAAGACGGCTGCCTGTCGGCTGCCGGTGGAACTTCACCGGGCGGTTGACGGTCACCGGCTGCCGGGAGAATCGTTTGCGGCTGCAGCCCTGCGGCTGCTGCGGGTGAGCGTGGGGCAAACTGGTACACCGGACGCGCAAGAGGCCCGCGTTTGAAACTGTACGTTCAGTGTAGGCCACGTCCGGCGGCCAGCACGCCCGGAAGCCGCGGGCGCCCCGCCAGACACGCCAGCAAGGATACCGGGCGCCATTTCGCCAAAGTGCTAGGGGCTAGACAGGGCGGAAGGCCAGGTGGTCACTGGCCAAGCGCTTTCAATGCGCGGCGTGCTAGGATGTCTTGTTCAGCGTTTCTGCTGCTCCAGGAATTTAGCGCGCTCCACCGCTTCTTGAAGGGCTTGAAACGTCTTGGTGCATGACTCGCAATACTTGCCTCCTCGATAACTGAACTCGATTCGTGCGCCGCATTGTTCGCACCGTTCCGGCGGAGGTGGCCCTGCGGGCGTATTGAAGAAGCCGCCCGCCGCCAGTGCGATCACCAGGATGACGAGAAGAATGCTTAGCACCAGACACCCGCTGCCGTTCGATTTCGCTTGCCCTGTCGTGCTATGTGCCTGAGCCACTGGAGGCGGTTTACTCGGCAGGTTCGACTTGCAGTGCTTGCAGACGACGGCTACTGCCAGAATCTCTTCGCCACAGAACGGGCAAGCCTTTGTTGGCTCTTTCCGTGTTTCTGTCTGTCGTGGCTGTGAGTCTTGAACCGGTGCGTATGCTGGCTTTGCGGGCGCAACAGCCGAAGACTTGGCAGGTGATTGTGTGGCAGGCGGGGCTTGATCTTTCAACGCGGGCAAGACCGCAGCGGGAAGCGGTGCAGGGGGCGGGGGCTCGGGTGCAGCTATGGTTTCACCGCCCTCTTGCTGAATTGTCCCAGTCGGAGCAAACATGTTCACGGTGGGCGGAATCAACTCTCGGCATTTGCAGTGGGGACACCGTTCCGCCATCGAGTCAACCGGTTGGTGGCATTGTTTGCATTCCAGGTACATTTCAGGCCCTTCGATTATCGGCGACCATACGTTTCTGAATGCGCAGCGTTGTCAACAGTCTACTTTTCCGTCGTTTCGTCGGGCGGCAGCAGCGGGGTGATCTGCGCCGTAATGTTCGCCATGCTCGTGTTTTCGCGTTCCACTTCGGCCTGCAGGCGCGCAAGCTGCTGCTGCGCGGACGCCAGTTCGGCGGCGGCGCGTTTTGCTGCCGCGTCCGCGTCCCTCGCGAGCGTCGCCTTCTCTCGTTCATCATCGGTCGCCGTGGCGAGGTGCCGCGTCTCTCGCGCGATTTCGTCATTGGCCTTGGCGATATGTGCGTCGCGTACGACGGCCGTGCCGCGATGGTCCACGCGCTCGTTTTGCGCTGCGGTGAGATGATCCTTCGCCGCAGCGAGGTGTCCTTGCTCGCGCACGGTCTTTTCGTGGGCGAGGTCCAGCGTCCGCGCCGCGCCTTTCGGCTTGCGGTCGGCGAGCGTGCTGCGCTGCTGCAATACTTCAAGCGTGCCTTCGATCTGCGCTGCCCTGGTCTGCGCGGCGTCGCGTCGCGCTGTCGCAGCGTCAAGCTGATTGCTGAGCGTCTTCAAATGCGCCTCGCGTTGCCGTTCGGTGGCGTCATTGGCTGCTTTGATGCCGGCGATTTGCCGCTCGAACGCCTCGAAGGCTTCCTTGCGTTTGGCATCAACCAGATCGTCGGTTTCCCGCGTGAGATCAATGCGGATCGTCTTGCTGTTCGGCAGGCGGAACTCGGCGGCGACCATGTGCGCGTGCTCTGCGACGACGAAAGCCCATTGTTCGTCGCGTTCCAGAAGTGGATTGAGATCGGTTCCGGGGTTGTAGTTTCCCTGCTGGCGCTCGGGACCGTGCTTTCGCCCAGTGGCGTCGAAAAGGAAAACGGACACGGCGGGCGCCCTTATCGGTTCGTTGCCGGCGTTGCCGAGGTTGCCGTCGAGGAGGGCGAAGTTCACGCCGCGGCCGTTGTTGAAGACCGTCTTGAACTGCACGACTTTGGCCGAAATCCCTCCGGCGATTACTCTCTCGCCAAGAATGCCGCAGATCGGCGGGAGCGCGGCTTCGGTCTTGTCGGACGCCGCGTCGGCCGGCGCGTCCGGTGTGCGCAGGCAGTGATGCCAGATGCAATAGCCGCCGACGACCACGGCGAACAGGCCCATGAGCCAGCGCATGGCGCGCCCTCCATACAATACAATCGCTTACGAACGGCAGAGCCTTTTATATCTTCTACCGCGCGTCGGGGGGCGCGGTCAATGGCAAAAGAAGAGTCGCCTTCGATTCGTACCGGTTCTCTCCTGGAACAGCGCGCGCGCGTGGTAGGATTTAAGCGCGGGCAAGGGGATTGCAACCCCGGCCGGTCTCGTCCCGGCCAGCCCGCGCCGTACACTGACGAGAGGCCGCTTGACGAGGGCGCACCGATGCTCACAACACTGACCGTCGAAGATCTGAGAGAAATCTCACGCGACGTGCCGGCTAGTTCGCTGAGGATCAACGGGGATTGGCACGTCCTCACGCGTGTCGCGTCCAAGGCCGACACCGCGGCTGTAGTACCGACGCCGGATGAACGCCGGGCGCGTCTGGATGCCATGCAGGCGGAATTGGCCGATGGACAAGCCGTCGCGCCGGCCGCTGGCAAGACCGCCGCGTCGGCCGCTGCCGTCCAGGCCGGGGCCGCGGAAGGCACGACCGCTTTACCACGCGCGCTGGCGGCCGACAGTGAACCAACGCCGCCCATGCTCATTGGTAAGGATGACATTCTTGAAGCGCTCAACCTTTCGTCTGAAAAGTGGCGCTGGCTGTTGCGCTTGAACCGTGACTACAAGGGGCCGATGAAGACGCGAGCCAAGGCAAAGACAGTTGCAGAAAAGGCAGCCTTGAAAACGTGGTTCAAGGAGCGCATGGAGCGCCATGAGGAACTGGACGAGCGGCACGCCCAACGGGACGCCGCTGGCGCGAACGTTTATCCTTTTGGTCGCAACGGTCTGGTTGCCCCGGATATTGCCGGCGGGGGCCGCAGCAAGCCCCGCCTCTGAGCAATCTGGACAATCTGAACAAAACTGAGCAATCTGGTTTTCCGCCTGCCCACTTCCCATGAGTCTGCATGGAAGGGCCGACGAAGAACAACCTTGTAACCGGACGCGACGTTGACCGCTTGTTGACGTGGCCGGCAGGCCGGGCCGAGCGCCTGGCACGCCGCAACAAACTTCCACACTACAGACTACCCGACAATGCGATCCGCTTCCGGTTGGCCGAGATTCTGCCGCTGGTGAAACCCGGCGGGCCGCTACCTGCCGCTGGGGTTCTGCTTCAAGACATGACGGAAGGGGGGCAGCAATGAACCCGCTGCTCGCCGCCGCCCTGGACTACGCCGGCCGTGGCTGGTGTGTGATTCCCGTCAACGGGAAGCTGCCCATTGTGAAGTGGAAGCAGTACCAGACGCGACGCGCGACAGAAGCGGAACTGCGGGCCTTCCTCTGGCATCGGGCAACGGGGCTGGCCGTGGTCCTGGGGCCGGTGTCGGGCAACCTGGCTTGCAGGGACTTCGACGAAGCGGGAGCGTATGAGGTATGGGCCAAGGCACACCCGGACCTTGCCCGGACGCTGCCCACGGTCAAGACCGCCCGCGGATTCCACGTCTACTTCCGTGCTGCCGGTGTGAAGCTGAAAGACCTTGGCGACGGGGAGCAGCGCGGCGCTGGCGGATACGTTCTCTTGCCGCCGTCGTTGCATCCGAGCGGAGTACGGTACACTTGGCTTGTGCCGCTGCCGGCGGGCGAAGTCCCGACTGTCAACGTGGCTGCCGCTGGCCTTGGGGAAGTGTTACACCAGAGCGAGGAAGTGTTACACCAGAGTACACCAGACACACCGACTACACCGGACACTCCGAGTACACCGACACGCCGACACGCCGACACTCAAGACACACATGAGGTTAGCAGCCCCACCGCTTTCACGGCGAAAATTGAGACTGCGGTTGAAGCGGTCTTGCCTTACCGGCAGCACCAGAACCACAGCCAACTCTTCACGCTTGCCAGAGCACTCAAGGGCCTTGAGAAGAAACGCGGTGTGCCACTAACGGCCAGCGACTTCCAGAAGGCAATGGTGCTCTACTACGGCCACGCGAAAGAGCGGGGCTTCCTGCGGCCGGGATTCACGAAGGAAGACTATTTGCAAGAGCTTCTCGACGGCTACCAGAAAGCCAAGTATGGCCTTGGCGAGTGCAACCTACTGGCGGAAGCATGGGAGAAGGCCAAGACGGCTATCCCGCCCGCACGCGCCGCGGGTCACAGTCCCGACTTCCGCCGGCTGGTGTGCTTCGTTCGTGAGCTGCAACGGCAGACCGGGCAAGCCCCGTTCTTCCTGTCGGTGCGTCAACTGCAGGCCATAGCCGGGCTGGAAAGCGCCATGCAGGCCAACCGCCGTATCCGTTGGCTTGTGCGGGAAGGCTATCTTCGGGAAGTCACCAAGGGCAACGCCAAAGAACGGCTGGCCAGTACCTTCCGGTACATGGGAGAGTAAGCATGGAAACGAACGAAGGAACACCCGTTGAGACCGTCGCGGCCGATCTGCCGGGAGTCTTCGCCACAATCGGCGCCCTGCCGGCGGGGGCGATTGTAACCGAAGACGCCCTGGCGAAGCTGTTTGACCGTCACCCGGCAAGCATCAAACGCGCCGTGGCCCGCGGTGAACTGCCGGCGCCCGCACGGTTGCTTGGCGGAAACGCCTGGACTGCCGGCGCTATCGTCCGGCACGTGGAACGGCGCATGGAAGCCGCGGCAAAGGAACTGGAAAGCACCGCCCGCCGCGTTGAAGCGTTGCGGCCGTAGGATTTCCGGCTTGACATTTCGTGTAACATGAAATACACTGGAAGAATGAAGATGAAACAGCACAAGGCGGGCCGCAAGCCCAAACCCAAAGCCCAGAAGTGGCGTGAGCGCGTCTTTGTGAACATGACCACGGCAGAGCGGAAGATGCTCGAAGCCGCCGCTCGGCGGGCTGGCGTTTCCATATCCGTCCTGCTTATGCGCCCGTGGCGCAAGGAGTCTTGAACATGGCAGGGGTACGCAAGAGCGAACGGCCCGGCGGCAAGTTTCAAGGCTGGTTTGTGGACGGCGCCGGGAAGCGCCGCTTCTTCACCGGCACTCACAGGAAAGACGAAACCCGCCGCATGGCCGAACGGCTGGAAGATGAACACCGCCAAGTGCGGTTGAACTACCGGCCGGCGCCGAAGTCCTACGATAAGGCCAAGGCCCGCCCGTTTGCCGAAGTGGCCGCGGAATACCTTGCATGGGGCACGGCGCAAGGTGGCATCGGGGGCCGGCCGTGGGCTTCGGAACATGTGGAGAAACGGGAAGCCGGCTTGCAGTGGTGGAAGACGGAGCTTGGCTTGACGGCGCTTGGCGATCTGGACAGCAGCTTGCCGAGAGTCGAGGAAGCGTTGCGCAAGCTGCAGGCCGAAGGCAAAGCGAACCTGACCATTCGCCACCGCGCCGCGTGCCTTTCGGCCTTCTGTGGTTGGTGCGAGCAACGCGGGCTGGTGGAGTCGCACCCGCTAAAGGGGCTGGTGTCGTATCCCAAGAAGGCCAAGTACAACCGCCGCGCCGTCACGCCCCAAGAAGTGCAACGCTTACTGGACGCCTGCAAGCCCGCCCGCCGGCTGACATACGAGGTGGCCCTATCGTCCGGCTTGCGCGCCAAGGAACTGCGCTTGCTGGTGGCCGGTGACGTGGAAGCGGAGCGGGGCGGGTTGCGGTTGAATCCGGACTGGACGAAGAACCGGAAGCCCGGCTTTCAACCGCTGCCGTCGTTCCTTGTGGCCCGGCTGGCAGAACACGCCAAGGGCAAGGCCCCGGACGCCCCGTTGCTGGTGGTTGGTGAACACACCGCCCGCGATCTGGACAGAGACTTGGCCAAAGCGGGGCTGTCCAAGCACGGGCCGGGCGGCAAGGTGGACTTCCACGGCTTGCGCGTGGCTTACGTCACCTTCGTTGTGGAGAGCGGGGCGAATATCAAAGAAGCGCAAGCCTTGGCCCGGCACTCCACTGCCGATCTGACGTTGAACGTCTACGCCAGAGCGCGCAACGAACGGCTGTCAGAATTGGCCGAAGCCGTGGGCCGCGCCGCGCTGCCGGCGCAAGACGCCGTGGCCGCGTTGAAGACGGGAACGGATGACGCCCCGGTGAACGTCCAGGCCGAGAACGGGGCCAAGTGTGCCATTAGCGTGTCACACGGCAACGCGCAATCCTACAAGTCAAGCAGCACGGGAACCTTGACAGATTGTGGCGGGAGTGCATGGGAATCGAACCCACCAGTCCCCCTTGCGAAGGACGCGACGGCTTTGAAGACCGCGGAGATCACCAGGTCTCATCCACTCCCGTCTGCTGCCGCGCAGCCCTTCGGCCAGCTCTGTTCGGCCACAGCGAAGCGATGACTGCGCGTCTAAAGGCCATAAGTGTGTCGCCACGTCCCCATTTGGTCAACTGGCGAATTCCGCCGACCGCGCGCGTTGTCGTCGCTCGCCCTGATCGAGCATTTTCTGCATTGATCGGTATCGCGGCTGTGGTACACCGCAACGTAGGCTTATGTCCCTTGAGCGTTACAACCGCCAGGTCCTCTTTTCCGCCATCGGCGAAGCAGGCCAGCAGCGCATCTGCCGCGCGACTGCCGTCGTGGCGGGCTGCGGAGCGCTCGGCACGGCCAGCGCCAACGCTCTGGCCCGCGCCGGCGTGGGCCACCTGCGCATCGTTGACCGCGATTTCGTCGAGGAAAGCAACCTGCAGCGCCAGGTGCTCTTCGACGAGCACGACTGCCGCGAGAACCTGCCCAAGGCCATCGCCGCCGAACGCAATCTCCGGGCGATCAACTCGGCCATCGCCATCACCGGCATCGTCACGGACATCAACCCCGCGAACGCCGAGGAGCTCGTCAAAGGCGCCGACGTGGTCGTGGACGGCACCGACAATTTCGAGACGCGCTTTCTCCTGAACGACGCCTGCGTCAAGCACGGCATCCCGTGGGTGTACGGCGGCGCGGTCGGCTCGACGGGCCTGATGATGACGATCATCCCGGGCCAGACGCCCTGCCTCCGCTGCCTCTTTGAAACCGCCCCCCCGCCCGGCATGACGCCCACCTGCGAGACCGCCGGCATCCTCGGCGCTCTGCCGGGCGTCGTCGGCAACTGGCAGGCGGCCGAAGCGCTCAAGATCTGTGCGGGCAGGCGCGACGCGATCAGCGCGAAGCTGCTGTCGGTTGACCTCTGGTCCGGCGAAGTCCAGCAGCTCAACCTCGCCAGGGCCCGCGAAAACGCCGCTTGCCCCTGCTGCAAACGCCGCAACTTCGAGTTCCTTGAAGGGCAGAGCGCCAGCACGACCACGGCCCTGTGCGGTCGCAATGCGGTGCAGATCAACCCGCGCACGGGCGCGACGCTCGACCTGCAGCAGCTTGCCGGCCGCGTCAGGGCGACGGCCGGCATCAGCGGCGTGACGGTCAACCGCTTCCTCCTGAAGTTCAGCGCTCCCGGCGGCGACAGCGGCCTGGAGGTCACCGTCTTCCCCGACGGCCGCGCCATCATCAAGGGGACCAGCAAGGTCGCCGACGCCCGCACGGCCTACGCCAAGTACGTTGGCGCCTGAGCGCGCGTTGAGCCGCATGTCACGCCGGCACGGGCAGCCAACAGCATGGCTGCCCGTGGCACACATGGAGAGCGGCGAGCAACGCCGGCTAGTAGCTTACCTGTCCCTTCCCGGTCTTCGCCAGCGCGGCCTTGTAGCCGAACGTGTACTCGCCACCGTAGTTGCTGCCGTTGACAACGATCTGGAACGGCAGCTTCACGCTGCCGCTGGCCACATTGTCGTTGGTCGCACCGTAGGGGCCCAACAGGTCCTGCAGGGCGGTGTTTCGAACCTGGTAGCGGATGTAGCCCTGCTTGTAGCGCCACTGCAGCGAGCCGATGCCCTTGCCCTTCCCCTTGTACAGTGGTGTGACCGTGTCCACCAGTGTGGTGCCGATGTACACCGGCACCGCCGTGTTGTTGGTGGCGGTCTCAAAGGTCGTCTTGTCCGTGTACATGAAGTCGGGGGAAAACAGCGTTATGTCCAGGTTGTCCCTGAGCGTCCTGAAATTGAGCTGGAACTTGCCCTTGCTCATGCTGGCTTCCTTCACCGTAACCGTGGGCGGGCTCCCCCCGGAGGTCAACTGGACGCTGATGCTTGTACCGTTGATCGCGCCGATATTCGTTACGCTGAAACCGGAGTCCTGGCCGTTCCACCACTTCGCATTCACTGGCGAACTCGTATCGTTGAACGTTGTCACGCCGCCGTTCGCCGGCGAGAACAGGTCGGTCGCATTGCCGCGGTTTCCGCCGTCCGCCTCCTTCGATTCCAACTCGTACTTGCCGTCAGCCTGGATCAGCGCCGACTCGTAGTGGTCCGTCGCGTCGTGCTGGTACTTGTTGTTGGTCGCCTCGCGCTCGTCAATGTGGAAGACCGCCAGCCCCTCGCCAGGCATGCTCGTGAAATGTCCCGTCTTCTGGATCGCTGAGACCAGGAAGTACTCCTGGGCAATGGACGGATTCGGATAGATGATCACGTCAGACATGTTGCAGGTCAGAGAGGTGATGCTGCTGGACGAGGCCTTCGGGGTTATCCAGCCGGCCCTGTACCGCAGATACGGCTGCGGGGGCGCCGGGTCGTACCCGTTGCCGTTCCAGTTTCCCGCGCCCATCAGGCACCAGGAGCCCAGCCCCGCGGAACTGTACTTCGTGTCGTAGTAATCCGAGAAGCCGCACACCAGGTGGGCCGACTCATGGCAGAACGTGCCGATCGCCAGGGCATCCCCCATGTTTGTCATCTGGTACAGATCGGCATAGTACGTCTTCCCGTCGCTCGCCACGAACGCCTGGTCCTGCACCGGGTCGGCCGAACTGATGGCCCAGCGGTGGGGCCAGAGCGGGTAGGTGTTGTCCGCCGGCATATTGCCCGCGTACAGCACGCTGAGGTACTTGACGTACGTCTTGCCGTCGGAGCCGACCTCAGTGGCAACCCCGCTGATATCAATCGTGCTCCCCAGATTCTTCAGGGCTTCCATGATCAACTCCTGCGCGCCGCCTTTCTGTTTGCTGCTGGTGTCGTAGTACGAGCGCGCGTTGGGCGAATGATAGTATCCGTAGACAGCGTTCGTGAACTCCAGCTTCCCGTCTGAGACTGCATAGAAGAAGTCATAGACTGAGCCGTTGTTGCCGAATTCGTTGTACGGCGTCCCACTCGCGGCCTTCTGGTTGCAGAAGTTATCCACCTGCGTTGCCGTGATGGTCCCCGCCTTGTCAGAGAAATCAACGAGAATGCACAGCCCCTTGTGCAGCCCCGTGGTCACTGGCGGCGCTTTCCGTACCTGCGCCTCGCGCTTTGCCCGGATGTCGAGGATCGCATCGAAGATTCCCCGTATGTCCAGGTGCAGGTCCTTGAGTGCGCCAATCGCCGAGGGGTCGGTCACGGTGTTGACCTTCGTGCCGGTTGACTGCAGCACCCCCAGCACCAGCTTGGCGTAACAGACGACCTTTGTGTCCGAATCGCGGATGAGCGCGTAGCCGTTCGCGTCCTCCATGATGCGGTGGAATTCATCGCCCCATACCTTCACGTTCACCAGGTTAGCGGGGCCTTCCGGCTGATTCTCGTCAATGATGACGGGCATCTCCAGCCCGAAGACAGGCACCGCCAGAACGGGACTTGCGTACGTGAGCAGCACGGCGGCAACCAGAATTACTGCCGCGCTCCGCCCCAGCACACGGCCCCACCTGTCTCTTGCGACAGAACCAGACGGCCGGCTCACCATAAGCATCTCGCCTCTCCTTGTGTCTGCGGATTGCGCGCCCCAGGCGCTTTTCTGGCGCACAGTCTATCCTGCGCTCGCCTGTCCGCAATAGTCTACAGCGGGGATTTTGCCACCAGTGCGTCTGTGACACGGGCAGCGATTGCTGTTGGCTGCCCGTGGCTCCGTCCAATCGCAAATCGCAGATCGGAAATCGAAAATCCCGTTACGGCTCGTAGATGCCCCACTCGCGGATGGCGGGCGACCCACCGTAGTAGCCGGTGATCTTGAGTTCGATGGTCTTCAACTGCGTCGCCGGAAAGCTTACGCGGAAGAGGTTGTCCGTGTATTGGGCGTTGCGCACCTCCTTGATGACCTTTCCGTCCGCGACGATATCGAAGTCCTTCGGCGCGTAGCTGTGTTGCTGGAACCCGAGGATGCTGATGCTGCCGACGTTGCGCGGCTGTCCGAACGTCACGGCGATGCGGTACAGGTTCTTCCCGTCCTCCTCATCCCAATACGTATCCGGGCTGTTGTCTATGGCGGCGGAGGCGGGCCCGCCCGCGCCGTCGGGTGCCCATCCCGCGAGGCTGGCGGCCTTGCCCGAGGGCGCGATGTTGGCGGACAGGCCGAGCAGGACCTTTGCCTGGGAGACGTTCTCTTTGTTCTGCGAAGTCTCCACCAGCTTCTTGAGCACCGCGTCCACGCGCTTGCGGTCCGCTTTGCCGCCCGCCGCTTTCGCAATGGCCAGCACCGCCAGCTCCGCCTCGGCGCGCACGGGCTGCTCTTCGAGGAACGACGCGGCCGCCTCGAGCGCCTCGGCCGTGGGCGTGCCGGACAGGCCTGAGAGCAGCATCTTCTTCTCCTGATCGCCCTGCGCCACCGCCTTGACCTGCTCCAGCATCTTCGTCCTGGCCTGCGGAGTGACCTCCGGCAGCCGCGCCAGCCGCAGATACCCGCGCAACGCCAGCGTCCGCGGCGCGGCGTCTTTCGCCTGCTGCATCAGCTTCAACAGGTCGTCGGCGGCCGAGACGTCGGGCCATTCCGCGAGGGCACGGCTGGCGGCGTCCGCGACTGCCGCGTCGGCGTCCTGCAACCGCTCCTTCACGCACTGGAACGCTTCGGGGCCGCCGAGAATGCCGAGCACGCGCAGCACCGCGGCCTTTCCCGCGGAGGCCGCGCTTTTCAGTCCGGCGGCCAGCGGGGCAAGACGCTCGGCCGCGTTCTCCGCCTTCCTGGCCACGACCACAACGGTCCTCTCCGCCGCGGCGCGCTCGCTGTCCGAGCGGGCGTCGAGCATGAGCTGCACGACGGCCGGGTAACGGTCCGCTCCCGCGAGCGCCGCGACTGCCTCAAGCGCCGCGAGCCGGACGGATTCGTCGGCGTCGCCCGCCGCTTTGAGGATCTCGGGCAGCGCGCGGGTGGCGTTGCGGCCTTTCAGCATCTGCACCGCCGAGGCGCGCGCGGATGCGTCCGGCCCGCTCAGCAGGCCGAGCAGTGCGTCGTCGGCCTTCGGGTCCTTGAGCGCTCCGAGTGCCGCCTGCGCTTCCTTGGCGTCCGGCCCGCCCTTGGTGGCGAGCGTCAGCAGCGCGGGAATCTCGGCGGCGCCGCCCACGCGCCCGATCGCCTTGATTGCGGCGCTCCGCACCTCCGCGCTGTCGCTGGTCAGCGCTTTCACTGCTGCCGGCAGCACGGCCTTGTCCTGCGCGAGCCCCAGCAGGACCACCTGCTGTTCCGGCTGTAGCGCGCCGAGGTCGGCCAGCACCTTGCCCAGGGTCTCGCCGT
>JAPLOD010000154.1 GCA_026692735.1 Planctomycetota bacterium | reverse complement strand
CCGCCATGATACTGCCGTCGATTCTTGAACGCCGCAAGAGTTCCTCAAGGCTAGCGTCAGGGTGGGCTTCGACATCGTGCCGAAGTGCCTCCAGACTTGCCCCGCTGAACTTGGGCGCTCGGCCGCCACCATGCGGCTTGGCTGCAATCGAGCCCGTCGTTCGACGTAAGTGCAGGAGTTTCTTAACCCAGCACACACTCACGTCGAAGAGTGTGGCCAATTCTTCCTGGGTTCCGTCTTTCCGGTCGTATGCCTGGATCACCCGCTCACGCAGGTCCATCGAATAGGTTCTCATTCATACTGTATCGGCACGTCTGCATCCAAACGTGAACTGCTCTAGGCCGCGGAGTTGCCCGAAGTACCGCAGCGTCTCGCGCGGCGAGAGGCGCGCGTACAGCCCGGTGTTTGCGGTCAGGAAGCCGGTGCGCTGCTTGAGCGCCATGCGGTCGCTGGAGCCGCACACGCCGTCTATGCTTACGTCGCCGTCCGTGGGCTGCATCAGGCCCGCCAGCATCCGCAGGGTGGTCGTCTTGCCGGCGCCGTTCGGTCCCAGCAGACCGTAGATTTCGCCGCGGCCGACGTGGAAGCTGACGCCGTCCACCGCCCGGTGTTCCTGGCCTTGGTGCGTATAGAAGGTTTTGCACAACCCCTGAACGTCAATCATGGCCGTACTTTGAGATTCCGACATGCGCGTACTTTAGACGGATTGCCGCGCCGCACAAATCCCTTCGCGCTTCGTAGCGTCGGCGTGTGCCACGGGCAGCCTCTGTTTGTTGTTGGCTGCCCGTGCCGACCGTACCGCCGGCGTCTCGCCGGCTGTAGCGGGGGCGTCTCGCCCCCGCACCCGTTCACTCTGTCCACAACTGCACGTCGTGCCGTCCGTCACCCTCCCCCCCGTGCGGGAGAGGGTGGCGCGCTGAAGGCGCGCCGGGTGAGGGGGTGCGCTTGGGCGCGCCAGCCAAGGACGTGTCCACAACTGCACAATGTGCAGAAAACCCCTCCCCCCCAGCCCTCCGCCCACCCCTTCCGTATCCTAATACTATACGTATTCAGCGCCGCTTCTGTTCATGGAAATTCGTAAAATATTCGGACATCCCCACGCAACGGCTACGGATTGCGGGGCGCCACTACCACCACCCGAAAGCCGATGAACCCGCTCCGGCAAGTGGGGTAGCACCTGCCACGGATCGCAGATCGGCAGCTCCCGGGAATGATGAACCAGGACCCGCCCCGCGACACGCGGAGCCGGCCATCGGTCGGCCCCGGCCGGTCCACGGCTGCCTCCGGCTTGTACGCCTCGAACCAGTCCTGGCACCACTCGAAGACGTTGCCGTGCATGTCATGGAGACCAAAGGCGTTGGCCTCCTTCTTACCGACCGCGTGCGTTTTTCTGCCGCTGTTCGCACCGTACCATGCGGCTCGCCCCAGATCGGCTCCAGCATCGCCCGTGTAGTACGCCGTCGTTGTTCCGGCCCGGCAGGCGAACTCCCATTCTGCCTCGGTGGGTAAGCGCACAGTCTGGCCGGTCTTCTCGCTCACCTTCTTGCAGAATCCCTGGGCATCGTACCATGACACCGTCTCAACCGGCAGGTTCGCCCCCTTGAAGTGGCTCGGATTCGTGCCCGTCACCTGCTGATACTGCTCCTGCGTTACCTCGTTCTTCCCAAGACAGAACAGCGTCGTCAGTGTGACTTGGTGCGCAGGCTTCTCCGAATCGTCCGAACTCCGGTAGCGGGCCAAGGCCGCGTTGTACTCGGCCTGAGCCTGCGCGAGCGCGCGTGTTGAGAACCACCAATGCATTCCGCCCAGCACGCCCACGCCAGCCGCAACAACCATGACCATGAACCGCGCCAGCGAATACTGCGGCCTGCGCCGTTGCCGGATGGCGCGAATGATGACCGTCCCGATGAGAACCAGCAGCACGCCAACGCCCGCCGCGAAGACGGCTTGCCCGGCGACGATCTTCTTCCGGAATGATTCTTCGTCCACCGGCTTCGGTTCCGCCGTCCCCATGATGAACTTCCCCGCCGGTATCAGCACGAGTTCCAGCGTCACGCCCCCGCCGAGTTCCAGCGTCGTCGTCGCCGGCAGCTTCACGCGCTTCGCGTACTGCTCAATGCTCTCGTGCCCGTCCCAGAGCGGGAACGCGGCCTGCGGTTGCGCCTCTGCCCCACAGGCCAGCGCGCAGGCGAGGATGAGAAACGCCAGGGCTCGGTACATGACAGTATTGTACCACGGTTCCCCCCGCGCCGCCGCAGCCCCTCATTCATCCTTCGTAACCGTTCACTCCTTCCCTCCTCCGCGCGCTTCGGCGTCGAGCTCTGCTATCTGAACCCCGGTATCTGGCATCCTGTGTGCTGTATCCTGAAGCCGGTATCCGGTATCCGGTATCCGGTATCCGGTATCCGGTATCCGGTATCCGGTATCCGGTATCCGGTATCCGGTATCCGGTATCCGGTATCCGGTAGCCTGTGGCCTTCACCTTGTAACCCGTAACTTGAAACCTGTAACCCTGTTTTTGCCCTTCAGTCTACACCTCACAAATGCCGATATTTCATAGTGAGCGCGTGCGTGGAGACGCGCCCAAAAACGGGCAATCTGGCGAGAAAGAGCTTATGCACCGCAATCCGGTGCCGCCGCGGGTGCTCTATCCCGGCTTGGTGCTTCTCACTTTGATGCTCTTCCTTGTGCCGGAAGCGCACGTCGCCAGCCTGCGTGGCCACTCGCTCTCCGCGCTCAGCCCCCTGCTGCGTTTCTTCGGCGCCTACGGAAAGAGCCGCGCGCCGCAACCCGCCTTGCTCGCGGTTGAAGTCCCCGCCCCGCCCCCGCAGCGCCCCAAGCCAGAGACTCCCGGTACCGGCAACTATGCGGCGGAACTCGACTGGCTGCACTCCGAAAACATCCGCCTGCGCAGCGAACTGGAACGCCTCCGCAAAGCCATGCCGGGCCAAGGCGACGCCGCCGGGCACGCCGCCCCAGCACTGCCGAAACTGCCGCCTTCGATAGGCGCCGACGTGATCGCGCGCAAGATGCTCTGGCAGGAACCCTGTCTGGGCCTCAACCGCGGGGCAGCGGAAGGCGTCCGGCTCCACGCCGGGGTGCTCCACCGGGGCGCCGTGGCCGGGCGGATCATCTCCGTTGGCCCGCATGCCTCGGTGGTGGCGCTGCTGACGCACCGCGGGATGAGCATCGCCGCGCGCCTGGCCGAATCGCGGATCGAAGGCGTGCTGCAGGGCTCCAGGGACGAAGGCGACGAACGCCTCTGCCGCATGTCGGTCGTCGGCCGCGAGATTGCCGCCAAGGCCGGCGAAGACGTGGTCACGAGCGGCTACGACGGCGCCTTCCCGCCCGGTCTGTGGCTGGGCGTGGTGGTCTCGGCGCAGAAGAAGGGCGACGTCCAGTGGGAACTGGCCGTTCGTCCCGCGTGCAACGAGAACGCCGTCGAATGCGTGCAGATCCTGGTGATGTCGGTGCCGGAAGTGCCGTGGCCGACAATGCCGGAACGGAACCGCAGATGAATGCAGGTTCTAGGGTCCAGGGTCTAGGGTTCAGGGTTTAGGATCCAAGGAATGCAACAAACACCACGGATGCTGAGCCTGGACCCTAGACCCTAAACCCTAGACCCTTGAGGGATGGACAATGCGTGCGACATTCGGCCTCCTCGTCCTGTTCTTCGCCACGGTCATCGTGCAGACCGTGCTCTTCCCCGCCTTTGTGCCGCCGGCGTTGCGGCCGGATGTCGGCATTATCGTGGCCATGGCGGCGCTGGCCTTCGCGCCGCGGGAGTTCGGTCTGGTCTGCGTCTTCGCGCTGGGCCTGCAGGCCGATCTCTTCGGCTCCACGCGCTTCGGCCTGCTAACGCTCTCCTACCTGCTGGCCGCCGGCTTCATCCTCTGGATGGCGTGGCGCGAACTGACGCGCGGCGATCTGCTCGCGGCCTGGGTCGGCGGCATCGCCGGCACCGCGGTCGCCCATTTCCTGTACCTGTGTTTCGCGCGCCTGAGCGGGATGAGCATCTACTGGGGCGCGGCGCTGATGACGGTTCTCTGGCTTTCGCTGGCCGCGTGCGTCTGGGGGTTGCTCTGCGCGTGGGCGTGTGGGCGCTTCATGTACTGCACGGGCCTGCTGGCCCCGCCGGTGCGCGAGCACTGGCTGGCCGAAGAACGACTGGCGGCGGCGCGCCGCAGAAAAGTGGCGCGGGGCTAACGCGCGGAGACGCGGAGCAGAATACAGAATGAGAAAGGCAGAGCTCAAAAATGCAGAAAGCAAAACTGGATGGTTCAATTTTGAATTCTGCATTGTTCATTCTGTATTCTGTTGTTCTCTGCGTTCTCTGCGTCTCTGCGGTGAATGAGCGGTAACCAATGTTCAAAACGCGGATTGGCATTCTCGCTGTGCTTCTGGGTCTCGCCTTCCTGACGGTCCTGGGGCGGCTCTGGCAACTGCAGGTCGCCCGCTACGACAAGTACCGCAAGCTGGCCACGCGCGACCAGGCGACGGAACAGATGGTCCCGGCGCTGCGCGGCTCCCTCCTCGACCGCCACGGCAACCCGCTCGCCGAAGACCGCCCCTTCTACGACCTGTCCGTACGCGTTGACCGCCTTGAACTGTTCCGCGTCAACGTCGCCGACATCGCGGCCCTGCCCCTCAAGTACCGCGCCCCACAGGGCAACGATGACGAATCCGCAAAGGCCCGCGCGCGGCTGCGCCAGGAGCGGGACGCGCAGTTCGAGCTGCTCGTCAGGCCGCTGCCCGGCGAGCCGTTCGTCAAGGAGCTGGCTCGCGCCGTGAACCGC
>JAPLOD010000153.1 GCA_026692735.1 Planctomycetota bacterium | reverse complement strand
AGGATCATGTTGGCGGGGTCGAAGTTCACTGCCACGTTCGGCTCGTTGAGGCCTTCGAGGAATGCCTGCAGAGCGGGCGCCGTCTCCTGGCCGGTTTCGCAGCCCAGCGTGATGCCCTGGTCGGCGAACAGACGCGCGAGTTGCCGGACGCGGTTGAGGAGCTTGCCGAACGCGGAGTCGGTGTGGTCGTGGGGCGGGAAGCCGGCGTGGAACATCACGAACTGCAGGCCGAGGCGCCTGGCAGTCTTGACGGTGACCTGCGCATTAGCCCAGTTCTGTTCCCAGGTTGCGTCGGGGAGCAGGCCGCCCGTGACGCGGATGGATTCGAGCGACGTGTAGTCCTCGCCGACGCAGCGGAACATGCCCGAAACCGGCGTGATGCTCTGCCGCGCGAAGAGGTCTTGCGCCCCGTTCCACACGCCGGGCTGTTCGCGGAACGGGTCGAGGTCGAGCTGCACGGCGTTGAGGCCGATGGCCTTGAGGTGTTGGGCGAGCTGCGCCGGACTGTCCGGCTGCAGGGACCAACTGCACACCGCCAGCTTCTGCAGGTACTGCTGTGTCGTCTCAGCCATGGCGTCAACCTCCAGCATGAGTCGTGGTTGTGAACCGCGTGGGAATACTAACCCAACCGTGCCGCCAACGCCAGCCTTGTGGCGAGGTCGGAGGCAGGGAACGGCCGCCCAACGCGCTTTGTCCGGTGTACGTGAGCGACGGGTGGATGGGGCTGTGGACTGCCCCGCGGCACTCAGCCGCATGGGCTTCCGGGGGGGGGGGGACACGGGAATGGTGTACCTTATCCTGAGCATAGCGATCGTGGTCGGATCCAGCGTCTGGGCGGCAATTGATTCCCACCTCAACAAGATAACGTCCGGCAAGGGAGAGTACACGATCAGCAACGGGGCGCTGGCATGGGGGCTCGGCTGCCTTGTCCTGTGGATCATTGTGTTCCCGTATTACCTGGTCAAGCGGTACTGCCAACTCCGGGAGCGGAACGAAGGCCGGAAAGCACGGGTCGGATCACTGGTGGGCTTGGGCTGCCTCGCATGCTGGGTGCTTGTGATGGCGTGGTCGTTGACCGTGGGCAGTCGCCTGTCAACGTCGCAGCTTGAGGGCCGTATCCGGGATCACATCGAGTCAACGTGGTCGAAGGAGCCCCGACTTTCGGCGGCACGGATCAGCTCATTCGCTCTGGTCCACACGACGGGAAACAACTATGAGGGCATGCTGGAATATGAGCTGGGGGCCGAGCGGGCGACCCTGAAGGTGGATGTCACCTATGACGGCAGGATTTTCACGTGGAAGACCCGGCGCTGACACCCAGCGCAGCGTGCTTGAGCAGCCGCCGTCTGTCCCTGCCCGCGACGCCGCGCGCGAGACGGCGCCGGCAGCCAACCGCCGTGGCACAGCGTTGGCGCGCGCGTTACCTCACCACACAGCGAGCGGCAACGACGCTCAGACCTTTGGCAGCGCGGCGGCCACAACCGCCGGCGGCGGCGCGATGGGCTGCGGCGCGGGACTTGGAGTCCCGCCCACGGCCGGCGCCGTTGCGCGTTCCGGACCGCTCTTGTCGGGTTTCTCGGGCTTGTCGGCGCTGGCCACCTTCGGCGCGAGAATCAGCCCGACGCGCTTGCCTTCGCGGAATGGAGGGCGCTCAACCTTGGCGGAATCGCCAAGCTGCACCACCACGCCTTTCAGAATCTGCTCGCCAAGCGACTGATGCGCGATCTCACGGCCCTTGTAGATCATGGTGAACTGCACGCGGTGCCCTTCCGCAAGGAATTCCTTGGCGTGCTGTACCTTGATGTCCAGGTCGTGCTTGCCGATCTTGAAGCTCAGCCGCACTTCCTTCACGTCGTGAGCGTGCGCCTTCTTGCGCGCCTTCTGCTCTTTCTTCTGCTCGTGGTAAATGTGCTTGCCGTAATCCATGATACGGCACACGGGCGGGTCGGCCTTTGGCGCGACCTCCACCAGATCCAGTTCCAGTTCCGTGGCCTTCATGCGCGCCTGTTCCACGAGCATGATGCCGAGCTGCGCCCCGTCTGGCCCGATCACGCGGATCGTCTTGGCCTTGATCTCGGCGTTAATCCTCAGTCTCTCCGAAATGGTTCGTTCCTCCTTCTTCCTTGAGTCCCCCCATTGCGCGAGGTCACAGTCTCGCGCCATTGTCCATCGTTCGTTGTTCGTCGTTCATCATTCATGTTGACTCACAGAACTCGCAGACATTGGCATCTCATTCCGCTCCAGCATCCCGTAGAATCTTACGCGCCAAGTACTCCTTTATCTCCCGATGCCGCGGAACAGGAATCCGTTGACTTCCGCGGCCAAAAACATCGTGAGGGCCCTTGCTGCGCACCAAAATGAAGCCCGCCGCTTGCAGCCTGTGGATGAGATCGCGGCGCTTCATGAGGGCAGCACCACAAACAGCTTCTCTAACAGCGCTCCAGGAGGCGGCGAAGTTGGGCGCCGGCCAAACTGGTGTGGCGCCTCTTCGAGCATCAACGCGACAACCGCGTAAAGGTTTTCGCGGGCCTCTTCGATCGTTTCGCCCTGCGAGTATACGCTGACCGCCTCAAGGATTTGCGCCGTATAGCCCCCTTCTTTGGCGGGAACGTATGCCGCTGTTAGTGGCAACGCACGACGTTTCGGACGTTTGGTTATTGTCTTTTTCAATCGCTCTGTTGTTATGGTCATGTCTACTTCCTCTCCGCCACTTCCTGCTTCGCCCGCGCGATGAACTCCGCCAGCGGCATGGTCCCCAGGTTCTTGCGCCCGCGCGCGCGAACGGCCACGCTGTCCGAAGCGGCTTCTCGCTCGCCCACGACGAGGAGGTACGGTATCTTGGCGGTTTCAGACTCGGCGACCTTAGCGTTAATCTTGCCGTGCCCGAGGTCTTCCTCCACGCGGAACCCTTCGGCACGCAACGCCGCCACGACACGCCGGGCCGCTTCCTCCTGGCGATCGGTGATGTTGGCCACGCGCATCTGCACGGGCGAAAGCCACAGCGGGAATGCTCCGGCAAAATGCTCTATCAGAATCCCCACAAAGCGCTCGAAACTGCCGAACGGCGCCCGGTGGATCATCACCGGCCGGTGCCGGTTGTTGTCCGCGCCGATGTACTCTAACTTGAAGCGCTCCGGCAGGTTATAATCAAGCTGCACGGTCCCCAGTTGCCACTCGCGGCCGATGCAGTCCTTGACCATGAAGTCCAGCTTGGGCCCGTAGAAGGCGGCCTCTCCCTCCACCGTGTCGTGCGGCAAGCCCATGTCCCCGGCGACGCGCTTGAGCGTCTCTTCGGCCTTGTCCCAGACCTTCGGATCGCCCGTGTATTTGTCGCTCTTGGGGTCGCGAAGACTTACCTGAACCCGGTAATCCGTCAGGTTCAGCGCGCGGAAAATGTCCTGCACCAGTTCAACCGTGCTTTTGAACTCGCCTTCCACCTGGTCCTGCGTGCAGAACAGGTGCGCATCGTCTTGAGTCAGACCCCGGACGCGCGTCATGCCGGTCAACTCGCCGGACTGTTCATACCGGTAGACGGTGCCGAACTCCGCCAGCCGCACCGGCAGGTCGCGGTAACTATGCGGCTGGGCCGCGTAGATCTGGATGTGATGGGGGCAGTTCATGGGCTTGAGCAGGTACTCTTCCCGTTCGCCCTCCTTGCCTTCGCCCTTCAGCGTCGGGTACTGGCTGTCCTTGTAGTACGGGAAGTGGCCGGAAACCTTGTACAGCTCAATGCTGCCGATGTGCGGCGTGAAGACCGGACTATATCCGCGCTTGAGCAGTTCGCCCTGCATCAGGTTCTGCAACTCCGTGCGGATGATCCCGCCGTTGGGCATCCACAGCACCAGCCCCTGGCCAACCAGCGGGCTGATGGTGAATATGCCCATCTGCTTGCCGATGACACGGTGGTCGCGCTTCTTCGCTTCCTCGACGCGCGCCAGGTGTTCGTCCAGGTCCTTCTTCGTCGGGAAGGCGGTGCCGTGGATGCGCTGAAGCTGCTTCTGCTTCTCATCACCGTGGAAGTACGCGCCCGCGACGGCGGTCAGCTTGATTGCGCCGACTTTGCCCGTGCTCGGGACATGCGGCCCCATGCACAGGTCCTCGAAGTCCTGTCCCCTGCGCGTGCCGCTGATGTAGAACGACAGCGCGCCGTCGGCTTGCCGCGCGTTGTCCAGCTTGTACTCGTTGCCTTCGGCCTCGATCTTCTTCAAGCCTTCCTCGCGGGGCACTTCGTAGCGCGTCAACGGCTTGTTCTCGGCGATGATCCCGGCCATCTCGGCCTCGATCTTCGGGAAGTCGTCCACCGAGATCTTGTGGTCCAGGTCAATGTCGGCGTAGAAACCGTCCTCCACCGCCGGCCCGTAGACCAGCTTGGTCTGCGGCCACAGCCGGCAGAGAGCTTCGGTGGCGATGTGTTCGGCCGTGTGGCGGATGACGTGGAGCGCGCCTTTGTCCAGCTTGCCGTCGCGAGTCCTGGGCGTGACGACCGTAAAGGCACCGCTGCGCGCGAGCGGCCGGCTCACGTCGAGCAACTCGCCGTCCAGCTTCACCGCAAGGGCGTCGGCGGCGAGGCGCTTGCCGATGGACTCGGCAACTTCCCGCCCCGTGACGCCGGCGTTGAAACCGCGCTTCGAACCGTCTGGAAAGGTCAGCTCAATCATCTGATCCGGCATGTGAAGTCCTTCCTAGCTTCGACTCGTTCCCCAACCCTCGCGGCCAATAGCCAATAGCTGATAGCCAATAGCCAGGAGCCGCGTTCGCCGGAATCACAGCCGGTAGGCGCGCCAGGCGCGCCCTGGAGTAGGGGTCCGGCAGGCATCAAGAGTGGTGGTACCTGGACGCTATAACGGACAGGGCTGAGCAACCCGTCAATGGCCCGGCTGGTGAAGCCGGGCGTGGCATTACCTTTGCGTTCATCCGCATATCCTGCTCAACCCATGCAAAGCCTCACCAACACACTGCCTAGTATAACCCGCCCGCCGCGGATTGGCAACTGCCCCTTTTCCCTCTTCGTGAGAGCATGCCAATCCGACGGCAGGAATCCGTGGCGCGAATGCCCTCCGCGATGTATGGTGCTGCAATGCCAACAGGGGGCTCGCGTATGAGAAACCTCGCCGGACTGGTGATCCTGGCAATGCTCGCCTGCGGTTCCTCCCCGGCCGCGGAATACTACGTGGCCACGGACGGGAACGACGAATGGAGCGGCAAGCTGGCCGCGCCCAATGCCGACAAGACCGACGGGCCTTTCGCGACGCTGCCACGCGCGCGTGACGAAGTCCGTAAGGCCAAGGCCGCAGGACAGAAGGAAGCCGTCACCGTCTACGTGAGAGGGGGCATTCATCCCATACCACAGACGCTGAAGCTGGGGCCGGAAGACGCGGGCACTGCCGACGCGCCCGTCGTCTACCGCGCGTTTGAAGCGGAGAAGCCGGTCCTGATCGGTGGGCGCCGGATCACAGGCTTCGTGCCGTACAAGGACAAGATTGCCAAGGCCGACGTTGGAGCGCAAGGGTTCCAGGGGATCTACTTCCGCCAGTTGATCATGGATGGCAAGCGCCAGCATCTCGCGCGCTACCCCAACTACGATCCTCAGAATCCTTACGGCGGCGGCTGGGCATATGCCGACGGCAAGCCCATTCCCATGTACCAGGATGTGCCCAACGAGACCAAACGCGTGCTCCAGTACAAGGCCGAAGACTCCCGCACGTGGGCGCGTCCGGAGGAAGGCGAGGTGTTCGTCTTCGCGCGGTACAACTGGTGGAACAACATCTGCCGCATCGCGAAAGTCGAGAGGGAGACGCGCACCGTCACGCTCGCCAGCGACGCCTCGTACCCTATCCGCCCGGGCGACAGGTACTATGTCCGCAATCTTCTGGAGGAACTCGACTCGCCGGGCGAGTGGTATCTCGACAGGAAGGACTGGACGCTCTATTTCTGGCCGCCCGCAGCGCTTGAGAACGCCGCGGTGTACGCGCCGACCACCCGCACCATCCTGGAGCTCGGCAAAGGCGCCGCCTACATCCAGATTCGCGGCTTCACCATCGAATGCTGCGAAGGCACGGCCATAGCGCTCAAGGAGACCAGCCACTGCCTGATCGCCTGCAACACCATCCGCAACGTCGGCGACTACAACGGGTCCGGCGTTTCCGTGGACGGCGGCCTCCAGAACGGCGTCGTGGGCAACGACATCTTCGAAGTCGGCAGCCATGGCGTGAGCTTGAGCGGCGGCGACCGCAAGACTCTGACGCCGGCGGGGAACTACGCGGACAACAACTACATCCACCACTTCGGGGTCTACTACAAACAGGGCTGCGGCATCTCGATGAACGGGGTCGGCAACCGCGCCTCACGCAACCTGATGCACGACGGCCCGCGCATGGGCATTATCTTCAGCGGGAACAACCTCGTCATCGAGTACAACCATATCCGGCACGTCAACCTGGAGACCGAAGACACAGGCGCCGTCTACACCGGCGGGCGCGACTGGATCTCATCGCGCGGGACGGTGGTCCGCTACAACTACTTCCACGACATCCTGGGCTACGGCAAAGCGAACGGGAAATGGATCTCGCCCCACTTCGCCTGGGGCGTGTACCTCGATGACAACACCGGCGGCGTGGACGTGATCGGCAATATCCTCGTCCGCTGCTCCCGCGCGGGCCTGCACCTGCACAACGGCCGTGACAACTGGATCGAGAACAACATCCTCGTGGACAACGGCCAGCAGCAGGTGGAGTACAACGGCTGGACCGGGACGAACCGCATGTGGCGGGACCACTTCCCGACAATGGTCAAAGGCTACGAGATGGTCGCCGACCAGCCGGCGTGGAAGAACATGCGCAACATGGACCTGCATCCGAGCAAAGCCGTGCTGCCCGACGGCAAGATCATGACCGGCAACCGCTTCCTGCGGAACATCGTCTCCTACCGTGATCCGTCGGCAAAGTGCTTCCGCTTCAACAACCTGCCGCTCGACCACTACGAGTCCGACTACAACCTTGTCTTCCACGGCGATAAGCCGATCACCACCGGCTTCTTCAAGATCGGCAAGGAGACCTCCGAGAACCTGCTCCGCAACGCCGGCTTCGAGGAAGGCGAAACAGGCAAGCTGCCCAAGGATTGGTTCTGGCAGGAATACCCCACGGGCGGCAAGGCGGCTATCGTTGAGGAAGCCGGCGCCGCCGGCAAGTTCTGCCTGCGCATTGACGGCGCCACCAGCAAGAACGCGAAGGGCAACACCGTCTATCCCATCATCGTCAGCGCGGATGTCCCCGCCAAGCCCGGCCAGGCATACCGCCTGACGGCGCGGCTGAAAGCCGACAAAGCCGGAAGCAAGGCGCTGCTGATGGGCCAGTCGTACGTGGCCAACGTGTATTTCTGGAACAGGGAGACCACGTGCATGGTGGGCACGGAGTGGAAAGACTATGAGCTGCTCTTCAAGCTCCCCGCGCCCGGCGAGCAGGGCTACAACGAGAAGATGAAGGCGCTGAAGTTCCGCGTTGACTTCCGCGAAGAGAGCGGCGTGTTGTGGGTGGACGAGGCGAGCCTGAAAGAGGCCGAGGCGCTCGACGAATGGGAATCGTGGAAGACCTACGGCTTCGACAAGCACTCTCTCATCGCCGATCCGCTCTTCGTCGCGCCGGAGAAGGACGACTACCGTCTGAAGCCGGACTCGCCGGCCTTCAAGCTGGGCTTCAAGGCCATTGACGTGGACAAGATCGGGCCGTATCAGGATCCCTTGCGCGCCTCGTGGCCGATCGTCGAGGCGGAAGGCGTGCGGGAACACCCCTTGGTCAACGAGAAGAAGCCGTGAGCGCCGTGGCTGAGCACGTGAGAAATCGGGCGGCCCTGCATGTTGCGATCTGCCAGATCGCGCTACTGGGCATTGCCGCCGCCACCGCGGGCGATGCGCCGCCCGTCAACCCCGCGAAGATGACACGCGAACAGGTGATGGAGCAAACCATGACTCCTTACACGGGACCCAGCGAACCCGGTGTTGACCGCTCTACGCTGAACGGGAAAGTCATGTGCGGCTACCAGGGCTGGTTCGCCGCGCAGGGAGACGCCTGCGGCCGGGGCTGGTATCACTGGAACGGGAAAGACGGCTTCAAGCCCGGAAGCTGCAAGATTGACCTCTGGCCCGACGTCAGCGAACTCGACCCCGATGAGCGTTACGCGACCGCCTTCAAGCTGGCCGACGGCCGCACCGCGGAAGTGTTCAGCGCCTTCAACGCCAAGACGGTGCTGCGGCATTTCAAATGGATGCGCGACTACGGCATTGACGGCGTCTTCGTGCAGCGCTTCGTGGGCGAAGTCTCTCATCCCGCGGGGCTGCGGCAGTTCACTACGGTGCTCAGCCATTGCCGCGAAGGCGCTAACCGCTTCGGCCGCACGTACGCCGTGATGTACGACCTTTCCGGCCTGGGCGCGGGCCAGATGACCAAGATCACGGACGACTGGAAGGCGCTGGTGGACAAGATGCAGATCACGAAGGACAAGGCGTACCTGCATCACAACGGCAAGCCCGTCGTGACGCTCTGGGGCTTCGGCTTCAGCGACGGCCGCAAGTACACGCCTGCCGAGGGCATGGAGCTGGTCGAGTTCCTCAAGAGCGACCCGACGTACGGCGGCTGCACGGTGATGCTCGGCGTGCCGACCTACTGGCGCACGCTTGACCGCGACTGCGTGAAAGACCCGAAGATGCACGAGCTGATCCTGAAGGCCGACATCGTCAGTCCGTGGACGGTCGGACGGTACGGCAAACCGGCCGATGCGGTCAACTACGCGCAGAAGGCCGTGGCCCCGGACATCGCCTGGTGCAAGGAACACGGCAAGGACTACATGCCCGTCGTCTTCCCGGGCTTCAGTTGGCACAACATGTTCGCCAAGAGCCCGCTCAACCAGATCCCGCGCCTCGGCGGCAAGTTCCTCTGGACGCAATACGTGCAGGCCAAGAAGGCCGGCGCAACGATGGTGTACCAGGCCATGTATGATGAAGTGGACGAGGGCACGGCGATCTTCAAGTGCACCAACGATCCGCCGGTCGGCGACTCCACCTTCATCACGTACGAGGGCTTTCCGAGCGATCACTACCTGAAGCTCGTCGGCCAGGCCACGCGCATGGTCCGCGGCGAGATCCCGGCGGCGGACGACCTGCCCGACCTCTCGCCGAAGAAAGGGTCTTCCGAGCCGCGACCGTGAGGGAGCGGTCGGACCGCTCGCCGACGCGCGCGGTGCCCCGCCCCGCGTGTCCAAAACTGCACAATGTGCAGCAATCCTCCGGATTGCGCTCCACATCCTGCCCGCCCCTCGTCCCGCACCGCGCGTCCGTGTCCAAGACTGCACTAGGTGCATAGCTTATATCGTAGCTGGCAAGTGGAATCCTCGCGTTGCGCCCACTGCCAACGAGATGCCAGACCGCCGCAGCGCGCCATCTCTTATCCAGATAGCCGTTGACATGCCCCGGTCCGAGGGGTACCGTTAGAAAAGCTACGGTTGAACCTGCAAAACAATCGGAGGAAACAGAGGAGAGAGCATCGTCGTGACAACTTGAAGATGCGCGAGCATCGGGAAACTGCTTTAGCAGAACGGCCAACCTGAGCCGAAAGGCTCTTGAGCAATAACAGAAGCAGCTACCTGGGTCGCGCCCCGTAAAGGGGCGTCGGCCAGGTTTGCTGTTCTGTTATGCCCCTTGGCCGGGGCCTGCTGAGCGGCGGCTTGGTTCGGCGCTCCGTATTTTTTTCGCCGTTCCATCGTCTTTCACATTCGCCGTAAACCACGCCAGCCGCAAGCAACCGTGCAACGAAACCGTGTCGTGAAAGCACAAGGGACTCTTGCGGGAGGGACGTCGCCATGGTGTCCAAGACTGTTCAGGTCGTGTTCTTCAAGAATGGAAACGTCGCAGTCCACGCTGTGCGCCGCGGTAGAAGAGGGGGAGCAACACGTCTCGGAACTGTCATACTGAACCGACGCGAGCACTGCGGCGCTAGAGTCCGCAAGATAGATCCTACAGATGACAAGCTCAACATCCCGACTCCTCCTCGTGATCTCTCCAAGAGTGATCGCTGGAGGTGGCGTGTGGGCTATGTCGTAGAGGAAATGGAGCGTTACTGCGAGTGACGCGGTGCTGAGCCGTTGGAGAACGCGCGCAGGCCAGCAACGTGATCGTGTCGTGCCGAGAAGAGGATTCCTGCAGGGGGCACGCTCAGGCAAGCGACGTTGCCTTCGTCACGGCAACCGGACTGTGTGGAACCATTGACGGACGGATCGGCTGACAACCTGATTGGGGGTGACGCATGACAGAGGGAACACTAGCAGGATCTGAACCAACGATACGGTATTGCCCCGAGTGCAAGAACGATCTCGATCCGGAAGAAGGCCAACACCCGCCACCGCGGCGCTCTCATCACTACAGATGCCAGGTCTGCGGGCACCTTTTCGAGATCAGGAGACGACCGGAATCGGCGGATCTGTTCCCGAGGTCCGATAGGGTGACGAGGCGCTGACTGGGGAGCAGTACATCCATCCGCGCGCGCGGGCGGCAGGGGCGAAATCAACGTCCTCGTCAACGTCAACCGACGGGGGCGGTAGGCCGCGTGGCCAGGAACATCTTGCCCGCCTTCGGCTTGATGCGCTGGCGTCGGCGCAAGTCGTCGCCGCACGATAGGAAGAACAGCATCGCAGCGGAGAGTTGAGGCGCAGACCAGTTATCGGGACGGAGGGGGCTATGATCGAGGTCGAATGCCCGTCATGCCATAAGGGCAGTTCCTTGCCGGACTCCGCTGCCGGGAAGAGAGCCAAGTGCCCTTGCGGAACGGCGTTTCTGGTTCCGCCGGTTGCCCCCGCAATCCCTCCTCCCCCAGTCGAGGAAAAGTGGTTCTACGGTCGCGGCGGCCAGCAGATCGGCCCGGTTTCCCGCGACGTTCTCCGGCAACTCGCGCAGGCGGGGCAGTTGTCGCCAACCGATCTCGTCTGGAAGCAAGGCACGGCGAACTGGACGCCCGCGGGACAGATTGCAGGGCTGCTGCCGAACGACGCGCCGGTTCCAACGCCCACAGCGCCGACGGCCCCGGCACTCGCCGCCCCAGACGCCCAACGCTCGCCCCTTGGCTCTGTGGCCAGGAAGTTGATGGCGCAGATCGGCTCTCCGGCGCGAAGATTATGGGCGAAGCCGGCTGTCCAAGAGGCAGTTACCATCTTCGGCTCTCCGGCGCGAAGGCTCTGGGCCAGGCCAATCGTCCGGAAGGCAGTCGTCATTCTCGGCGTTACTCTTGCCGCAGTCCTTTTCCTCTGGGCCGTCTGGAACTGGATCTTGCGGGACGTATGTCAGTGGTGCGCGGAGAACCCTGGAATCTCGGTCGCCATTTGCATAGGCATTAGTTTGGTCGCGGCTAAGGTCATGGGGGATTGGAAGGAGAGGGCAGTGCCGCCGGTTCCGCAGGAACGTCCAGCCTCGGCGGGCCTGGCTCCCGATCCCGCATACGTCGCTGCCATGATGCTCAAGCGGAGCGAGGAGCGGCGGGACGCCGAGCGCAGCATCGCCAACCAGCAAGCGAACAGCCGGGCTCTCGGTTGCTTAGCCCTCTTCATCGCTGGCCTCGTCGTATTCGTGGTCGTTATGGTCGTCAGGGAGGGTGATGGCAGCCGTCCATCCGGAAGCCAGCGGGCGACGGCACATCCGGAGTCGCCATCGCCTCAAACTCCAAATCCATCGGCACCGAAACGCTTTGACCGGGAGGGGGCCGCAGCGTTGGAAGAGATGATCCACAAATTCGAGAGATCAGAAGCCACTTTGAAACGGTCGAAGATCAGAGCGATTTGCTACATCATCCTTTGTCAAGACAGGCCGCGGGAGATACTTGGCGATCTGTTGCTGGTTGCCAATACTGCTCCCGCTTACTTCGCAGGCATGACATATGAGGATTACCCTGGTCACCAAGGCTTTGCTTTGTTAATGACGCTTGATGCGCTCAAATACCTCCCAAGTGCTGCGCAAGAGTCGTTCGGTGGTGTATGGGAGCTGTATCAGAAGATCAAAAAGGACTGCGAGAGGCGTGGAACCACAATCGAAGCAGAGGCAAAAGCCAAGTTAGAAGAGGCATACGGACCGCTGCGTGATTGAGGAGCGGCGGGCGCATTCCAGGTCAACGGGAATCCTGACGGTCCGCCGGGGTCAGCCTACCGTGGCAACGCCGGGTCGCCTTCCGGGTCGTAGTCCTCCGGCAGCCGGCCCCATGCGGACTTCTCCCCGGTCGCCTTCTGGTTCTTGCGCCCCGCCAACACGTACAAGCCCTGATTTCGGCCATTGCCGTTTCCGTCGGATTCGGTATGCGTGCTTCACATGCGTATCGAGATCAAGGACCTTTCCAAGAGCTACGGCAAGGTGCGCGCGCTCTCCGGCATCTCGCTGGCCATCGAACCCGGCCAGATCGTCGCCGTCCTGGGACCGAATGGCGCGGGCAAGACCACGCTGCTGCGCTGCCTGGCGACGATTGCCGCCGTGGACCGGGGCAGCATCCTGTGCGACGAAGAGGAACTGCGCCGCGACCGCATTGACCTGCGCCAGCGGCTCTTCTTCCTGCCGGACTTCCCGCTCTTCTACCCGGAGATGAAACTGGTCCGCCACATCGGCATGGTGTTGCGCGTCTACAGGGCCGACGCTCCGGAAGCGCCGGCGCGTGTGCTGGAACTGTTGCGCGACTTCGACCTGCTGCCCCTGATTGATTCCGGCATGGGCACGCTCTCGCGCGGGCAGGCCTACAAGGCCGCGCTCTGCGCCTGCCTGGCCGTTGATCCTGAACTGTGGCTCCTGGACGAGCCCTTCGCCTCCGGCATGGACCCGCACGGACTGATGTCCTTCAAGAACCGTGCGCGCGACGCGGCGGCGCGCGGCCACACGGTCCTGTACTCCACGCAGATTCTGGATGTGGCCGAAGGGTTCTCCGACAAGGTGTGCGTCATCCACAAGAGCGAGCTGCGGGCGTTCGAGAGCGTCGCGCAGTTGGCGGAGAAGAAAGGCACGCCCGGCAACGTGCTCGAAAGCCTGTTCGAGACTCTGCGCTAGGAGCAACCGGTGATACCACGCGCCCGAGCGTTTGAGAAAGCCGTGCGCCGGCAGGCGCGCAAACTGCTGCGCGCCGACAAGGCCTCGTGGAAGGAATACCGGCTGCGGCGGCGCGCGCCGTCCACGCACGCGCCGCCGTGGCTGTTCTCGCTCATCCTGACATTGTTCGTTGCACCGCTCCTCGTCTTCCGTCTGCGGGACGATCCCAACGGCGGGGCGTTGATCGCGCTGGTCGTGGCATTGTACGGCACAGGCAGCGGCTTCACGCGCGCGGCGGCGCTGCTGCACGACATACGTTTCTCCCACGACCTGCTGGTCTTTGCGCACCTGCCCATGAGCGACGCTGAGTTCCTGCGCATGCGGCTGATGCGCGCGTTCCGGTCATCGTTGTGGGTGTTGAGCGCCTTTCTGCTCGCCTATATCGGCCTCGGCGCGGCGGCAGGCGTCGGCGCGCCAGGCCATCTTCGCACGCACATGGTACTCTTCGCTGCGCTGCTGGCGCTCGTGCAGTGGGCCACGGTGGTCGCGCTCGCGGCCGTCGTGGCGGGATACCGGCCGGGGTGGTGGAGCGGCTGGATCGGCTTCGGACTTAACTGCGCCGCCTTCCTCGGCGCGGCCTTTCCGCCGCTCCTCAAGAACGTCACCCAGTTGCCCTGGCAGGCGGTGCTGGTGCTGCCGGGGGGCTGGCCGGCGGCGGCATTCCAGCGCGGGTTGCTGCTGCAGGAACGTGACATGCTCTGGCTCGCGGCGCCGCCGCTCCTGCTGCTCCTGTTCGTGCCGGGAGCGTTGCGCCGGCTGCGGCAGTTCTATGTCTTGAGGGAACTCAGCGTCTCGGCACAGGGACGGACCACGACCATCATGGCCGTTGACCCGCGCACGCTGCAGCCCGCCGATCCGCGCGACGCGGCCCGCCACTACGACTTCGTGCGGGCACACAGCGGAGCCGTGCCGGCCGAGGACTTGTGGGCCGCGGAGAAGGAGGTGCTCAGCGGCAGGTTCCTCGGGCCTCTCGACTGGCGCAAGCTCCCCGTGCTCGAACGCATGATCGCCGCGTGCCTGACCGTGCGCGAACGGACCGTGCTGGAGTTCCTGTGCCGCGACTGGCCGGGATGGACTGCGGCCTGGCGCAATCTCACTCTGATAATGGCCCTCGTGCTCGTGGCGCTGCACGCCGCACCGGCTCTCGCTTTCTGGGTGGCTCTCTTCGGTGGGCTTTATGGGCTCTCCTCCGGCAGTCTCACGCCGACCGGCGCGGCCTTCCCCGGCCTGCGTTCCCTGCCGTGCTCCGGGAAGTTCATCCCGCTGCACGCGCTGTACCCGCTGAGCTTCGGCGGCTTGTCCCGCGTGTTGCTTTCGGTCGCGATGTTCCGCACGCTGGCCCTGCTGCCCTGCGCGGTGCTCTGTGGCGCGGCCACCGCGTGGATCATGCACCGGCCGCCCGCGCAGGGAGCCGAGCTGGCGACGAAGGCGGTCGCGCTGCTGTTGGCGGCGCAGCCCGGCCTGGTCGCGTTTCTTCTGTTCCGGGGCACGAGCTACGCCGAACAGATCACGCTCCGCTCGATCCCCTGGCAGGTTTCGCTGCTGGCGTGGGGAGCGTCCCTGATCGTCGCCGGGCTCGTCATGGTGATGTACTCGGGCATGCCTGCCGCACTCGCGGCGATCGCGGCCGCCCTGCTGACCGGTCTGTTCTGGCTGTGGTCCAGATACCTCTACGAGAACGGCAGAGCAGACCTCGTCCGCACCACATCGGGGTAAGGGGCTACTGGCTATCTGCTATTGGCTATTGAGGCTTGCTCCGCCGCCAAGAGCCAATAGCCAAGAGCCAAGAGCCGCAAGTTCGGCGCTGCCAGTTGAACGCCCCGCCCCCTACTTCAGCTCAATGATGGTCCCCTCGACGCGGACGCCGCGATCGAGCAGACGCGCCAGCCAGTTGACGGCGGTCCGCAGCAGCATCTTGTTGACCTTCAGCTCGGCGTTCGGCGATACCACCTGAATGCCCCGCGCCGATAGCGCCTCCTGCAGCGGCTGCAACACATTCCCTTGCGCGCCCAGGAAGAAGACCGGCAACTCCAGCGCCGCCTGGGCGGTGAGCGGCTTGGGGCCGGCGGGCTCAAGACCGATCTGCTGCAGCACCACTTCCTGTCCCTGCTCGATGCCGGACGCGAGAATCTCGCCCGCCGCCAGGTGATTGGCCATGTAGTCGCGCAACGACTCCCCTTTGTCCGGGACGGGCAGCGACAGCACCAGCGGCGCGCGCGCGTCCACGCAAACGTTCAGGCCGCATTTCTCGCGCAGTTGCTTCGCCCATTCATCCAGCGTGCCGCTGAAATCGGCGATACCATCCGCGGCGGGCTGCGACCAGAGCCAGTTCACGGCAGCCTGCGCGCCGGCGCCCTGCTTGGCGAACCACAGTTCCACGAAGTCCCGCAGCGGGCGCTTCTGCAGGGCAATCGCCTGATGCCGTTCGGCCGGCGGCAACGCCATCAGCAGCGATTCCGCGCGCGCCTTCTCCTCGTCCGCCCACGCGCGCAGGACCTTCATGGCCGGCGGCGGCTCGTCGGCCGGCAGTCCCGCGGCGTGCCACTCCTGGCGCAGTCCGTCCCAGGACGCAAGCGGCAGAAGCAGCGTGCCGCGCAGCGCGGGCCGCGCGCCGGCCAGGCCGGCGCGTTAGAACAGAGCGAGGCGACCCCTGCGCTGCGAGCGGAACTCGGCCAGGGAGAGCGGCTGCGGCTGGGACTTCAGGAATTCGTGGATCAGCGCGTCGCTGTCGGGCGCGGCGCACTGGCCCAGAGCCAGCAAGGTCAGCGAGGCGAGGTCCACCGTGTCGCCGCCGCCTTCGTAAGCCCTGGTCTTCCAGCCTTCGCGTGCGAGCAACTGCCAGGCTTTCTCCAGCCATGGCTGCCAGCTCAGCGGCGCACGGGGCGGTTCGAGCGTGGCCTCGGGTCCATCGGCGACGTGCACCAGGTCGGCCGGCGTGACTGCCTCCAGTTCGGGATCGTACCAGCCCCAGACGCGCGCGCGGTGACCACGGCGACGGAGTTCTGCGACTCCGGCAGCTCCAGCTCAAACTCCGCTTCGCCGTTGGAACCGCTGAGCAGTTCCTGGTCGGACTCCCAGCCTTTCAGCGCGGCCCCCGTTGGTTTCGCCGCGCGGACGAGATCGTCGCCAAAGGGCAGGGGAGCGTCCTGTTCCCACCCGTAGCCGTGGAACGCGGCCTGCACGCGCACCGGCACGCCCGCCAACGGCACGCCGGAGGCGCTCTCGACCATCACCCGCCCTTTCGCGCGCGAGCCGGCGACGCACGGATGCAGCGGCAGCTCCAGGCGCAGACTCCGCGCCGCCATCTCTCCGCCGCGCACGGCGCACAACGGCTTCACAGCGTCCTTCTCGCTGCTGCCGGGTGTCTTGGGCCGGCACACGGACAGGACGCCGTCGGGCGTGTCGGCATCAATGAGCTGCTCGAAGACGCAGGCGCCGTTCTCATCCACGGGCACGGAGGCGTCGAACAGCGTCGCGTCGCCGACGTTCACACGCAGCGCCACGTCGCCGCCGCGCGCGGGACTCATCCGGCCGTTGCGGCTTTCGCGCACGAAGC
>JAPLOD010000152.1 GCA_026692735.1 Planctomycetota bacterium | reverse complement strand
GTGGATAGGGCTTCAATCTCGCGGTCGGTCGTGGCGGGACGAACGGGCCGCAGCGTCTCGCCGGGGTCCTGGCTCGGCGGCTTCGGCAGGGGCATAGTCGGGTCGTCCGTCATGCCTGCGGCCTCGATAGGGAGTGGTTACCGGCGAGACTATACCTGCTGCCAGCGAGGCGGGCAAACGGCGGAATGGATGGCGGGGCGCCAGGCCGGGACGTTCAGGCGCGAGTCACGGCTTCCCATCCTGGCCCTTCCGGGCTTCCAGTTCGGCGGCCAGCTTCTCAAAGTCTTCCCGCTGGCGCAGGGCGTCGAGGTCCGCGTCCTTGGCCATGTGAGCAGCGTTGTTGTAGCCGGCGCCGACGGCCTGCTTCAGCCACGCCATCGCCTTCTCGGCCTCGGCGTCGGCCTGCTTCGCGCCCTCGGGGGACGTTTCCGTGTCGCGAATGACGGCGGCGGTGACAGCCCTCATGCACGCGGCGTCGTAAAGGCTGGCGGCGTCGGTGCGCTTCAAACCCTCCCACATCTCGGCCGTCGCCCGGCAACCGGCGGATTCCTTGCGCTGCTTAAAATTCCAAAAGCGATTGCTCAGCGCGGCTTGCAGCGGCCCCTGAGAATCGGCCCTGCCGCCTGCGCGCCGGACGACTTCGTCAAGGATGGGGACGGCCTCCGTGAAACGGCCGAGCAAATTAAGGCTTCTCGCTAGGGCGGTCATACTCCTCAGCGTATCGGGGTGGTCGGGGCCGAGCTTAGCCTTATGCAGTTCCACGGCCTCTTGGCTGAGCTTGAGCGCTTGGGCCGGCCGGCCGACATCGCTGTAGTGAATGGCGAGGTGGCTCATGGTCCCCAGCGTAAAAGGGTGGTCAGGGCCGAGCTTGGCTTTCATGAGCGCCAGCGTCTCTTCCCAGAGCTTGAGTGCCTCGGCCTGCCGGCCGAGATCGCTGTAGCTTAAGGCCAGGTTGGACATGCTGATCAGCGTGTCAGGGTGGTCGGGGCCGAGCTTGGCCTTGCGAAGCGTCAGCGTCTCTTCCTGCAGCTTGAGGGCCTCGGCGTGCCGGCCGAAGGTGTAGTAGGTGCCGGCCAGGTTGGACATGCTGATCAGGGTATCAGGGTGGTCGGGGCCGAGCTTGGCCTTCTGCAGCGCCAGCGTCTCTTCCTGTAGCTTGAGGGCCTCGGCGTGCCGGTGGAGAGCGCTGTAGCAAACCGCCAAGCCGGCCATGCCTAAGAGGGTGTCGGGGTGGTCGGGACCAAGCTTGGCCTTCTGTAGCGCCAGCGTTTCCTCCTGTAGCTTGAGGGCCTCAGCGTGCCGGCCGAGGGCGTCGTAGCTGGCGGCCAAGCCGATCCTGCTTGTGAGCGTGTTGGGGTGGTCGGGGCCGAGTTTGGTCTTGCGAAGCGCCAAGGTCTCTTCGTCAAGCTTGAGGGCCTCGGCATGCCGGCCGAGATCGCGGTAGCTGGACGCAAGGCCGCTCATGCTCGTTAGGGTGTCGGGGTGGTCCGGACCGAGGTGTTTGGTGTAGATCGCACGGGCCGCCTCGTACTGCTTGGCCGCGGTCTTGGCCTCGCCGAGGTAGGTGAAGGATATGCCGAGCGTCACGCGCAGCCGGGCTTCGATGAGCGGTTGCTTGCTGAAGCTCGTCTCCACGAACGGCAAGGCCGACTGGATGGCCTTGCGAAGCGTGACCTCCCGGCCCAGTCCGCCCTCCTGCCCCTCCGGCCGGGCGGCAGCGAAGACCTTGCTCTGGACGAAGTCGAGCACCGCCGCTGTCTCGGCTTCCTTTGCTTCGGCCGTCTCCTTCGCTTTCCGCTCAGCCGCGGCGGCGGCCAGCGCCTTGCGCTGACTCTCCTCGGCAAGCCGGCGCTGTTCGGCTTCGGCCTTCTGCGCGGCGACGGCTTTGTCTCGCTCCAACGCCGTCGCCGCCTGTTCCGCACGGATCCACAGGAAGGCTACCGCCAGGCCGACGACGATCGCCGCCGCAGCGGCGGCCAGCGCGAACTTCAGCGTCCGCAGGCGCCTGGTCCGCGCGTCCCGCTCTGCTTTGGCAGCCTGAACCTCACGCCATAGCGGCGCGTCCTTCAGGCCACCGGCGTCCAGCAGCGTCAGCGCCAGTTCCAGGTCGCCCTTCTGCCGCGCGCACGTCGCATACGCCAGGCGTGCCGCGTGCGCGCCTTGCGCCGCGGCCTTGTTCCCGGACCACAGCTCCAACGCCTGCTCGAACGCGAGCATGGCTTTGGCGAAATCGTTGTAGTCGCGGCTGCTCGCGGCCTTCTCCAGTGCCTTCTCGGCCTGTTCCGACAGGATGACGCTTTCGATATGGCCCGCGTAGTCCTTCAACGCCTGCTGGAAGTCCTTCACGCCCGCGTAACGTTCCTCGGGCCTGGTTGCCATCGCCTTGAGCGCGATGTCCCGCAGTTCGTTCTTCTCCTCGACCGCCACGATCTCGTTCGCGGCCGCGGCGCGCAGACAGGCCATCGCGCCTGGGCCGCAGTGGGGCCGCTTTCCCGTGACGATCTCGAAAAGGATTGCGCCGAGCAGATAGACGTCACTGCGCGGTCCGATGCTCGCCACGTTGCCCTGGGCCATTTCGGGAGCCATGTATGCCGGCGTGCCACCGCAGGCGGCGTGCTCGCCCAAGGGTTCGGCTTTGCCCTGCGGCGAGACCGACAGCGCCAGCCCCCAATCCATCAGGAGGACCTCACCGTACTCGCCAAGCATGACGTTGTCGGGCTTCAAGTCACGGTGGATCACGCCGCGCGAATGCGCGAAGGCCACCGCGTCGGCCACGCGCTGCAAGATGCCGAGGTTCTCGCGCAGGGCGTTCTGCTTGATCGTCTTGCTCCAGGGGGTGCCCTTCACCAGTTTCATGGCGTAGAACGGCGCGCCGGTCTCGCTTGAGCCCAGGTCGTAGAGCGGCACGATGTTGGGGTGGTCCAGGTCGCCGGTGACAGCGGCTTCAGCCAGGAACTTGGCGCGGTACGCTTCGTCCGAGGCGACGCTCGCCTTGATCACCTTCAGCGCGATGAGGCGGTCCACCGACGTCTGTCGGGCGGCGTAGACCAACCCCATGCCGCCTTCGCCCAGCACGTCCAGCAGTTCGTAGTGCGCGCCAGGCGTCGCGGAACCCTTCGGCGCCAGGGTTTGAGGCCTGACGCTGAGGCGGGGCGGGGACGGCTTCTGCGACGCTGGTCCCTTGATGGTCGCGCCGGGATCCATGTCGGGGCTGACCGAAGCCGCCCACAGCGTCTCGACCTGGCCGGGCGTCAGCGTGGTATCGCCGCCGGTGTGATTCTCGGTTGGCGCCTTGTTGGGAACGACAGTTGGCGTGTGTGCGGCGTCGGACTCGAGATCCGCCGCGGGGGAAGCATCGAACACCGTTCCGCAATTCTTGCAGCGCAGCGACGTTGGCGTGCTGGGCGCTCGATACCTGGCGTGACATTTCGGACAAACGATATCGCTCATGGTTCACCTCTGCGTATGCCGCCCGGCGGAGGGTAAGCATTGTAACAGCATTCCCGAACCGGACGACGGCAAAGCTCGGCGAACCGCCGGCCGTTCATGTGGCAGGGCGGCGTCCCACTGGGCGCCCCGATACACCCGACAAACAGGGCACTTGGCGGCGCCAGAACGACGATCTCGGCGCTGGTGGTGTCTTGGGCCGGTTTCGGGGTCCGAAAACGAAAATCGCCCCGAAACCAGGCAAAGGGTCGGGTCGTCTCACGCTTGGCTATGACGGCGCCTCATGCAGCCCAACCGTGGCCTGACGGTAACAGAGTGCTGCCCGGCCGGCAGCCTGCTGAGCCTTATGCCTCGTCCCTGGCGCGCTGGAGCACCGCGATGGCGGGATCCAGCACTCCTTGTACGCGCTGCCTGACGATGCCGCTCAGGGTCGCCTCAAGCACCTTCAGATCGCTGGCCGGTGCTGGCGCCTTCGCTGGGCGAGCCCTGGGGGCGGCTTTCTGGGCCGGCTTCTTCGCCTCTACGGCTGCCCGTTACCGCGCCATGCCCATCCGCCCCTTGTGGCCGCGGTAGTTCAGAGCCGCAGCTTTCTTCAGCACTTCGCCGTTGAAGATCACGGTCTCCGGGACGGTCACTCCTTTAAGCACGTCTTCATTCACTAGGCCGTCGTTCAGCAACGCCGCCGCGTAGGTGCCTTTCCTCATCTTGAGGGTGAACTTGGCCTCCTGCAGCGGCACCACGCCTCTCCGCGCTTTCACCTTCACGGCAAACCGCTCATTGCCCTTCGGCGACGCGCCCTTGGCATCCAGCGTGAACGCCTTCACCACGCCGCCCACGTCCACGATGACCACTTGCCCTGCCATGCTGAAGCCCGCCGGGATGAAGAGCACGCCTGTCATGGCAATGCTGTCGCTCCCCTGCGGCCTCGCAAAGTCCAGCCTGATGTTCGTCTTCACCGCGTACAGGTTGCCGATCTTCGTCACCGCGGGCAGGCCCACGGGCGTGCTGCCGAAATCGGCCGGGCTGGAGCTCAGTGCCGTTTCGATTTCGTCATAGTAGCCGTCGCCGTCGCTGTCTGTGTCGCCCAGCATGAATCCGCCCGCAGCGACAACGGTGACGGTCACGCTCGCCGTGGCCGTGCCGCCCTTGCCGTCCGATACGGTTCCCAGGAGTAGGTCAGCGGGTCGCCGTCGGCATCGCTCCCATTCGCCGTGAACGCGACCGCCAACTGCACCGCCCCGCTTGCCGGCGAAGCGCTGGCCGTCACGGTCGGCGGCGGAAGTCTGTCGTTGGTCAGGTCGAACTGGACAGTGTTCAACGCGCCGGGCGTGCTGGCGGTGACGGCGTAAGGTCCGCCGGCCGTTCCGTTGGCCGTCGCGGTGACCTGCGCTGCGCCGCCGGCCAGAATCGTCGCCGGCGTTCCGGTGAGCGTCGCCGAAGCGCCACTTGCGGGAGGGGTGAATGTGACAAGTCCCGCCGCGACGGGTTCACCGATTGCACTGCTGACGGAGAGGCTAAGCGGGTTAGCAAACATCTGGTTGATGCTTGTTGACTGCGGGTTCCCACCGGTGATTGTAAGTGTAAAGCCCTGGCACTCGTAGGCGCCCATGTCCGGCGCGCCCACGTGGGGCAAGCCCCGGATGTCCGTCGCAGGTACCGAGCCGCCAGTGGTTCCCGTGTCAATGCACGGGCTGCCGGGCAGGAGGCGGAAATCGCCAGCCGCCGCGTTCGCCAAGAGCGGGTCGCCGGAGATGTTGCCCGTGCCCGTGTATCCGCCCTGCACGCAAGTGTAGGTGACGGTCGTGGAGCCGGCGATCTCCCCGCCCGTGTCGTCCCAGAGGATGGAATTGACCACGGCAGCGGAGGAACCGGCATCGCTGCTGCAGACCGCGCCGCCTTGGCTCGCGCTGTTGCCGCTGAATGTGCAGTTCGTCAGCGTGGCCGATGCCGTCGTGTGATTGAGCAGCCCGCCGCCGATGCCGCCGCCCCTGGCCCCATTCCCTCTGAATACGCAGTTGGTTGCGAGCACAGTGGAAGAGCTCCAGTTCTCGATCCCACCGCCGCCGTCATCGCTGACATCAATGGCGTCCGTCAGATTGCCGGTGAACGTGGAGTTCTGCACCTGCAGCACCGAGTTGAAGTTGTTGGAAATCGCTCCTCCACAGGAATGCCCGTGGTTGCCGCTGAACGTGCAGTTCAGCACCGTTGGGGAGGCGGCCCAATTCCGCAGCCCGCCGCCACCGCCGCCCTGTTCCGTATTGCCCTGAAAGACGCAGTTGGAGACTGTCGGCGCTGAGTTGGTGTTCAGCATCCCGCCGCCTCCTCCAAGAGCGGTGTTCTGAGTGAACGTGCAGTTGCTGATGTGTTGCGCGCCTTCGTTGTTCTCCATGCCGCCGCCACCGGCAGCGGCGTTGCCGTTGAACACACAGGACTGAATGGCGGGCGAACACTGGTAGTTCGCCATGCCGCCGCCGCTCACGGCACTGTTTCCTGAAAAGACGCAGTTCGCCACAATCAGCGCCGAGGAAGTGTTGAACATCCCCCCGCCGCGGGCGCTCGCCGAATTGCCGCTGAAGGCGCAGTTCGTAACAGTCGGCGAACCAAAGTTGTACACCGCGCCGCCATCGGTAGCCGAATTGCCGCTGAACGTGCAGTTTGTCACAGCCGGCGAACCACTGATATTATTGATGAGCATCCCGCCGCCATGGCTGTCGGCCGCATTGCTGGTAAACGTGCAGTTCGTCACAGCCGGCGAACCGCTCATGTTGAGTATGGCGCCGCCGTCTGAGGCCCAATTGCCGCTAAAGGTGCAGTTCGTCACAGTCGGCGAACCTTCGTTGTACATCCCGCCACCATATGGATCCGGGGCTACGCTCGCATTTGCGTTCCCGCCCGTAACGGTGAATCCGTCCAGGACGGCACTGCTGTCGCAGCCAACGGAATACACGACGTGGTAGCTGTTCTCGCTGTTGTTGGTGAAGCCGACATCGTCGCCGTTCAGGTCGCCGCTGAGAGTCGTGACGTTGGTTGTCCAGTCGCGCACGAACTGACCTTCTGTGCCCGGCGTCCCCGCGAAGCCACCATAGACCCCCACGCCGTTCACCAGGGCGAAGGAAATCGTGCGATCCGTGCCGCTGGTCGGCTTGTACGTGCCCGCCGCGACCCAAACCTCGTCGCCGGCGCTCGCGGCGGCGAGACCCGACTGCAGACTCGTGAAGGCGTTGGTCCATGAGGTGCCGTTGTTGGCGCCCGCCGCAGCGGCTCGAACGTAGATGACGGTGGGGGCCGCCGCCAAGACGTTCAATGTCGTCAGGAGTAGCGCAGCTACCACGCAGCCCAACCCATGCCCCAAGCATTTGTGCGATTTCATACGGCGTCTCCCTTTACGCGGTTCCCCGGATGACGGCGAGCTAGCAGGCTCAACGAATGCGCATAATGCCAAGAAACTGGCAGTCGTCAAGCTGCAGCAACGTGTACTTGGCATAGAGGAATCAATGAGGCTGTCGCTGCGGCCTGCCCTCGACAACGGCGCTTCGCGAATCTGGCCCCGAAAGCCGATATTGCAGCAGCCGCAGCCTCCAGACTTGTCATGTACTCACCTCCCCGTAGTGAAGATCTGCGCCCCGGCCTTCCCCGCCCAAGAGAGTACCCGTCTTCAACCTGACCGCCGCCGGTCCGTTCCGGCGACGCCATCATCAACTTGCCGGCCACCGGCCTGGGCATGACGATCCACTTCGTCACCAGGGCCGGCCTTTGTGATCCCGCCCTCCACCTCCCGGTTGTGGTGGTACGCGTTCGACCAGGACGGCGAGGAGTCCCAGACCATCGCCGTCTTCAACTGCAAGGACTGGCAGCGCGCCGTGGAGATTGGCCGAGAGAAAGCCAAGGCGCTCGTCGCTGACGCACAAAAGCAACGCCAACAATCGGAGAACATTCGATGACCCCACACGAGAGCATCGCCGCCGCCCTGGCCCGCTGCCCGCCCCTGGAGACCAGAACGTTGGAGGGGTTCCTCGACAGCCTGCTCGACGAGGACCTCGACATACTGGCCCAGATGCCCGGCACGCCGGGGCAGGTCATGGCCGCCCAGTTCACCCACTACGTCCGCAGTTCAGTGACGCTCAGTGAATGCCGGCGCCGGGATACGGCGCAGGCTCAGAAACTTATGGATACCGTGATGCGCCTGCCGCTCGTGCGCAGGCGCGCCAAGACGACGACCACGAACAGGAGGGAAGCGCCCGATGGTGCCCATTCACCTCATCCCCAAACCAACGCAGCCTGACGGGCAACCGGCGCTCCCCTCGGATGCGCTGTGTTACCTCGTCGGCGGCGATGGCGTCTTCAAGCAGGTCCGAAACGACTTCTACGCCGTGCGCCTGAAGGTGGGTGGCGTGGGCGGCCTGGCGGAGATCGGCGAGACCGCGGTTCTAAACGTTCCCAAGCTGCCGGACAGGCTGCTGCGGCAGGTGGAGTCCTTCTTCGTCGCGGTGTATCGCGAGCACGAAAGCGAAGCCGTCGTCCTGCTGTTGTGCAACCCGGCAACCAAGGACTGGCGGATCGAAGTCCCGCCGCAGGAGGTCCAGGGGCTGCACGTCAAGTATGACACGTCGAAGCTGCCCGACCCGCCCGGCGGGTTCCAGCGTTTCGGCTCGATCCACTCCCACGCCGGCATCAAGGCGTTTCATTCGGGCACGGACGATAATGACTAGGCGACGTTCGACGGCCTGCATATCACCATCGGCAACCTGGACCAGCCGGTCAGGTCGTACTCGGCGCGCTGGATGCTGGCGGGCAAGGCGTTCCAGGCGGAGCTGGCGGAAGTGGTGGAAGGTCCATCCCTGCCGGCGGCCGACCCGGCGTGGCTGGCGAACGTCGTTAAGGCCGAGGAACCGCCCACCTGGTGGGGAATGCAGCCCCAGGGCCAGCAGCCGCGGGGTAAACTGTTCCCGCAGGAGATGGTGACTGGCTACGAGCCGGAGGACTTCGGCTCCCCAGAGGAGTACCGCGCCTACCTGGAGGAGGTGCGTGAAGAGGTGGATGAGCGGCTTCGGGAGGCTGAAGCTGCGCTTGAAGAGAAAGGGCGATGACATGCGCGCTGTCGAAAGGATCGTCGTGATCGGCTGCGGCGGGATCGGGAGTTGGCTGCTCGGCCCGCTGCTGCGGTTTCTGAACGCCGAAAGATTCGCCGGTGAAGTGCATCTCTGGGATGGCGACCGTTACACGCCGGAGAACCAGGAGCGCCAGGAGTTCGCCGTCGGCTCCATCGGGGAGAACAAGGCCGAAGTGCAGGCCGGAGCGTTCAGGACCAACTACCCGGCGCTGCGGATTGACCCGAACACAGCAGCACTGGAGCGGCGGTGGGAGGAGTTCCTCACCGACAGAGGCGAGAAGGACTTCCCGCCGCTGATCTTCAACCGGCGATAGCCGGGCTTCACACGGCGATCATTTCCAAAATCTTGGAACTGATCGCGCATCAACCTTCAACCCCAACAGGAGAATGCCCATGACCAACGAAAGCACGACTCTCTACTTTCGGGAGGGGACAAGCGACAAGGTTTATAGGGCCGTTCTGGAGGAGAAGAACGGCGGCTTTGTGGTGAACTTCGCCTTTGGCCGGCGCGGTTCAACCATGCAGACGGGCACGAAGACGAACGCGCCCATCCCGTTCCAGAAAGCCAAGAGTATCTATGACAAACTGGTCCGCGAGAAGACGGCGAAGGGCTACACTGCCGGCCCAGACGGCACGCCCTACGCCCATTCGGAGAACGAGCAGCGCGATACCGGCTTACGGTGCCAGTTACTCAACTCCATCACCGAGGCCGAAGCCGAGAAGCTCCTCGACGACCCCGGCTGGTGGATGCAGGAGAAGTACGACGGCCGCAGAGCCTTGGTGAAGAAAGACGAGACCGGTGCCGTCACCGGCATCAACCGCAAGGGCCTGGCCATCGGTCTGCCGGAGCCAATCGTGGCCCAGGCCAAGCAGATCGCCGGTACGTTCGTCATTGATGGCGAGTGCGTCGGCGACAAGCTGTACGCCTTCGACTGTCTGGAACGGGAGGGCATCGAGGTCGCAGGATTCCCATACTCCAAGCGCCTGGAGATCCTCATGGGCTTCGTCCACCGCGGCGCGATGGAATGTGCGCCGACAGCGGCGGGGCCAGGTGACAAACGGGATCTCTTCCAAGGTGCTGAAGGAAGGCAACAGGGAGGGTGTCGTCTTCAAGCGCGTCAACGCCCCATACACAGCCGGCAGACCGGCCAGCGGCGGGACGCAGGTGAAGTTCAAGTTCTACTGCACCGGCTCATTCATTGTCGCCAAGGTCAACGCCGGCAAACGCAGCGTAGCCCTCGAAGTTATGGATGACGCTGGCAAGCGTGTGAGCGTCGGCAATGTGACGATCCCGGCCAACCAGAAGGTGCCTGGTGTCGGCACGATCGTCGAAACCAGGTACTTGTACTGCTATCCCCAAGGTTCGCTGTTCCAGCCCGTGTATCTCGGCCCGCGCGATGATGTGGAGCCGGGCGCCTGCAGCACGGCGCAGTTGAAATACAAGTCGGGAGAGGACGACGAGGCGTAGTTCTGCAGCGCTGCAATTTGTTCTTTCGATCCACTCCAACCCCAAACGCAAGGAGATCTGAGACATGCTCATGCTTTCGCACGCCCATGAAGTCCCCCGCGCCGCACTGCGCGGCATCCCGACACCCGACCCCACCGACACCTGGCGGCCCGTGCCGCATGCCGACGTGGTTGACGTGCTCACGGAACGCGCCGGCGCCCGCGGGTTGAGGATCACGTCCGAGCGCTTCGCCGTCCTGCCGGGCTACCTGTACCCGACACCTGGCACGACCGTGGAACTGCCCGGCGCCCGGTTGTTCGGCTCCATGGACTTCGCGCCGGTCCCCGACATGCCGTTCCCGCCGGGCTGTACGCCCAGCGCCGGCATCCGCAACAGCCACGACAAGTCGTTCGCGCTGAGCATCCTGTCCGGCGCGCGGGTGCTGGTGTGCGCCAACGGCGTCTTGAGCGCCGAGTTCGTCGTCAACCGCAAGCACACCAGCCGCATTGACCTTGTCGAGTCTGTGGATAACGCGCTCGATGCGTTCATGGAGAGCGTGCGCGGCTTTCAGGCACTCCATGACCGCCTGACCAACTGCCGGCTCACCCGCATGAGGGTGCACAGCATGGTTGTCGAGATGGCGCGTGCTGGAGCGTTCGCCAGCAGTGACATCCTGCCCGTTCTCGACGAATACGAGCACCCCAGTCACGAGGAGTTCGCCGAGCGCAACGCGTGGTCGCTCTACAACGCGGCGACGGCGCGCATGAAATCGCAATCGCCCGCGCGGCAGGTGGACGGGTTCAGAGCCCTCAACACGGTCCTCATGCCGCTGGCGAACTGAAGGAGGCCGCATGGTAAGACGAAGACGGACGCGGCCGCCATACCCGCTGCGGCCGCAAGTATACGAAGACAGGGTGGAAGTCGTCGTCGAAGCCCTGCATCACGCCCTCTCCGCCTGCCGAAACCTGACCGAGTTTCTGCTCGCGGAACAGACGCCGACGTGGGGACGCGATGATTTCCTGCGCGCCGCGTCAGGTGATCTGCGGCGGGCGCAGCGGTGGCTGGCGAAGAGGAAAAGATGAACATGGCCGGGCCGCTCCAAAAGGGGCGGCTCGGCAGGTCTTCTCCTTAGCTGTCAGCTCGCCCGCGCGCGCATCCAGATGCGAATCCGCTCCTCAGCGTCCACGCCCACGTCGGCGTCACGGCGTTACCTTCAGTTCTCCCAGGGGATAGCGGCGCTGGCCGTCGTCGCCATCGTGAGGCAACGCGATTACTGCCCGGCCGTCTTTGTCGCCGACGGAAACGAAGACCTTGTACGGGCCTGCGGGCAGCGTGGCGGGAAGCGCGACCGCCACGGCCGCGTCCTGCGGCGGAGCCTGATCGGCCGGACGGCCGGGCTGCAGCGCGCGGACACTAAACACGGTGTCCACGCTCGTCGCGACGATGGCGCCGGCGGCGTCCTTGATGGTGATGGCCGACAGGCCGCCGCCGTAGCACGGCGCAACACCGGCGTTTCGCCACTTGATATGGAACGTGGCCTTCTCACCGGCCTTGGCGGTGACATCCCATGTGGCACGGAGCACCTGCAGGCGATAGCCAAGGCGCAGGTTCATGCGGTCCACGAGTTCCTTGTTGCCGGGCAACTTCTCCTTCTCATCGCCCTTCAGGAACTGGTCGGGCCAGCCATGGATGCGCGCCCAGCTGGCATGGTAGTCCTCGACGGCGTCGAGGTACTTGCTGCCGTCGCCCCACGTCTTCTTCTGCATGGCGTAGTGGTAGTGCTCGTTCTCCAGCGTGACGATCTGCTCCGGCCAGAACCACTGCGCGAAGTTTTGGTGGAAGTACGCCCTGCCGCCGCCCTCGACCATGACGCTCCAGTCGGCCAGGCCGCAGCCCTGTTGCTGGGCATACTTAACGGCCTCGTCCAGGTAGTCGTCGTTGACGGTGAGCGGCGTCTTCCTGAAGTGCTTGCGCCAGAGGTCAATGTGCTTCTTCTTCGTCTCAAGGCTGATGGCCGGCACGCCGCCTCCCGGCGCCCAACTGTGGCCTTCGCCCCACGTGCCCAGCGAACCGATCTCGACGAATGCCACGTGCGGCTTGCCGTCATAGCGTTCCGCTGCAGCTCTGATGAAGTTCTCCAGTTTCTGCATGAAGACGGGGTCATCCCAGTTTGGGACCCAGCAGGGGACCTCGTACGGGTCCTTCTTCCTGTATTCCCAGCCCTTCGCACCGGCATCGCGAACCCAGGCCGGCGTGCAGGGGACCGAGCCGATCGTGCTGAAGACGAGCCAGCAATAGACGACCTGGCGCCCCTTGGCGACCCAGCGCTCCGCGATCTTATCGGTGTAGTCCCAGTCGAACTGGCCCTCCTTCGTCTCAATGCGGCCCCAGCCGACGCGGAACGAGACGGCAGTGCAACCGGGGAACCATTCAAGCTGGTCATCGGGCGCGAGCTTGCCGCCGTAGTGGTTGTCGCCGTTATCCGTGTAGTAAGGCATGTTCCAACCCATGCCGGGGTTCAGCAGCGCCTTGCCGTGGTCTTTGGGCGTGACGACCACCCGCTGCGCCCCGCCCGCTGCTCCGGCGAGTTTCCGGATATCCTCATCGCTCAGGACGCGGTCGTAGATGCGCACGTCGCTGATCACGCCCTTGGCGGGCCAACCGCAGCCTTCGTGTGTGTTGCTGTTGCCCGTGCCGATGCGCCACGGCTCAACGCCATACGTCCGCGCGGCTGCGCGAGCGTCATAGGAAGCACGGCCGTTCAGCATGCCGTTCACGTAGAGGCGGGCCTCGCCTGCGGCTTTGTCCAGCACGCCGGCGACATGGTGGAACTGACCCGGCGCGAAGGTGTCCCAAGTGGCCGTGCCGGCGCCCTTGTCTCCTGCCAGCCAGTGGCACAGCGTGAACCTGCCAGCCTTGTCATACATGAATCCCTCGTGAAAGCCCTTCTTCATGACGATGCCGTACGCGCTCCTGTAATCCCAGTCTTTGCCGGGCGGGAGGGCGGCGGGGTTGAACCACGCGACGAGCGTGTAGCTTCCGTCCTGCACGCTCTGGAGCGCCGTCGAGTTGGGGATCTCGACGTAAGAGGTCTCGCCGTCGAAGTCGAGGGCACCGCCGCTCTTGCCCTGCACCCAGCACTTGGCGGCATCCATGTTCTTCAGAACGCCATGATTCCCGTTGCCTGATGAGTCCTGCGCGCTCGCACCCTTGCCGTCGTCGAGTTTCCAATGGCCCACGAGGCCCGCCTCCGGGGTCTCCGCCGCGCCGGCGACCAACGAAACGACGAAGATCAACGGCGGCAGTCTGTGCACAAGAACCATGCCCTGCTCCTTCCTCGGACGGACGTGGATGGGTGCGGCGAGCGGGAGTGTACTGCACCGCGCCTGTCGCGCGAGTACCAGGCGACACGAGGTCGTCGTTGGTGGAGATGGAGCATGCGGAAGGCGACGCGCACGCGCGGTAGCCGGCGCCGCCCCTTTATTGAAGACCCCGGGCGTCGCTCGCACGTAGGACACCACACTCGGATGAACGCCGTTCCCCTCTGCCCAGGAGACCCAGTGCTCCGGATCAGCTTCGACCTCGACCCGGACGAAGCGGCTCAACATCGCAATGTCGAGTCTGTTGGTATCGTAGTTTTCATCATCGCTGGGATTCATGGCGCCGAGGGGCAGCCAGCCAGGCGGCAGATGGTACGTGTTCAGCCGCCGGCTGCAAATAAGCTGTAAACTCGCATTAAGCATCTCACGACGGGCGCGGTTCAGCTCGTCGAGAAACAGAAGCCCGTTGCCGCTCGTCGGCAGGATCTCGGGCGGCACGTATCGGACGGTGGCTCCGTTTATCAGCGGCAGCCCGATAAGATCCACAGGATCCGTGATTGTCGTGTCAAATGGGCAACACCCGATGCCAAGTTCCTTCGCCGTCCGCTCGACGATCTCCGTCTTTCCTATACCGCTTGGGCCGATCAGCAACACCGGAGTGTTCGCAAAGTAGCAGAGCATCAGCAATTCCTGCAGCTTACGCCCGACCGTTACCTTCAGTGCTTTCACAGTTTCGTCCTCCCCAAATACTCAATGCCTTTAACGGTGATAAAGCGGCGGTTATCCACGACCAGAAGGCCGAGCTGTTGAAGTGCAGGTTCCACGTCGCGCTGTAAGTACGTGCCGTCGGTTGACAGCCGATCAGCAACAGGTCTGGCATGACCCCGGGCGCAAAGCGCAGTTGCTAGAGGTCTTGAACGAGGTGTTGGCGAACCCCAACCTGTACGACCCCTGCCTGTGGCCAGAGTTGCCCGGCGAAGCTAAGCGGCTCCTTGACGTCGGTGTTACGAAACTGCATCCGGAGGACGTCAAGCGGCTGAACCATCTGTTGCTTCAGAGCGCATTCCCAAAGCTGTTTGATCCGCAGCTCATTGATCACGATGCGTACACGCTTGCGGAACACGTCTCGACATGGCTCCGATACCTCGTTGGTTTTCCGCTGGAAGCAGGACTCCTTCGTGCTGACCGGTGGGACATGGGGCGCGGCATGCCCTGCGGCTATCTGTCGTGCTACACGCCTCTCGGCCTGTTGCACCTTCACCTACAGGACCGCGCACTCGTCGAAAAGCACGGCCCTGCGAAGATTGGGTTCCTGAATCCGTGCATGGAGCTCGAAACAGCCGACAATAACGAACTCCGGTACTTCAGCACCGGCTTCCACCAAGTGCTGCCGATGGTTGTCCAGTTAGGCCTGATGCAGCAGGATGAAGTTGTCGCTGTCGAGAATCCCGAGGTCCATCTTCATCCCTCGTTACAGGCCAAGGTCGCCGAACTGTTCATCGTTCACGCCAAGACTGGCCGGTGTGTCCTGCTGGAGACCCACAGCGACCTCATTGTCAAGCGGACGCTCCGTGCCATCTTGGAAGAAGAGATCGCGCAGTCGGCGGCTGCGGCGGCCATCCGCTTATAACGATCTGGTTCTGTCCCGTTGCTCGGCATGGTCAGGGTCCCCCATAGCGTGGCTTGCCCGGTCCACGGCGCCCGGCTTCAGCATGCGCCCAATGCCCGGCGCCTGGAACCTGGGCCGTCGTACCGCGAACAGCATAGCAGAGCGCGCGTCGAAAAATAGTGCTGGCGGTGGGAAATGCCGATGGACTCACCGCGGGGTTCCTGGTTTCGTCAAGCGAGAACAACGAAGCTGCGAAGCTAACAACCGCACCGTGTGCGCCACAGTATGGCAGCCGGCCCCGAACTCAGGGCTCCTTGCCGCCGGGACGCCTGACCCCCCGGGCAAGGTATTTCCTGACCTCCCGGGCAAGGTGTTCCCTGATCTCCCTCCACCGGTCGGAGATCTGCTTCGGCGTCAGCCCCCAGTCGCAATGGCTCTCCGCGATCTCGCTCGGCTTTCTCTCCTCGTCTACATACTCGTGGCAGATGATGCGGTCTCTATCAGATAGTGACTCCAGTGCCTTCGCAAGCGTCTGTTCGCCCTCGCTATCCGCCGCGTCTGCCTGCGTGGCGGCAGAAGCAGCGATTGGGCCGCTGTCGTCCTCAACGTCTATGGACGGCACAGGGGAGCGCTTACGGGCCTTGTCCGCCTCCATCTGATTCAGGCCCAGCATGCACAGCCTCGTGATCGTCACGCGCAACTTGCTCTCAAGGTTCTGCGCCTCCGCGCCGTTCAACGAGCCGATGGGCACGTCGCACAGCGATAGAAGGTCCGCGCGCATGTCGGGGTTGGCCCGCAGCATGTGCTGGGCAAACGCGATGCTTGTGCCGCCGACGTAGGGGCAACAGCCGTAGAAGAGGCCGATCTGTTGGCGCTCGTTGACGCTAAGGTTGCCGATGGCAGCTTCGCAGATGTCTATCGCCTCCTTGCCCGCCATCTCGGCGACCGCATGGATGGAGTACGACACCCAATCCCGGAACAGGTCATCGGGGGTTCGCGTGTCGGGCTTCCCGCCTTCGCCGTCCTTCCCGGCAGCGCTTCCTGCGCCGACCTCGATGTCGGCGAAGCCGGACGACACGTGGGTACGCAGGGACTCGTTGAAGTCGATCTCGTTCTTCGCCTCTTCACACCGCTTGCGCCAGTACTTCACCACCGCGTCCCTGAAGATCTGCATCTGTCCAATATCCACATTCCCGTGATAGCGGAGATCCGGAAAGAGATGGCCCCAGGCGCAGCGCTCCATTTCTTCCGGGGACACGTCTGTCGGCTTCAGGTTCTTCTCCAGGTTCGCCGTCTCCGGGCTCGCGAACACCGGATCGTCGCGCACGCGGAAGGCCAGTTTGCGCAACTTACTGACGGACTGGGTTCGCCGGCGCCAGAGCGGGTCTTCTCCGGCACGACTTGGGTTGTCCGCGAGCGGAAATGCGAACAGGTGCATCGCGAAGAAGGCGTTGGCGAACTCTGGGTCGGGCAGGCGTTCGGCCGCGTTTATGGCGGCGCTTACGGTCTGTCTGCTCACGCCTGTCAGTACGCGCTGCGCCACGGGCTCATCAGGGGCCGACGGCGCGCGCACGATCCTGACGAACCTGCTCCCGTCGGGCTGGGATTCCCACAGGACAGAAAGCCCGGGGACACGCTTGCTTGCCGTCTCGTTCAGCATCTTTCGGATTTCCTGATTTTCCTTCCCGAAATCCCGCCTCGCCAATCCATTGACATCAGGCGCCTGCGGGTGGGCACCGGACGAATTGTACCACATTGGGGGCGAGTGCAGATGGAACACAGCCAAGAGATAGCGACGACGTGGTTGACGGCGGAGGAAATCGCAAAACACCTCCGCATCGCCACCGGCACCGTGCGCAACTGGGCGGCCGCCGGGATCATCCCGTCCCACCATATCCGCCGCACGCTGCGCTTCGACTTGGCGGAGATCGAGGAGTGGGCGCGAGACGAGGCCCACCATGACGGCGGTGTCGAAGTCGGTGGAGCCCATTTGTAAGTGCGCAAATAAAAAGGCGCGCCCCGCTCCCCAGCAGATGCGCGCCCTTGAGGAACCAACAATGACTACGATACCATCGAACGACACCAACAGCAACACGATCCCGGGCACCGCTGAAGTGCCGACCTCATCACTGACTGAAGAGCAGCAGCGGGCTGACGAATGGCGGGAGCGGGAAGCAGCGCGCCGGCAACGCCTGCATGCCGCCGTCGCACAGGCCGGCATTGGACCAGACCAAGGCTCCGGGCGAAGGCGGCGTAGAAGTCGGTCGGTACACGCTGAACTGCTGGAGAAACACGGTCTCCCGAAGAACCTGTGCGAAGCCGCCGAACTGCTGGGCATCAAGCCCAACACCCTGCGCTACCGAATACTACGAAACTCCATCACTCTGTTGAACCCTCTGCGCCGGTACGGAGAGCGGCCCGTGACGCTCGCGCTCAACGTCCCGGCGGTCAACGAGGCGGACAACAGCAAATGCCACATAACAGGAGACTGTAGTAACGAAGTCGGGAATTGCGTAAGTTTGGCAAGCTATGGTGACGATAC
>JAPLOD010000151.1 GCA_026692735.1 Planctomycetota bacterium | reverse complement strand
GCCACTACGGGCTGGTCCCGCAGTGGCGGTGCCGCTGGCGGCCTTCGCTCGTATTGCGCGAAGGCGACCCGGCTGCCGGAATTGGGCACGACTTCATGGGTATAGCCTGTGCCGACGGTGTGCCGGTGCATCATCGCGCCGTCTGAGAGGCGGAAGCCGGTGCACCCCGCCGCCCGGTCCGCCAACTGCCCCTCGGGCAACGGCGCGATCACTTCGTCGCCCACGATGCCGATAAGCTGCGGCACGGGGATACAGCCGGCGGCGCACGTCCTCCAGCCCTCGCCGTTATCCGGATATTTCCAGATGATCTTTCCTGTGCGCGCCTCCAGGCAATAGAGGGCGCCGTTGCGGATGCCCACGAGCATGTCGCCGGCCGGCAGAATCTCCGTGAAGAAGTCCGGCCCACCGCCGGCCTTGATCTCCCAGAGTAGCCGGGGCGGTTTCTGGTCTTCTGTTTCAGGAACAGGCGCGACCGGCCTTGCGTCAGTGCCCTCGCGCGGAGCAGGGGCTAGTGTCGCAGCACCATCGCTCGGCGCGGCAGGCTTCTTGGCTGCCCCGGGCGGACTGGGTGCCGGCGAGACGGTCAGAGGAGGCGTCGTCTGCTGCTCGTTATGCTGCTCGGTGGTTGTGTGCCTGCGTGGCAACAACGTCGCCAGGCCGGCGGCGATTATCACGGCAACCAACGGCAGGAGGAGATACCAGTGACGGCGCATAACGGCTGCCTTTATATGGTGGCAATAGTCTATGAGGGCAACCGCGCGTTCGCCAGCTCATCCGGGTGGTGCTCGTGGCACCGCTGTCCCGCCGGCATGCAGGCCAGAGGCCCGCATCAAGACGGGCGAGCCCTCAAGCCCGGGCTGGCGCGTACCTCAAAGGAACGTTGATCACGAAAGCCCGCAATCCGAAGACTGGCGCAGAGGTCTCGGTGCCGGAAGGGCGGCGGGTGAAGTTCGAGGCCGGGAAGATGATGGCGGAGCGGGTCGCCAGCGGTGCCCCGGACGGCGTGATGAACAACACCGCCACGTTGGCCACCGGCTCAACCGCCACCGGCGGGTAGCCTGCACTAAACGCCACCGAACACCCCTGAAACGGATGCCGCGATACCGTTCCATGGACGCCGGCTGGACAAACAGGCCAAGAGTACCGTCCCGATGACGCTCGACACCATTATTGGCCTGCTGTCTGCCCCCCGACCTCTGTGCGTAAAAGATTGACGCCCCACTTTACGCTATTGTTGACGCCCGGTTTTACGCTACCCGGTGGGTCCCTCGGGGACTGGATGTCGTGTTCTTCGAGTACGCGGTACAAGTACGCCCGGAGCGTCTCTCCAGGCGCTTTCCCTGCTGTATCAACGCGGAAATCAACGAGCGACATGCGTGATCTACCCTCGCTTATCAGGCACGGGCCGTCGGCGCGGCGCAGGTATTTCCGCAGCGTGCAGTGATCGGTGCGGTTTGCGGACTTGCCGAGGAGCCGGCGCAGGCTGCTGATGGCGAAACTCGGGTTCACAGGCGCGTTCAGCCCAGGATCATCGTCGCCTCGCTCCAGGGGCAGGTTCTGCGCAACCCAGCCGCACGCCCAAGCAGCCAGGAGCAGGCGCCGGAGCCGCTTCGGCAGGTGGACTACGTGGCGGGTGCGACCGTTCTTGTCTAGAATCCGAAATCCGTCCGCGGTTATCACCAGAGCGTAGCCTGCGCCCTCCTCGGGCGCCGGTATGGGTTTTGGCTGACGCGACCTGCCTGGCACACCGGCAGCCAGTTCATTGCGCGGGAGCGGAAGGCAGTTGGTCAGTAGCCGCTGGGCAGCGCCGATTCTCTTTCGCGCCTCATCATCCGACAGGTTGCCTTCGAGCTCGGTGATGTCCT
>JAPLOD010000150.1 GCA_026692735.1 Planctomycetota bacterium | reverse complement strand
CCGCCATGATACTGCCGTCGATTCTTGAACGCCGCAAGAGTTCCTCAAGGCTAGCGTCAGGGTGGGCTTCGACATCGTGCCGAAGTGCCTCCAGACTTGCCCCGCTGAACTTGGGCGCTCGGCCGCCACCATGCGGCTTGGGCGCCAGCGATCCCGTGGCCCGACGGAACCGCAGTAGCTTTTGCAGCCAGAAGACGCTGACATTGAACAGTCTCGCGATCTCGGCTTGAGTGCCCTTTCGGGCATCGTACGCCTGCACGACCCGCTCACGCAGGTCCATCGAATAGGTTCTCATCCCTACAGTATCGGCATACTTTCATACAAACGTGAACTGCTCTAAGAGAGTGTGGACTGCACGTGTTCGCGGGAGGAGACAATGCATTCGATGATTTCCGGCCTGATCGTTCTTCTGGCTCTGGTAGCAGTCTGCGCCGTTGCGATACCTTCGGCCGCGGCGGGCGAAGACGTATGGATTGGCGACGCCAACAATGCGTTCGCCGCGGACCTGTACGGCCGCCTGGCGGCGCAGCAGGGCAACCTGTTCTATTCGCCCAATAGCGTCGAGATGGCGCTCGCCATGGCCTACGCGGGCGCTCGCGGCGAAACGGCTGCGCAAATGGCCAAGGTTCTGCACCTGCCCGCCAAAGGTGACGCGTTGCACAAGGACTTCGGCGCGTTCCTCAAAGAACTGAACGCCGAACTGGGCCCGGACGGCAAGCCGCGCGGATACCAGCTTTCCGTGGCCAACGCGTTGTGGGGCCAGAAAGGCTACGCGTTTCTGCCGGAGTACCTCGACCTGACGAAGACCAGCTACGGCGCCGGGCTGAGCGAACTCGACTTCAAGACGGATGCGGAAGGTGCGCGCAAGACGATCAACACCTGGGTCGAGAAGGAGACGAAGGACAAGATCAAGGACCTGATCCCGCCCGGCACGCTCACGCCGCTGACGCGCCTGCTGCTGACCAACGCGGTCTACTTCAAAGGTCTGTGGGCCGACCAATTCGCCAAGGCCGCGACGAAGGACGAGCCGTTCCACCTTGGCGCCGGCGGCGACGTGGAATGCCCGATGATGCACCGCACGGGCCGCTACGCCTTCAAGGAAGGCGCTGGCTTCACGGCGCTGCAACTGCCCTATCGGGGCCGCGAACTCTCGATGATCGTGCTTCTGCCCAACGCTGTGGACGGACTGCCGAAACTTGAGAAAGACCTGACGAGCGCGAACCTGGCCGCGTGGACACAGGGGTTCGGCAGCGCGGAAGTCCAGGTCGCTTTGCCGCGCTTCAAGATCACCGCGGAGTTCATGCTGGGCGATACGCTGCACGCGATGGGCATGAGCGACGCGTTCAACGCCGCGGCCGCTGACCTCTCCGGTATGGACGGCAAGCGCGATTTCTCCATCTCGGCGGTGATTCACAAGGCGTTCGTGGATGTCAACGAGGAAGGCACTGAAGCGGCGGCGGCAACGGCGGTGGTGATGCTAGGCCGAGCTGCGCCGGCGCGGCCGAAAGTCTTCTGCGCGGACCACCCGTTCCTGTTCCTGATTCGCCACGAGAAATCCGGCGCGATCCTCTTCATGGGCCGCCTCGCCACACCAAGGGCGTGAACGGAACCCCGGCGAGCCGCACGCTGCGCGGGGTATACGTTTGCGTGGTTGCGTTGAAGCTGCTCACACGTGGCTTCGTGCGTCTCGCCAACCGTACTCAGGACGCGGACGCCAAGGGGTGGCTCACGCTGGACGAAGTTGTGCGGAAATAGCCAAGGGTTTCAGGCTCAGATTCGCGTCCGGACCACGAAAACGGCCCAAGACACCACCCGCACCGAGATCGTCGTTGTGGCGCCGCAAGGTGCCCTGCTTGTCAGGGGTACCGGGCCGCCCAGCGGGAGGGCTACGCCACGTACTTCGCCTTCGCCGCCTTGCAGCTCTTGCCCCGGACGGCCTTGTAGACGACGTTCACGCT
>JAPLOD010000149.1 GCA_026692735.1 Planctomycetota bacterium | reverse complement strand
CAAGGCGATGTCGGCCCGGCTTGGTGTCAGCGTCGGCATTGCCAGCACCGGCGAGAAGCTCCCGCCTGTCACAGTCGCCTGCACAACCGTGCAGGGCGTCTGGCCGCTCGCCCACACGTCGTACCACTCGACACTGTACGTGCCGTCCGCCAGCCCCGTGAACTGGACTGTCGCGGGCGCGGGCGTGCCGCCGCCGACTCCCGTGCTGCCGTTCAGGTTCCGCTGTATCCAGGCCCATCCCCGATCGGATTGCCGCAGTCCCCAGCCGCGGTAGTCGCCGCTGCTCGTCCCGCCGATGGTCAGCCCGCCGCTGGACGTTGAGATCGGCGTCAGGCCCGTGTCGCCCAGGTAGCTGATCCCGCGCATGAACTGCGCAAGGTACTCAAGCTGCTCCTGCATTCCCGGCGAGACCATCGGATAGTGGTTGGGGTAGTATTCGTCGTCGCCCCAGGATAGCGGCGTAAGGCACGCGCCCGCTGCCGCGCCGGCCCAGATGGCGTTGTGCAGGTGCTGCGGCTGACTGGCCGTGGGCAGGTAGCCGCCTGCCTCCGTGTGGAGCGCAGGCTTGCCGGAACCGCGCATGGTGGCGGTTTCCGAGGCAACCGTGCTGGCGATCTCGATGCTGTCTGTCTTCTTCAGGTAGGTGTCCGCGGCGCGCAGGTTGAATCCCACGTCCCACGTCGCCGCATCGGCGGACGCTTCGTCCGTCTTCATCGCCACGATGGGATACTGGCCGGACTCGTTGACTCTGAACGGGTCGCTCCCGGCGAAGTACGCGCGGACGCTTGAGCACCACGATTCCGCCTGCGTTGGGTTGGAGCAGTAGCCGGTCGTGCCATCAATCTCCGCCACAGCCATCCAGCCTGCGATCGCCCGGCTGTAGCCCCAGCGCGCCAGCAGGTAGCGGTAGAAGTTCTTCTGATAGCGCCACTGCGGCGTATCGTTCGTGCCATCACTCGTCGTCTTGTAGAAATCGGTGGCTGTGCAGAGGGTCTGGTACGGATTGTTCTGCCACGCTTTGTTCCAGCCTGAGGGCTGGTCGTCCGCGAGTTGGTCATGCGCCCAGATGGCCGGCAGGAGGTAGATGCCGTTCTGCTCGGCGCGGTCAACGACGCCGTCCATGTACGCGCAAGCGGCCTGGCAGTAGTTGCCGACGCCCTGCTCGATGTTCTCTATCGGCGCGCGCTTGTCCCAGAAGGGCTCAGCCGACGACGACCACGACGGCTGTGCCCACGGCATGGCCAGCCAGAACGCCAGCAGGTTCTCGCCTTTGTCGCGCATGGTGCTCAGCGGAGGATATTCCACGTCGGGCTGCCAGCCCGTGTTGTGGCCGACTCCGAAGAAGAACTGGCCCTCCTTATGGCGAAGGTAGTTCCCCGCGATGCGCAGGTGTCCGGGGAGAGCCGACGAAGTGCAGGCGAACGTGTTCCCGGTGCCGTTCCAGACAACTGTGCCGCTTGCGTCCCGCGCCGAGACGCTGAAGTTCCACGTTCCTTCCGTGTCGGGAGCAAAGCGCACAAGCCATTTCTGGGTCGCGCCATCGTAGAAGCCGTTGATCAGCCACTGCTGGCCATAAGGACTGGCGAACGTGGCCGACAGGTCCAGGCCGCCCTGCAGCGGGTCCCACTCATAGTATTGCGTGCCCGCCACGTTCTGCAGACCAATCTCCAGCTCAACCTTGTGATATTTCGGCACGCTGCCTGGGCTTGAGGTCACGCCGGCAATGGCAAGAGGCTGCTGCGCGAAATGCGTGAACCCGAAATCCAGCGTCGTGCTGTTGGCACTGAGCGTCAGCGCTCTGCTGACGACGCCGACTCCCGGCATCGTGGAGCCGTTGTTATCGTTGTCCGCATTGTTGTTGGGATCCAGCACCGAACCGGCGCCTGCGCTGCAGTGGAAGCCGTACAGCGGCTGGCCGACACTTTCGTTGCCGGGCGTCGCCAGGACGATGTACCTGCCCGCGACGAGGTTGCCAAACGTGTACAGGCCGCCGCCGCTCGTCGTCGTGGAGCTGACGAGAGTGTCCACGCCGCAGTCATAGCTGCCGTTGCGGTTGGAGTCCTCATAGAGCTTCACGGCGACGCCGTCTATGCCGGACTCGCCATTGTTGAACAGCCCGTCACCGTTGGCGTCGTTCCAGACCAGATTGCCCAGGGACAGGTTGGCCGTCCCCGCGTTGATGGTGAAGGCGCCGGTGAGCGTTGCTTTCTGGCCGTCAGGGTTCGTCAGGATGATGTCGCGCGCGCCCGTGGCCGCAGTGACCGAGATGTCGAATGTCACACTCGCGAGCCCGGAATCCGTGTACGTCACCGCATAGTTCCAGATGCCTGAACCGGAGAGCGTGATGCTCAGCCGGTTGGCGTAGCCCGGCCCCGGGTCGTAGAACCCCGTGCCTGTCAGGTTCAGCGTGACGTGGTCGCCGCGAGCGGCACTGGCAGTTGTCGCGTCGAGCGTGGGCGCGGGCGCCAGGAGCTGCGAGACCACGGTGCCCCAACTGTCCGTGGTGGCGGCATATTCCTGGATGGTCCACAGCGTCATGTCGTCGTTGGGGTCAAGGCTTGTGAAGCTGAAGTCGCCCCACCGGGTCAGGTTGTTGCCGCCCGGGACGACGTATGACGCCGCGCCTGCCTGCAACGCCAGCACTGGCTGCTGCATGGTGCCGGCCGCATCTCCAGCCAGCCTGCCGCAGGTGTAGGCGCCGATATACTCCCCCGTCAGCCGTGGCCATTTGGAGCCCGAGAAACCCATGGCGGCATGGCCCTGTCCGCTGACCATGATTGATGGGTAGTAGTAGAAGCGGGGGTTGGTGGCTGCTGTGTCGTACACGCGGCCTTGCTGGTTCACCGACGCCGACGTGCCGTTCAACGCGAGTTCCATCCACTCGCAGCCCGTGCGGTCAGGGCTGGTCTCGCTGCCGCTGCTGTTGACCCCGATATGGCGGCACGTCCACAGGCGGCCGTTGCGGATGGCCGCCATCTGGACCCTGTCGTCGCCAACATCCACGTATTCCGTCGATCGCTGCCCCCTGGCCGGCGCGTTCAAGGGCGCGGCGTACAGCGCGGTCGTCACGGCGGTAGTTGCACTGAGCGTCGGCACGCCGCCGCTCCACGTCAGCGTCCGGTGGAGTATGTTGACGTACCGCGGCGCCTTTGATGAAGAGACAAACCACGCCGGCGCCGTGTCGCTTATGGCGTCGAGGTTCTGCGCCGGTTGCGGCGACGAGAACATGTCTGTGATGCTGGTGAACTGGCTGACCGTGCCAAGGCTGGGGGACGCCGCCAGGAGCGGAGCCTTCGGTGTCGCGGCGATCTTGGCGTACGAAGGGGAGGTATCCGACGGGAAGATCGTCATGCCGAAGTACACGCCGTTGTCATCCAGGCCGATAGTATCGAAGTCCGTGAAGTAGGTCACCGTGCCGGCATCCGGCACGCCCACGGGTATCACGTACTTGTCCCAGATCTTCGTCGGGTCGCTCGTGCGCGAGACCGCAAACATGATATGGTTGTTCTTGTCGGCCTGTCCGGACTCCAGAGCGCTGGCAAACCAGCGCCCGCTCCGCCTGTCATAACGCAAGCGGGGATCGAAGGCGCCGTTGCGCGGATACGTTGTGCCGCTGTCAACCGCCGTGAAGAAGGCATCAATGTACACCCGGCCGAGCTTGGTGCCCGACCTGTCGAAGACGGTCATTGAGCCATTGATGAGCTCAATAAAATGCTTGGGCCCGATGACACCCATGGTGTCCGGCGGAATATACTCGCCATAGTCGCTGTTGATCTCATCCTGCAGGCCGATCCCGGCGAAACTCGTGCCCTTCGTCTGGGGCGCCCTGGTAGACGCGGCAGGCGCGGGGGCCGCGGTTCCACCTGACACCGGACCGGGTTGCGCGCGGCTCCCCGCAGCCGCGCTGTCCGCGTTGGGCTTTGTGAACCATATGCGAGGCCGTGAGACACGCCGGGGCGGTTGCGTCTCCTTCGAGCGCCGCTGCATCTGAGTCCACGTCTCTGTGTATGGCGCCATCCCTGGCGAGATGAGCGTTGGACGAGTTGTTCCCTCGCCGGCGGTTCCAGCAGCGCTAAGCAGATAGACCAGCAGGCCGCCAACCGCGGAACGCCACGCCCAGGACGGTCGCCTCTGCACGCAGGCAGGTGACGCAGGCGCAGCACCCCGTAATGTGATCCCCAACGCTGACACCAGGTTTCAAGCTCCGGAATACAGCGCACCGACACTCGCAGGCGCGCACAGGTACGTCCGCACCGAACACCGAAAGGGCTCGAGTCTGCAACTGTTACCGCAGAGAAGCGCCGGGCGGCTACTTCCCGCCCGGCGCTCTGGAAACCCCGCTCGTCCACCTTCCGTGACGTCTACTTCGTGCGAGACGTCTTGTGACCTACGATCTGGCCGACGCCATTCCTCACAAGGAAGCCCGATGGAATCAGCGAGTAGTACGAGATGTTATTGTCAATCAGCAGCGATATCTGGATGGCCAACGGCGTCAGCTCGCTCACACCCAGCGTGCGGACGCCTTGCGGGCGCGCCGTTCCCTGCGCATCAGTGTACACATTCGGGTCATAGACAGTGACCCGCTGGGTTGCCGTTCCCACCTTGCCATACGTCGCGATCACGCCCTCGGTGTCGAACCCGGCCTTCGACATGTTCTTGAGACGGAGCATCACATCCAGAATGGCTACAGCCGTGCCCGGGTCGTATCTGAACTTGACCCGCGTGACGGCGTCAGTCCGCAGCGCCTGCTGTGCATCGTAGACGCTCGTCAAAGGTCCCCTGCCGTTCAGCGTTCCCCGCCCATTCGCCGTCAACTGCATTGTCGCGTTGCCGATAATGTTGCCAATGCCGACGGTAAACAGGTGCGGCACTGTGGGGGCAAGCGTCGGCACCATGTTGCCCGTGGCCGGATCCTTGTACTCCTTCTCCAGGGGGAACTTCCCCAGGAACTTCACCTGATCCTGCCTGCTGTCCTTGAAGGAGAACCTGCCCGTGATGAAGCTATCCTTGTTGCTGAAGGTCGCATTGCGCCGCACCGCCTTGCCCGTGGGGTCCAGTTCCGCCTCCGTGATGTTGAGCATCTTGCGAGCCAGCGGCTTCCCGGCACTGTCAAGAACCGTGATCAGGTAGACTCCAGGACCAGGGCCCGCGGGAGGAAGGAACACGTAATAGAACGTGGGCTTGTCCGTCTGCCACAGCGGCGTCCCCGCCGGGCCGGTGATGCCGTTCGGCCCTGTGAGCATAGTTGTGGTGCCCGTGGGCCGCGTGTTGACCGCCGCCTGCGTGACGGGGTCGTAGACCTGCACAACGTCAATCTTCATGACGCCCTGCTTGCCCTTGGTCAGGATGGTCACGCCATTGGTCGGGTCCGTCTCGTTCAGGTCATTGGCCACGTTCTGTTCGTTGCCCAACGGGTTAAAGAGGGTAAAGGTCACCGTCTTGACCAGTTTCCCGCCGAAACCGTCCGTTATCGTCACCGTTGCCGTGACGGTGGTCAGCCCGGCCGCATCGAAGGTGTAGTACGGCACGTTAGTACTGGAATAGCTGTATGTGGTGTCAGGCGCGTTAGTGCTGCTGTCAGTCGAGTCCAGGAAATTCGGCGGCTCGCCGAAATTCCACGTGTACGTCAGCGTGTTCCCGTCCTTATCGGTGACCGTCGCATGGAACCCCTGCTGCACGTCAAAGCCGATCGGGTCAAAATCAACTTTCAGGTCGCCGGTCGGCGCGATATTCACGTGCACGATGACGTCCTGCGGAGCACCCTCCGGCAGGTACTCGGTCGTCACGTCCTTGCCCGTCGCGTTATTGGTGACATCGAGCGCCCCGAATGTGCCCGTGACCGTGCCGCCGGCGTGAGCCACTTGCGTGTTCGAGCACGACGCTGGCGCTCCGTTCAGGTTCACCGCCAGGTGAGAACCCGACCCAAAGCTCATATCGCCGCTGGCGATCAGCCTGTCTACCGTGGTCCTGCCGGTATCGGTCGCGCCGGCCCCCGCATCCGGTATCCGGACCAGCAGCGTTCCGGTCGTGAAGCTCGCGCCGCTGCAGTTCAGCGTCCCGACAGCCGCCGCCGTGCCCGGCGCGACGGTCCCGGCGCAGTTGATCTGCCCCACCGTGCCCGTGCCTCTCAGCGTCCCACCCGTCTGGACCTCCACGGTGCTGTTGGCGATCGAACCGGTCACGACCAAGGTGGCTCCACTGACGATCGTCGTCGTGCCGCTATAGCCGGCACTCGTGCCCGTCAGTGTCAGCGCGGCGGTCCCATTCGCCGTCACGTTCAGGTTCGCCCCGCCCGCCAGCACCCCGTCGAACGTGTCCGCTGCCGCGTTGTTCACGGTGAACGTCGCTGCTGCGCCGTTGTTTGTCACCGTGCCCGCGCCCGTGACACTGGGCACCGTCAGGTTGATGCCGTTGAGGTCGAAGGTGGCGCCTCCGGCCACCGTCAGTGCGCTGCCCGCCGGGATTGCGTTGGCGGCGCCATCGGACAGTGTGCCGCCGTTAACAATGGTGGCGCCCGTGTAATTATTCGTTCCATTGCTCAGGACCAACGTCCCGGCGCCCGCCTTGATCAGGTCGGTGGCTCCGGTTACCTGCCCGCTCACCGTCAGCGTGCCGGCAGCCGACCCGACCGAACAGCCGGCGTTAAGCGTGACCTGCGCGGCCCACGAGTTGTTCCCGCCGGCGTTATCCAGCGCGCCGTTCCCGGCCGCGCCTGTTCCGTTCAGCGTCAGCACTTCGTTGGCCACGGCAATGCCGCCCTGCAATTGCAGCGTCCCGGTGTTCGCCACGGTCGTGTCAGCGCCGGCGCCCGTCGCCCCCAGCGCGTTGCTGTTCTGGATGTTCAGGATACCCGCGTTGACCGACGTGACGCCGCCGTAGCTGTTGTTGCCACTGAGGACCAGGGTGCCGGTGCCGCCCTTTGTCAGGCCGCCCGCGCCGCTTACAACACCGCTCAACGTCAGTGTGCCGGCAGTCGTCGTGACCGGGCACGCCGCCGGAATGACCAGCGGCACACCCAACGTGTTCGCGCCCGTTGCTGCCGCGGTTGTGAAGATGCCGCCAGCCCCGAGAGTCACCCTGTTAACGCCGCTTATGGTATACCCGTTATCCTCGAAGTTGATCGAGTTGAACGCTGTGAGGTCCGCGTAATCATTGTTGCAGGTCGTCTTCTGCAGCGCACCAGCGCCAAAGACCAGATTCGCGCCAGGATTCGGCGGAACGCCGCCCTGCCAGTTGTTCCCTATCGTCCAGTTGGGATCGGGGTTGCCGCCGCCGTCGACGCCCTGGCCGGTCCAGACGAACGCCCCCTGCGTACATGTCAGTACCACGTGATTGCCGACGCCCGTATACGTGATCCGGAATCCGTATCCGCTGGCCGTGAATGTAGCGTTGTCCGGCAGTGAATTGAAGGTACCCCCTATCAGGCCAGCAGCCACGTTGTTAATGATCGTGAACTGGCTGCCAACCACGGGGAGAAAGCCGCCGATAACCGACACGTTCAGTGTGCAGCCGTTCAGATTGACCGTCCCCCCCGCCGTCACATTGAGTTGATCATAGGTGGCCGTGCCGAAGAGCTGCACGACGAACGTCGCATTGTTGTCGCCGAAAGAGACCCCGCCGCACGTCAGCATCCCCGCTGTGTTCGCGGGGCTGCCGGGGCTCACCGTGCCCGTATTCGGTGCCGTAACAAAGATCGCGCCCGTGGCCCCTGTCCCGCTCAGCGTGCCGTTGCTGTCCACGGTGACGGCGCTGCTGGCGATGGATGCCGTCGCTTGAACCTGCAGCGTACCTGCAGTGACAGTGGTCGAGCCGGTGTAGCCAGGGCTGCTATTCGTCAGTAGCAGCGTGCCGGGACCGTCCTTGGTCAACCCGCCAGCACCCGCGATCTGCCCGGAGATCGTGCCGCTGGTGCTGGCCGGCGCTGCGGCGTAGTCGGTTAACGTGTTGCCGCCTGTGGTCAGCGTCCCGCTGATGGTCAGCGAGTTGGCGCCCGTGTGCGTCAGCGTCGCGCTCGCGCCCAACGTCACATTGTCGTTGAACGTCAGCACCACGCCGCTGACCGTGCCCGCCGTGATCGTGGTCGCGCCCGCGGCGTCCGTCGTCAACGTCCCGACGCCCGTCACGCTGTCAGCCGCCAAGTCGCCGAACGCCGTCGCCGGCGAGTCCACCGTCAGGTTGTTCCCGCCACCCACAATGTTCCCCTTGAAGCTCACCGAAGTTGTTCCCGTCAGGATTGTGTTCGCCCCCAGCGTCACATCGTCGTTAAACGTCAGCACCACGCCGCTGACCGTGCCCGCCGTGATCGTGGTCGCGCCCGCGGCGTCCGTCGTCAACGTCCCGACGCCCGTCACGCTGTCACCCCCCGCGTTGCCGAACGCCGTCGCCGGCGAGTTAACCGTCAGGTCAAAGCCGCCGCCCACAATGTTCCCGTTGAAGCTCACTGAAGTCGTGCCCGTCAGTACCGTGCTGCTGGCCAGCGTCACCGCGCCGTCGTACCGCTGCGTGGTGCTCGTCGTGACGGCCGTCGTGTTGATGTTCGTCGTGCCCGTGACCTGCAGCGAACTGAGCGCCGTGGTCCCCACTATCCCGTTGAAGACCGCATTCCCCGTCACCGTCAGCGTGTGCGCGCCATCCACCGTGCTGTTGAACGTCGCCGTCGTGCCGGTCAGGTTCGCGTTCGCGCCCAGCGTCACCGGGCCGTTGTACGCCTGGGTTGCGCTCGTGCTCACGTCGGCGTTCAGGTTGATGGCCCCCGCGTCAACCGCCAGGTTGCCCGCGCCGGCATTCAGAGTCAGCGGATTGTTGACCGTCACCGTGGCAAGCGAAGCCCCGCTGCCCACCGTCAACCCCACGTTGAAGTCCGCCGGGGCGTTAATAGTCAGCGTGTCGGCGGGGTCGCCGCGGTTGATCGTGACTGAATTCGTGGCGTTGAAGTCGGTCTGTTCGAAGGTGACAGGGTTACTGCGCAGCCGCCAAACGCCATCGCCGGGTGTGCCGTCATCTTCGAGGATGGCGTCGCTCGGCCCGGACGGCGCAGCAGGCAGGTTGAAGATCACGTCTGCCGCACTGCCGATGTTGACCGGCGACAGGCCGAGGTAGCTGACCACCGTGCCGTCGAGATTGATGTTTCCGTCATGGGCATTGGTGTAGTTGCAGGTGGCGGTCGTGAACGACCCTTTAATGACCAGCGTATTGTTCCCGGCACCACCGTTGAAGTTAATGACACCCGCGAACATGTTCGTACTGAAGTCAACGGTCAGCTTGTTGGGGCCGCCATCGCCGGTAATGGTCAATACGCCGACGTTTGTGCCGGTGATCGTGACGGGGGCAACACCAGTCACCGTGAAGCTGTTCGATCCCGTCACGGTGACGGTGACATCACTGTCGCCGACGCCGAGGGTGATCGCGAGCGTGTCTAGTGCCCCTGCCGTTGCCGGCGCGATCGCCACCAGCACCGCCAGCCCGACCGCCAGACCCCAGTGGATCCTGTTCACATTGCGCAGCATGACAAACACCTCCTGGTACAAAGCTAAAGCACCGTGCTTAGCGCGCGGCCACCGCAGTGCCAAGGAATGAATCGCCCCCACACCGAACAGCGACGTGGCATGGCCCAGACTGCATTTTCGGGCTGTTTGTGAGTACCAGAGTGCGGCCTGTGGGGTTACCACGGAATCGGCATCTCATGTCCCGCGGATGCCCTCTCCCGTCCGTCGTCTCCGATCCACTATCCACGCCGCTTTAGAAGCCAACCTGAAAGTTCACCACGAACACGTTGTTGCGAACTCCACGCAGGAAATGGCTCTTGCTCTCCGGCTCATCCACAATCAGATAGTTGAGCTGCACCTTCGCATTATGCGTCTTGGCGTAGCGCTCGTTAATGTCCTGGCCGGTGATGTAATAGTTTATGCCGAACGTCAGCACCTGCGTCTTGAACTGGTCGCTCTTTCGGTCGGGAAATACCAGGTCCTCCGTCGTGATGTTCTGGTAGGTCTCATAGCGGATCGCGAACTCCAGGTCCTGCAGAAGCCTGTCCAGCGTCGTGTCTCTCCGCTCTCCCTCGCCGAAGAAACGGCTCTCGGCAAGCTTGTAGCCGCTGGAGACGAACCAGCCCTGCACGGTAAGCGGCGCCGGGTTCGCCTGCGTAAACGCGCTGCCGCCGCGCGGCCCCTGCACGCCCAAGTCAACGCTGCCGATGCCCAGCAGGCTCGTATTGGCTCCGTAGCCGAAGCGGTCCTTCCCGGAGCCCCACTCGCCGCGCATCCACCACCCACGCACCGGCCCGCCGGGGCGATAGAACGCCCACGCGCCCTGGCGGTTGATGGCCGTACGCGTCAGGTTTTCGGCATTTACCGCGAAGTTCGGGTTGAATTCCTGGCCTGATTCACCATGGATCCCCTCAGTGCGGTGGTAGCCCAATTCCAGCCGCCCGTACCACTTGTCCTTGTTCCACACCGGGTGCACCTGGACGCGCCACGCAAAGTCCTTCTCGTCGTTGTCGTCGGCGCGGTTACCGGCTTCAGTGATCTCGGGGTCGGAAAGAATCGTACCTGTAGGGCCGTTGAAGAGCCCCAGGTCGTATTGGACGCGGCCGTCAAGCCATGAGCCGCTCGCCTGCACGCCAATGTCGCGCACGTTGTTGATGCTGGTGACCATCGCGCGGTCCACGAAGTCCAGGTAGCCCGTGTCGCGCAACGCCTCCTCTCCCACCGGAGGCTTGAACTGGCCTATCTTGAAGTTGTGATGCGGGACGTAGTCATGGAAGACGATATACGCGTCTTGCAGCAGGTGAGGCTTCACGTTCTCCGGCTTGATCTGGCCGGTCTGCAGCAACTGCGTGCTCGGGAGGGTCTGGTCGCTCAGCGGCCCTAACACCGTGTTATGGCGCGGATACGTGGGGAACGGCACGAAGGACTCATTTTGCTCTCGCGCCGGGTCAATCATCACGTGCGCATATATGTACTCGCTGGCGTGCCACCGGAAGCGCAATTCCATGCGCCGGACGCGGAAGGTATCGTTGTCAGAACCTTCATTGGTCTCGCCCAGCAGCTTGGCCGTCTGGGGCGCAGCTACCTTGAAATCGAACGGCTCTCTCGAGACGGAAAGGTGGTCGTTCTGTATGGACTCGTACCACACCTGCGCCAGCCCGGATATCTCCAGTTTCTGGTGCTCGTTAGCCGCCTTGGTAACGACGGCCGCGTTCGGGCCATAACGGCCGGTAGTCTTTGCGTCTACTTCCTTTATCGGCGCCGACTTAGCATCCTCACGCTCGGCAACCTCTTTGCGCAGCCTCTCGACTTCCTGCTTCAGATCGTTGACCGTCGTGCCGGCGAACACCGAACCGCAGGAGACACAGACTACCGCAGAGACAACGCGAGCTAGTCGCATCACGAGGTATCCCTTCCCACAGTGTAGGACAGGGCAACGTTAGCATTTCTCCAACGGCTGTCAAGGCTCATTCCCGGCGCTTTTCGATTTTGCGTTTTTGCCTTCGCTCCCTTACACTTGCTGCTTGCTGCTGCGCGCAGGACGAAACCACAGGAATGAGGTCTCATGCCCACCGATGACGTTCTCAACACACTGATCATAGGTTCCGGCCCCGCAGGTCTCACCGCGGCGATCTATGCCGCTCGCGCGAACCTGAAGCCCGTCGTGCTGGGCGGAGCGACCCCGGGTGGCCAACTGACGAAAACATCCGAGGTCGAGAACTTCCCTGGTTTCCGCAAAGGCATAAACGGACCGGACTTAATGATGGAGATGCTCGAACAAGTCAAGTTCTGCGGCGGCCAGATCGTCTACGAAAGCGCCGAGGCCGTTGACCTCAAGACTCGCCCGTTCTCGGTGCGTGCCAGCGACGGCGCAACACTCAAGACCCACACGCTCATCCTCGCCACTGGGGCCGCCCCCCGCTGGCTGGGGCTTCCTGGCGAGACGCAGTATTCGCCGCCGAAGGGCATGGGGGTCAGTTCGTGCGCCGTATGCGACGGCAGCTTCTACCGCAACAAGCCCGTGGCGGTCGTCGGGGGCGGCGACAGCGCGATGGAGGAAGCGACATATCTGGCCAAGCTGTGCTCCTCAGTCACGCTCATCCACCGCCGCGAAGGCTTCCGCGCCGCCAAAATCATGCTCGAACGCGCCCGCGCTAACCCGATAATCCGCTGGGAGTTAAACCAGGTCGTGGATGAGATCCTGGGCGACCCGAAAGGCAAGCCCATCCCCACCGTGACCGGACTGCGACTGAAGCATGTGGCCACCGGCGCCACCAAGGAACTGCAGGTCGCCGCTCTCTTCGCCGCCATCGGCCATGTCCCGACGACCGGCATCCTGTACGGCCAGGTCGAGATGGACGAGCAGCGGTACATCAAGGTGAATGACCGCCAAGAGACCAGCGTCCCGGGCGTCTACGCCGCAGGCGACTGCCATGATCGCCGTTACCGGCAGGCGGTCACCGCCGCGGGCATGGGCTGCAAGGCAGCTCTGGAAGTGGAACGGTACATGACGCTGCACAGGCTGGCGTGAGTGGAATTCAAAATGCAAAATTCAAAATGCAGAATTGGCGACCTCCATTTTCGCACGCCTCACGCCTCACGCCTCACGCCTCACGCCGCATCGCTGGAGGACTCCTACGCTCAGTGCGTTGAGCTGACTAGAACGCGCGCGCGCAACTTCCATTTCGCTTTCTCCATCCTTCCCAAGGACCGCTACCGCGCCATCTGTGCGCTCTACGCCTTCACGCGCACGGCCGATGACTTCTCCGACGACGAAGCCGACCCGCGGAAAGCGCTGGCCGCGTCGCAGGCCTGGCGCGCGGCATTTGAGCGTGCCATGGCAGGCGACTTCTCCGCAGCCGCGCGGCGGGGAGCTGGAGAGCGGCACTGCATCCTGCCCGCCGTGGCCGACGCGATGCACCGCTACAAGATCCCGCCGCAGTACATGCACGACCTTATCACGGGCACGGAGATGGACGCGCGGCAAGCGCGCTACGAGACATGGGAGGACACCTACCGCTACTGCTACCACGTGGCGTCGGTCATCGGCATGATGACCATTCATGTGTTCGGCTTCGAGGATAAGCGCGCCATCCCCCTGGCGGAAAAGACCGGCATCGCGTTTCAGATGACCAACATCCTGCGCGACCTGGCCGAGGACGCCCGCCGCAGCCGCATCTACCTGCCGCTGGAGGACCTGCGCGCCCACGGCGTCTCCGAAGCCGCTGTGCTCGCCGTTAAGGATTCGCCCGCCATGCGCCGGCTGGTGAAGTTCGAGACGGAACGCGCCAAGACGTACTACGCTGCGGGGCGTGAACTGGTGCCGCTGATCGCCGCTGAAAGCCGCGACGCGCTGGGCAGCCTGGTCGCGATTTACCAGCGCCTGCTCGAAGAGATCGAACGGCGCGATTACGACGTCTTGTCCCGCCGCGTGTCGTTGAGCAAAGCGGAGAAACTGCGCCTCGCCGCCGGTTTCGCCTGGAAGAAGTTTCTACGCATCGGTTCGTAGAATCAGCGAGTGTTTCAGAACGCATCGAGAGCGGCTGCGCAGCCGGCCTAGTCGCCGGCGTCAGCCGGGGGTGGCGAGGAAGGCGAGTAAAGCCGTATCTCCCGAGCAGATGTTGCGCGAGTCTGACGAAGCCACGCGCTGGGCGCCGCAAGCAGACGCCATGATGCATTCTGGAACAGTCTCTTGAAGAAGGCCGTTGACGAGGCACAAGGGCGCTGCTATGAAGTATGCGAGGTAACGGCCGTTGCTGTACTGTCGTAAGCGGTGTCTTTCTGAAGAGTTACGATGATCCAGCACGCCCGGGACGTGACGGGGACGGAGTTTGAGATGGCACTCACAGAAACTCCAGTTCCCAGTCTGAACAGCGGCACGCCGTCCCTGGTTGCTTCATGGGTCGTCGCTCACACGAAGCCGCGCTGTGAGAAACGCCTGGTCGAGTTCCTTAACCTGCACAACGTGGGCTCTTTTCTGCCATTGGTCACCCGTCGCCACGTGTACGGCCGCCGCGTGCGTGATTACGAGGTTCCCCTTTTCTCCGGGTATGTGTTCTACGATTCGCTGCCGCTCTCACCGGAACGAGTGTTCGCGTCGCGCAGAGTCGCCCAGATACTCACTCCGCCCGACCCCGCGCAGCTTTGGCGCGAGCTCAATAACCTGGCGCTTGCCCTTCAGCACGACCAGACCATGCGCGAGACAATCTTCGGCGAGCCCGGACGCCCCGTCTGGGTCGCGCGTGGCGTGCTGAAAGGCCTTTACGGCAAGCTCGTTCGGTACGGCGCCCACAGCCAGTTGGTGGTCCAGATTACCTTCCTGGGGAAGGCCGCCGAGTTGGCCATTGATGAAGCCTTCGTAGAGCCCATCCTGTAGCCGCAGTCCCCACCCGCAGTGAACAATACGCTGGTATACGTTGACGCCTACAGCAAGACGGAGGGCATCCTCTTCGCTCTGCCGGGGCGAATGCGTCGGTTCATCGAGTTCGACAGGCTCTACGTTGCCGAGTCCAAGAGTTCCGCGCGGGGTACACTCTGGTTCGGGCGTGGCATGAAGCGGATTCTCCGGGTCTCTTTGGCGCGCCATGACGGTTGCTGGCTTGTGGAGATCAGCGGCGGCGATCCCTCTGCGGTTCTGCGGGCGACCAGTGTGTGCCGCGACCACTTCGACCGCTGGTTCGGCACGTCCGCCCAGGACGCGAAGACCTACGAGGCACAGATCGAGGATCGCGCGGTGGAGAGGCCCTCTTGAGCACGTACACGGCCACGTGGCTGGCGGGCGGTGCGAGCCTTGTGCTGACGCTGGCCCTCGTTCCCATCATGATGCTTCTGGCTCGCCGCCTGGACATGATTGACAGGCCCACGCACCGGAAGATACACAACGAGCCTGTGCCGTTCCTTGGCGGCGTGGCGATACTCCTGGGGTTCGCCGGTGGAGCGGGCGTTTTCCTGCTGCTGTCTCCGACCCTCCACTATGTGGAGACAAAGAAGGCCCTGCTTGTCATTGGCGCCGCCACGCTCGCCGCCGTGCTTGGCCTGGCCGACGACAAGTTCCTGCTGCGCCCGCGCTATAAGCTGGCAGGACAATTCCTCATCGCCGTGGCATTCGTGGCGTTCGGGTACAGATTCCAGGCGCTCCGACTCCCCGGCATACAGACAGTGGATCTATTGCTTCTGGGCCCGCCTCTGACGGTCCTGTGGATCCTGATGATCGTCAATGCCGTAAACTTCATAGACGGTGTGGACGGGTTGGCCGCTTCGGTGGTGCTGGTCATCTGCGTCATTGCGGGCCTACTAGCGAACTGCTTCAACGACACGGTCGTGGTCGCGGTTGTCCTCGCGGCGGGAGGGGCACTGGCCGCCTATCTTTGGTTCAACTGGCACCCGGCACGAATCTACATGGGAGACGCTGGCAGCCTCGCTCTGGGCATGCTCGTTGCCACGTCCTTGGTCAGCCTGGGCCAGGACTGCAGTTTTGGGCTGGGCCGGCGGAGCAGTGAACCATTCTACTACCAGATGGCACTTGTGACTCTCGTCGCGGCGTATCCGGTTCTGGAGATCCTCCTGACCGTCGCGCGCCGCCTGCTGCGTGGCAAACCCATCGGCAGCGCAGACAGGGGCCACATCCACCACCGCCTCATAGATCAGGGCTGGACGCCTCCGTACATCTGCTTCGCCGCAGTCTTCGTGTCCCTGCTGGCGGGAGGCGCCGTCATCTACTACCTGGTCCAGTCCCGTGGTGCCGCCGTATGGTTCCTGGTGGCCAGTGCCCTGACAGTCGGTGTTGGGCTGCATTTCTGCGGCGTGCTCGACGACTTCCGTTCCTCGGTCATCAAGACAACGCGGCCGCATTTCCTTCTTGTTAACCACTTCATCGCCATGCAGAGGATCAAACTGGACATGGCAGAGTCTGTTGCCGACCTGCATGCGCTTCTGGCACAGACCTGTTCCGAACTCGGCGTACAGTGCATGTCGCTGACTGTGGCCACAACGGACGGCCAGGCCGGGAAGCACGAGTTCTCGTGGCGACGAGAGCCGCAGACCGGCGACAGCGAGCAGCTCGCCGAATCCGGCACGGCGGGATCCGCCGGGTTCTCCGATAGAACCGAGCTATGTCCTGGCACTAGCGCCGAATGGACGTTCGAACCGACCGCCCGCGAAGAGGACATTGACGTGGAGTACCGTGTGCTCATGTCCGAGTTCATGCATCGGGCGCTCGGGCGCGCTGAGCAGCTCTACCCCAAGGCCGGCCGCTCCCAGCTAAGCGCCCCAGTCGAAGCCGGCCCCGTCTCGCGCCCCGCGCTGCTGCTCTGGCGCAGCGACGACAAAGGCCCCAGGACTTCGCGATAACGGAAGACCACGCGTGAGCGTCAAGACCGTACTCTACACGCTTCTGCCTCCGCCACTGAAGCGCTATGCAGCGCGCATTGAAGCCTCGCCCCTGGGCTACCGTTTGGCACGTGGCGCCTTCTGGTCGCTAGAACGGATGGGATTTCGTTCCAGTATGCCGACCGGACCGGCCGCTCACCACGACGGGAGCACTTTAGTTGCACCTGCAGCACATGAAGCAGCAGTTGGTTGAACCGTTGAGCGAAACTACAGGCGATTTCCCGCGAGCCGCCCCGGCACCGCCAGTCGGCATGCACGCTGTGACCGGTGCTGCGTGGACGGTGGGCATGGCCACCGCCAATAAAGTGCTCACGGTCATTGGGCAGATCGTTCTGGCGTGGTTCCTGGTCCCTGACGACTTCGGGCTGATCGCCATGGCCTGCTCATTCACGGCAATCGGCAATCTACTGACACTGGGGGGGCTGAGCGATGTCCTGGTTCAACGGCATAGCCGCTTCCGTGAGGACGCGCCACAAGTCTTCTGGCTATCCTTGTCCGCTTCCACTTTCGGCGCGGCGGCGGTGGCGTTGATCTCGCCGCTGGGGGGAGCCATCTTCCACGACGCGCGCGTGGTTCCGTTCATTGTGATTGAAGCCCTTTGCTGGCCCTGCGACGGAGCCATGACGGTCTACGTCGCCAGGTTGAAGCAGGAGCTTCGCTTTAAGCCGCTCGCACTGGTCTGTCTGCTTATGGGAATGGCTCATACCGGCACAGCGGCGGTTTTAGCGTGGCGCGGATGCGGCGCATACGCGCTTGCCTTCGCGCCTGTCGCACGTCGCCTTACGGGAGTTCTTGGAATGCGTTTGGCGGCTGGCAGGATACCCTTGGGCAAGCCTCACCTGCGGGAATGGCCAGCGTTGCTTGGGCCCGCAGCCTGGCTGATGCTGACCGGGCTCTTTGCTGCAATCTACTCGAACGTCGCCAGTTTTGTGCTTGGGATACACTGCGGGCCGACGCAAGCAGGACTATACGCCTGGGGTCTCGGGCTGGCCTCCCAAGCGGCATACCTCCTTTCAGCGAACCTTCAGCAGGTCTTGTTTCCCGCTTTGGCGAGGCTTACGCAGGAATCTGAGCGCCAGTTTGCAGCATTCAGGCAGAGCATCATGACGATCTTGGCCGCGCTGGCGCCCCTTTGTGTGCTGCAGATGGTAACAGCCTATCCGGCATTGGATCTGGTGTTTCATGATCGCTGGCTGCAGGCAGCGGCGGTTGTCTCCTGGCTCAGCTTCGGCATGCTCACCCAACCCATCGTCATAGTGTCTTCAGCGCTACTGATGGCCCGCGGCCGCTATGGCTTCGTTGCGTTGCTCGGAGCTATTCAAGCAGCGGCGGTGGCGACGGCGGCCATATTGGGAGCGCACGAAGGCAGCGCTGCGCTGGTCGCGCGCAACGTGGCTTGCGCCATGTTCATCAGCGGCCTGTTGTATGGCTGGGCGGCTTTCAGCGAGTACGGGCAAGGAATCCTAGCGTTGGCTACGACCATCGCCCGCCCGTTCCTGTGCGTCGCTCTGAGCGGTTTGGCTGGTTGGGCGGCGCTCCGGCCCGTTTCAGCACATTCGCCAGCCGTTCAGCTAGGGGCCACAATTGTCGTCTTTGGATGCGTCTACAGTATCCTCGCATACACGTTTATGATACGTCTGGTTAGTGAGCTTAGGAGCCGCCTTTAACCCATTCGGAGATCCCGGATCCAGATGAGGATTGAGGAAAGAAAGGTCGCCGTTGTCGCTGCATGTCGCGGCAAGAAGGTGCTGCACCTTGGCTGCACGGACTGGCCATTTACACAAGACAAACTCAATGCGGGCGAATTGCTGCATTCCCAGATTGCAGCCGTTTCAAGCTACCTCGTTGGCGTTGACATCTCCGCTCTCGGCATACATGCGATGCAGGCGCATAACCCTGCGTGGCCCCTAATTCTCGCCGACGCTTGCACCTTCCGGCCAGATGAATGCTTTGACGTTGTTGTCGCATCCGAGATCATCGAGCACCTCGAAAACCCCGGTCAATTGCTGCGGTGTGTATCCCAGTGGGCATCGCCAACCACGCAATTCATCATTACGACAAACAATGCGCAATCGTTGAAAAGTGCCCTTCGAGCAGTGTTCGGCAGAGAGGAATGCCATCCGGATCACACCGTTCTCTTCAGTACGCAGACGCTTTCGCAGCTCCTAAGCCGGACAGGATGGAAGGTGGACGCCGTAAGCTATTACAGCGTACCCGCCGAGTCGCATGTGATGCGACTTGCATCCGGCTGTGTACGTCTCTTTTCCATGGTCGCCTCGGCCCGCATTCGCGAAGGCTTAATTGTGACGGCAACTCTGAAGAACTGAGGAGGTTGCTTGGTGTATACAAACAACAGCGACGATCACCCCGCTCACGGGGGTGATCGGCTGCCCTTTATCGTCGCGCTGTTGCTCCTTGTCGTGCTTAACCTTCACACCCTGCGGAACCTTTCCAGCATCTACTTGGGCGCGCCCCTAGCCTTGTATCTGTTCTCCGCTGCATTATGCCAGACATCTGTCTTCCCATTCGCACGAACCCCAAACGCCACTGGAGGCCTCCTGCCTGACGTTCGCAGACTCTATTATCTCTACCTTTTCGCGACGGTATACGTTACCACGATATCGCCATTCTGGGTGGAGCTTGACGAAGTGCTTATTGCTGTGCCCAGGCTTTGGTTCACGTTGCCGTTTGCGCTGGTCGTAATGGCGTCAGTCAACAAAGAGTCGCACGTACGTGTTCTTCTGTTGACATACATTACTCTCGTTGCCGTTGGCTGCCTGTCTGTTCCCTTCCAACTCGTGTTCGCTCCGATCTCGTGGTTCCACGAAGCGTCCGCTCGCGCCAGCCTCGAGCGGTATGCCTCGCTCTTCGGCAATCTCACAGCCGTTGGCATAGTCGGCGCCATTGGCCTTATCGCCGTATTGATGCTTCATATGCACGTTTTGCTTCGCCTCACTCTAGCATGCGCGATTTGCCTTGGGCTGCTCTGCTCCCTGCAAAAGGCGGCCGTCGTCAACCTTCTTCTTGTCCCTTTCGTCTACTTGCTCTTCAGTCGCCAACGTGTCACACAACGCGCGTCCCGACTACTACTTACGTTTGGCTTCATACTATTGATCATCGCTTATCTAACGGTCGCCGATGAACGCTTTGGGCATCATGGTGAGTACCTCCTCAGCAAAATCGCCGGAGATGATGTCATCAGCAGGCCCGCCACAGTGGACGACCCGTCCCTGTCGGCGAGCATGTCCGATCGGCTCTCGAATTACGTACCACAGATGCTCGAAGAGAACGGGCCCATGTCTGTGCTATTTGGCGCGGGCGCGCGTGGCCTTGCAGGCACGGTCGGGTTGCCACAGTACACGATGGCCCACACTACCTATGGCGATGTGCTCTTTGCGGGCGGGTTTCTGTTCGCGCTACTCCTGATCGCACTGCAGGTGCAGTTATTTCGCGCGTTCTGGACACTCGCCACATTGGCGCACCACACCCACAACGAGATGATGCAGAACAACGTGGATACTATACTCGCAATGCTGGTAGTGGTGTATGTGAATTGCCTTGGAAATAGCGGTATGCTGATTCAGCCCAACGAATCAACGGTGTTCTACATGTCGATTGGGCTCGCCATGGGGTGGTATCACAAACGGGCGGCCAGATTGTCTTGCATTCGAAACAAATGAGTAACCTTGTCGTGTCCGTGCAGATTCCGACGTGGAGGCGCAGAGCTCTCCTACAAGATCTACTCGGCTCGCTTGAGCGCCAGACGGTCCCGCGCGACTGCTACGAGATTCTGGTGTGCGACAGCAATAGTGGAGACGGAACAGACGAAATGGTGCGAGAACAGGCCAGACAGTTCGGCAACATTGTATATCTGAACATTGCAGCGAATACGTTAGCCGCAAAGCGGAACGCAATGTTTAGATACACTCATGCGCCGCTAATTGTCCTGCTTGATGATGATCTCCGGGTATGCTGCGAGTTCATCCAGGCTCACGTGGATGCACATCATGGGCGGAGGAGCGTTGTGTTCTGTGGCCAAGTCCGTTTTCCGCCAGATCGTGTGCAAAAGAGCAACTATGTACGGTTCCGGGATTCGCGCCATCTTGGTCCGGCGCGTTGCGGCATTGACCCAAGGGATCTTCCCCCTCGCATGCTCGTCGTTATGAATCTCTCCTTGAAAAAGCCCGAGATTGAGCCGCTTGGTTTCATGAACGAGCAGTTCCGTCGTTACGGCTGCGAGGATCACGAGTTTGCATGGCGTCTGAAGAACACCGGAATCCATGCGGAGTATTTGGAGAGTGCCGTAGCATTTCACTACGAGGACTCGAATCAAGAAGATCCCATTGCCGGTTTTGAGCGCAAGTGTTACACGATGACGCGATACAGTCTTCCACTTCTCGCAACACTCGCTCCTGAGTTCCTTAATGAGTCTTGGATGCGGTTTCTACAGCCTGTCGAAGGGACGGATGCCTGGCAACTCAAGCTGGCAAAGGGCTTCTGGCGGTTAGCCGTTAATCGCTTTGTTGCTTCGCCCCTCCGCAGCTTTCTCAAGTGGACCGACGGCGTGCCGTGGCTGTATTGTCCCCTTTTGTATCGGTACGTGTTTGCATTTGCCATGCTCGTCGGGTGCGATGATCAACAGAAGACGGATCACGGCAATGAGCATTCATGGCTCTGATTGGAACTTCCGCTTCTGCCTTGCGCTTCGCTGTGCGGGCGGAACGGTACTTGCCGCTCTGCTTGCGCCACTTGGTGCCTTCTGCCGTCGGTTGGTTCCTTGTCATTCAGGGAGCCACCCAAAAAGCAGGTGGCCAGCGCCTTTCCCCGGCTACGTGAGCATGGGGAAGATGCTGAAGATCGCACACGTCGTGGCACAGGTGACAAAGCATCTTCCCGGCGACGAAAGGCGCTTGCTCGATATCGGGTGCGGGCTCGGAGACGACGCAGCGGTTTCCCAGCAGTCGGGATTCACATGCTGAGGTAGCGCGCCGCTTCCGTGTAGACAGTGCCGCTCTCTTTGAAGGGGATAGCACCACAATGGGCACTGCTGTCTTGGTAACAGGTGGTGCCGGCTTCATCCGCTCCCATTTTATGCATGCGCTGTTGACCGAAGGCCATGCGCTCCGCCTCACCGGCTCGTGCCCCAGTCCGTGCTGCAACGCTGGGTGGAGGCACCTCCCGCAATAGAGAACCCGGGGCAGGCCGCCGCAACCCAAGCGCCCTCTTCCTCCCCATCTCCAAAGGGAAACACCCAATGCTGACTGTGCGATGGTGGCAAGAGCGTCTCTACCCCCCCCAGCGGGCCAAGAACCCCGCGGCAGTGTTTAGCGAGGAGCTATACCGGCATGTGAAACCGGATAGCCGCGTGCTCGATATTGGCGCCGGCGCCGGAAAGGCCAATACCTACGCCCTGCGCGGCAAATGCGCTGAAGTGGTCGGGATAGACTTGGACCCGCGTGTCCTCGAGAACCCGCTCCTCGACAGAGGCGTCGTCGGGAACATGATGGACACTCCCTTCGATGGCAATTCCTTTGACGTCGCGTTCTCTATATATACCCTTGAGCATGTCACCAGCCCTGCCGCGTTCGTCACTGAGCTTCATCGCATCATAAAGCCCGGCGGACGCTTTCTGGCCCTGACGCCAAACCGATACCATTACGTATCCTTAGTCGCCTCCTGCACTCCGCACGCCTTTCACCGTTGGTTCAACCGAAAAAGGGGACGGTGTGATGAGGACACGTTTTCTACAGTTTACCAACTAAACACCAAGCGTGCCCTTAACCGGTGTTTTCTTTCCCGCGGGTTTGAGCAGGTCCTATTCAAGACAATAGAAGTCGAACCCAACTACCTCAAATGGTGTGTTCCGGCCTTCCTGTGCGGGACACTGTACGAACGCCTCGTGAATTCCACCGGACTGCTCGAGTTCCTGCGGGTCAATATCATCTGTGGTTACGCCAAGAACACCTGAGTCCGGCGCGCTGCCTGAAGTCACGTGGCCGGCCCGCGGATAGCCTCACCCACACGTGGCCGCTTCGGAACTGCAGACGCTGGTGGATGCGAAAAAAGAGGCCCTACCCATTGGCTGATTCACATTTTCCCGGTACTCTCGCGGCCCCTTATATAGGGGGAGGAAGGAATGGGTAACGCTGTTCTCGTAACAGGTGGCGCCGGTTTCATCGGCTCCCATTTGGTGGACGCGCTGCTGGCACAAGGCCACGCGGTCCGCGTCGTGGACAACTTCAGCACCGGTTCGCGCGACAACCTGGCGCACTGCCTTGCTCGCATCTCGCTGCTGGAAGGCGACGTGGGCGATCCTGACATCGCGCTGGCGGCCTGCCGGGACGTCGAATACGTCTTCCATCAGGCCGCCATCCCGAGCGTCCCGCGTTCCGTCAAGGACCCTTTCTCCACCCAGCGTGCGGGCGAGATCGCCACTCTACGCCTGCTGGATGCCTGCGCGGCACAGGGCGTGAAACGCATCATGTATGCGGCTTCATCAAGCGCCTACGGAGACGCGCCGGGATTGCCACGCGCGGAGACAATGCCGCCCGCGCCCATGAGTCCGTATGCCGCAAGCAAGCTGGCGTGTGAATACTACGTGCGCGCGTACGCTCACTGCCGCGGGCTGGACGGGGTCTGTCTGCGGTACTTCAACATCTTCGGTCCACGCCAGGACCCCGACAGCCCCTATTCCGCTGTGATCGCGCTGTTCCTGAAGCTGATGCGTCAGGGCCAAGCGCCGCACATCCACGGCGACGGCGAGCAGACGCGCGATTTCACCTACGTCGTGAACGTCGTCCACGCCAATCTGCTGGCCATGCGCGTGCGCGGCCCGCTGAACGGGCAGGCGATAAACGTCGGCTGCGGCGAGCGCAGTTCACTCAATGCCCTGGTCGCGGCGCTGAATGATGCGCTTGGAACCAGTCTCACGCCGACATACGGCCCGCCGCGAGCTGGAGATGTGGCGCATTCGCTCGCAGACATCTCCCGCGCGCGCGAACTGCTCGGGTACGTACCACGCGTTCCATTCCCCGAGGGGATACGCCGGCTGGCGGCGGCCTGCCCGATATAAGAGTCGCGATCGTCAACATCACCGGCGGAGCGCTTTCGCGTTGGCGTTTCGGGCGACGGCTCTAATGGCCGGCCCTAACGCATGGTGCGATTGCGGCATGCCACAACGTTCAGGGGCCCCGTTCCGGACGCCATCGAGCCGTGACAATCGTCTTCGTCAACAAGTACTTCCCGCCGTTTAACGCCTCGACCTCGCATCTGTTGTGGGACCTGGCGTCGCACATGGCGCGCGAGCATGACGTGCACGTCGTCACCGGCTCAACGCCCTATGTCGCCGAGGACGCCGGACTGTGTCCGCCCCGCAACGAGACCATGGCGAACATCAAGGTGCGCCGCGTCTGGTGCCTCGGCTCCACACGCAAGACGGTCGCGGGCCGGCTTGCCGACTACGCCTCCTTTTTTGTTGGCGCCAGTCTGCGAATGCTGCGCCACAGAAATGCGGACGTGCTCGTGGTCATGACCACACCGCCACTCCTGGCTATACCAGGCGCGCTGGCATCCCGACTGGGACGGGCCCGCCTAATACTCTGGAACATGGACACGTACCCCGACGCCATGCTCGCACAAGGCATGGTGCGCGGCACGCAGTGGACATACGGTGTATTGTCCCGTCTGGCAGAGAAGGGATACCGCGCTTGCGAACGTATTATTGTGCTGGACGAGCCGATGGCACAGCGGCTGCAGGACCACGGCGTCCCCCGGGCAACGATAAGCGTGTCACCGAATTGGGACCGTGCCATCGCCGGCGCAGAGGAACGCCCCCTGCGACCGCCGGCCAGCATACAGTTTCGCCAGGACCTGGGCGCCGCGCCGGACAGCGTGGTATTCCTGTATTTCGGCAACTACGGTCTGGCGCAGGACACGGCGGCGCTCTACGAAGGCATTCGACACGTCGTCGCGCACAATGAGCGGGCCGTGTTCGCATTTGTCGGAGGCGGCAAGGCCCTGCCTGCGTTCAAGAACTTCGTGGCGCGAGACGTTGGCCTCGTCTCGATCAAGACGTCGTTCAACGGCGTAGGCACGCCAAGCAAGACATACGCCCTTCTGGCGGCGGGCCTGCCGCTCCTGTTGGTCGGCTCTCCGGCGTGCGAAGTGACCAGGATCCTGGCGCTTGGGCAATGTGGCGTGCAGGTTGGCGAGGACGACGCGGCGGGCTTCGCGCGCGCATGCGAAGCATACCTGGACGATCCCGCGCGTCGTTTGGCAGAGGGCCGCAGCGCATGGCGGCTCTTTACCGAGCGCTACGAGATGTCGAAAGTCGTGCCGCGCCTAGCGTCCCTCATAACGCGCCCCAGCGGAACGGGCAACGTCAACACACCGTAGGGGTCGGGCGGTCAAGGTAATCTGTTGTGCCACGGCGCCGCCGCCGTGATATAGTTGCCAGTCGCCCACCGGTTGCCGGCGCAGGTACGGCATGGCGGTGCCGCGCCGGAGGCACGCGCCACTGCGCGTCCTGGCCCAATGGTGATGACCCATGTTCCTGTTCATCAATCTCTGTCAGCAACCCGCCGCCGATTTCATCATGAACCGGTTCCGGCCGAGGATGCCGCCCTTCGGGATCGCATACCTGGCATCCATCCTCCGGCAGATCGGGGTAAAGTCCGTCCTCCACGACGACAACCTGAAGGAATTGGATGACGCCGGCATGCGGGATCTCTTCCGCCGCTACAAGGGGGAGGTCCGGGCGGTCGGCTTGACGTCTGTCTCCACGACGCTCGGCCAGTTGGCGCGAGTTTCCCGGATCGCCAAAGAAGAGCTGCCGGATACGCCCGTCATCGTGGGCGGGCCGCATGCGCGGCTGCTACCCGACGACATCATTGCCATCCCTGGCGTGGACGTGGTCTTCACCTCCGAGGCCGACCTGACCATCCAGGATTTCGCCCGCGGGAGGCCCCTTGCCGAGATCGGGAGCATTCTGTACCGCGACGGCCAGCGGACTGTGCAGAACCCGCCGGGCGAGTTCGTGATGGACTTGGACAAGATCCCGTTCCCGGCATACGACTTATTCGACATCACACAGTACCACACGACCAAGGGCATCGCGAAGCGTCATCCCGCCTCGTACCTCATCACCTCGCGAGGTTGCCCGCATCGCTGCACGTTCTGCTCGTCGAAGGCCCTGAACCCTACCCCCTCGAAGACCGTGCGCTTCCGCTCCGCCGAGAACGTCCTCGGCGAGATCGAGTACATCGTCAAGGACTACGGGGTTCGTGAACTGTTCTTCTCGGACGACATGTTCACTGGCAACACGGCTCACGTGACCGGTGTCTGCGAGGGCCTCATCCGTCGGAAGCTCGACGTGGTGTGGGTGGCTCAAACACACGTGAACAGCGTCAACCCCGAGAAACTCGCCCTGATGAGGCGGGCCGGGTGCCACCAGCTTTGCTTCGGTGTGGAGAGCGGCGACCCCGAGATCCAGAAAGTCATTCACAAGAACCTCGACCTGGATCGAGTGCGTGCGGCGGTGCGGATGACTCAGGAGGCGGGGATTGACGCGCGGTGCTCCTTCATGTTCGGCAACCAGCACGAGACGCCAGAGACGATGCAGCGCACGATTGACTTCGCCAAGCGGCTCAAGCTCAACTTCGCTTCGTTCAACATCGCGACGCCCTATCCGGGGACCGAGCTGCGCACGTGGGCCCTTGAGAACGGCTACTTGGCGCAGCCGAGTTACGAGCGTCTCGACAGCACCACGTACACGATGGTCACTCCCAGCCTCCCACCTGGTACGGTAGAGTATTATTGCAGCAAGGCGTTCCGGTCCTTCTACTATAGCCCGGGTTATGTCTGGCGGAGGATCGTCCGGATACGGGATCTCGAGGAGTTGACACGGGTGGCCAAGTCCGGCTTCTACGCCGCGCGAGGCCTGCCGACGATCATCAGGGGCCTGCTCCGCGGGCGCGACTGACGCCCATGATTATCCCGTAGTACTCCCACCATCTATTGAGCATCCCGGCCCGAAATAGCTGACAGCCAAAGTGCGGCACACAACGGCCGCTTCCCAGACGGGAAGCAGCCAGGACGGAGTTTGTCACCGGTATTCGTGATCCTTGCTCTGCATGGGCAATCCAGGCGCCGCCGCATCCTGCCAGAGGGCGAGAGGTCCTGGTAGAAGTAAGCGTTCCACGGCCTGGCCTGCGCTGTCTCGATGGCGGACCGGCAGTTGCTGATCATTGACGAGGCCCACAGTCTCGACCAGGACACCGGATTCGTGCATGTTGTTCCCAAGGAACTCTGACGCACGGCCCGCAGCCCTCATTCACCCCAAAAGCCGAACACTCCTCCGCGCTCTTGCAGCAAGGGGTCGGAGACGAGCGCCAGCAGATCCCCGACGCGGTTCAAGCTGGGACTCTACGCCGCCTTCTCCGACTTCGCCGGGCGTTGGGGAGTGCTCTGCCGCCGCGGATCGCACGTGGCGGATGTTGCCGTGTTGGTGCCGGAGGCGTCCGTCTGGGTCGCCTACACGCCTCCCGACGGCGCCACCTTCGGTCGCTACATCCAGCGCAATCCGGACGCCATGCGGATCGACAGCATCTTCCGCGACACCTGCCACGAACTCCTCCGTCGGCAACGCGACTTCGATACGATCAGTGAGCAATTCCTGCAACAGGGTCTGGTCCGGGATGGCCGGCTGCACGTCGGTCCGGAGGCTTTTCGCGTCTTGATTCTGCCCGAGCCCCGGATGCTCCATCCCAAGACACTGGCGGCCGTGCGCTCCTTTGTCGAGGCCGGCAGTTATGCAGCCATCGTTGGTTCGCTGCCGTTCCGAACGCCGGGCCAAGGGACGGACACGACCATCACGCAAGCGGCAAAATCCTTGCTGGCTGAGTTCCCGCAGCGAACCCTTCACGTGGAACAGATCGGGAAGCTGACGCCGCTCACGAACTGGCTGAACGCCCGGGTTCCCAACCCCGTCGCGTGGGACGGTCCTGAAGGCGTCCGACTCCTGCAGCGGCAAGAGCCCGGTCGCCGGATCATACTGATCGCCAACCCCGGCAAGACTCCGGCCCAAGGTTGGATGACGGTCCCCGCACCCGGCCAGGTCTCCTTGTGGAATCCGGAGACCGGCGGGATCGAAGACCTGGGTGCCGTCACCGCAGGCGCTCAGACGACCATCGCAGTTCCGGCTGAATCCGCGCGAATACTCGTGCTTGAATCCGGCAGAGATTGACGTCCCTGCGTTATCGGCCGCGTCGGATTGCGGGGCAAGGCGGAAAGCACGGCGCTGCTGGTCAAGCCGGCGGTGGCCGACGGCTAGCGGCGCCAGCCGCCAACAACGGCGTCGGCAGTGCGCGCTGCGAAAACCGAGAACTCAGGCGCGACAAACGGCATTTCGGTTGTGTCTCAGGTCGCTGAACCCCTACAGTGGCCTGAAGGTTCAGAGAAGGCTCCGGAATCGTGCTTATCGAGCACTGGGCCAAATCGATGGGCCGGCACAATGCTGGCGTCTTCTATTTCGTCGCCGTATTGATCCGAAGCTCCTCGACTGCCGAGTCCTGCTGTTGGAGAAGGACATCTTGCTTGGCCAGGACCGCGTTCCCTTGGCCGAGTATTTCCACCGAGTATGTTCTTCCCACCGGCAGGTCTGCCGCGATCCGTGTGGACGGCCCGTCCCGCAACAGGCGTTGCGGATTGGCGCTGCCGAAATACACACCCTCTTCGGCAAGGTCCAGGGCTCGCCAGAGCGCCGTACTCTCGTCAACGGCCAAGCCGGGCACGCTCAGTCTCGCCTGTCGCCAGTCGTAGGATTGGCTGTCGTTCAAAGCATTAATCTGGACGACAAGCGTTCGCGCGGGTAGGAGTTCGATCGTAGTCTTCCCGCCTTCTTCGAGCGTGAACGCGCGCCACCCAACCTGCCGGCCATGGACTCGCGCAACGGCCACGTGGCGCACGCCTGTGACCCCGCGAAAACGCACATGGCCGCCATCGTTCGCCAAGTCAGCCCCGACTCGCCTGTATCCATCGTCGTAGGCGCCGATCTTCTCGAGTATGCGCGCCGCTCTGGTGCGAACTTCCGGATTATCCTGCGCGAGGGATTCCCGCAGAGGCATGATTGCAGTGGCGCCCATCTCCGCCAGTTGATTCTGGGCCCGCTCGCGCGTGTCGAAGTCTTTGTCTCCGAGCTCCGCTATCAGTTTCCGAATCGCAGCCGTATCGCCTCGCGGCATGGTATACAGCGTTACGATGGCACCGGATGCCGGCTGGCCAGCGGATGTCACAATCAGTTCGTGCCACGCTTCTGCTTCCACGGCGGCGGCGAACTTGCGTTCGCGCAGATCAACGACGGTTTCCTCACCAGCCTTCATGTCCACCGTGGCAACAAGGTCCAGTGTGCTGCCATAGGAGGTCAGAGTGAAGTGGCCGGGTTGTACATAAGGCGCGACCCAAGCGCGGGCCGCCGCGTCATGCACCAGGCTGTAACCCATCGCTTCCGTATCCCTGGCATTAGCCACGTAAAGCCTCTGATCACGCGGGAACGTGTCCGGCAGCAGCACTCGGACGGAGCCGCAGGGCTGCAAGCGGACCGTGATGTCCCGGTCCTTCGGCGTCACCGCCGGCGGTTCACACCAGCCCGGCAAGCTGGAGGTGTTCCCATCGGGAGCGTAACGGTACATGTTCACGAGGCATTCGTCCGGCGCCGCCGGGAAAGAGAACCGTCCCTCGGCGTCCGTTGTCGCGTTGTAGCCGAGATACTCACGATCTGTTTTCCGTGCTCCGCGTTCACGCGGCCGGTAGAGGCCGATACTGACGTCTTCCACAGGTTTGCCGGCAGGATCAAGGACCCTTCCTTTCAGCGGCGGCAGGCGCAGGTCCTCGGGCAACGTAACCTCGAATTGCTGGTCGCCGGCGGCGTCCAGGTTGAACGTCCTTGAGAACTCCTTCCACTCGTGAGAACGCGCCTTGAACTCGATCCGGTCCGTCTTGTCGCCCACAAACAGATGGCAACCGCGCGTGTCAGACAGCAAGCCCCCGCCGGACGAGGTCAACTGCTTCTGTCCGGCGTAGCCGCTGTAGCTGCAGGAGTTGAAAGAGACCAAGGCTCCTTTCTCATCCTTGAATCGGAACATGACCTGCTTGTACTTGCGCTTGTCGTCTGCCGATTTTCGCAGGGTCGCCACGGTTTCCGACGCAAGGTCGGACGTGTAGAATCCGCGAGTGCCTCCATACACGCTGTAGAGCATCCCGAAGTAGATTGGAATCTGGTAGCGCCCATCGGCATCAGTCGTCCATGTGCCGACCTGCATTGGCGCGCCTGAGCCGAAACCCCACCATCCCGGCGTGGACGCACCCGGTGTCGTTTGGTAGTACGAGACACCCCAGTGCTGGCCGCCCGATTGCACGTTCTGGACCCGTAGAGGAAAGCCGGCGACTGGGGCGCCCGCGCCCGTGACGAGTTGGCCGCTGTGCGTCCGGCGCACTGGTGGGATTCTGATGGTGACTCGGCGCTCGCCTTCCGGCCAGTTGCGCGGTGAAAGCGGATAGAGGAAAGGAACGCCTTGGGGCGAAATCACCGCCAGATGCTCGCCAACATGTCGGGCCACGATAACACCATCCGCCCCTAGCGCTGAGACGTCCCAGGCCGAGTAGCAATGGTATTGGATCGTGCTGTGGGTGGAGGATGTGCTGACGCCTCGGGCTACGCGTCCGGCAACGAACCAACCGGCGGCGGGACGTCCGTTGGGGTCGAGAACTCTGACTGTCAGATCCCGCAGCGGATAGCCAGGCGGCATCTTGTCCGGCGGCACAACCACGGTGACCTCTGTCGCCTCCGGACTGAACCGTTCTTCAACGGTTCCCACATAGACAGACGCGCGGGCGCTCAGCTGCGGGTGGACGAACACGCAGACGCCCTGTCCATCAGTCTCACCGAAGTCCATGCGCCCCAGATTCTGCTTGGTAGCGCTATGGAAGCGCAGTGACACGCCTGGAAGCGGGACGCCTTGGGTGTTGCGCACCCTAAAGCGCGTGGTCTGGCCGCTCTCGAGCACAAGCCTCTCTGCCTTTTCGGCGCCAGGGAAAAGTTGCCAGTCGGCGTTGAGCGGCAGAAAGCCATCTGCCTCGACCCTGACGCCGACGTTCCACGCGATGTCCAGATTGGCGTCCCAGTCGGGATGAATCAGCTCGAACGTGGCGTCGCCGCGCGCATCCGTCGTCTTGGCGTCAGGCGCGCTGGCGCCTTCTGGGGGCTTCAGGGAGATGCGGGCGCCGGCAACAGAACGCCCTTCCTCGCCCGAAACATTCACCCGCACGGTAGCCGCCTTGGTCCACTCGACGGCGCCAGCTTCATCGGAACCGAGCAGCAGAAGCGCGACCGCAACAAACGGCGAAAGCCGGAGGTGCGGTAGCCTGCGGCGCTTCTTCGGCTGTTCACTCATGTGCGGCACTCCTGTCTCCGCTGGAGGTGAAGGCTCCGCTGCCGTGCCGTCGAACGCCTACGCCGCCCAAGTGCGCCAGCAAGTTTGGAATCATGCCGCCCCTTGCGGCCGGCGACCTGACCACGGCCTTCATTCGTGCAACATTGGCGCTGTGGGCAGACGGCTCGGGAGGCGTGGCCGGGCGATGGGCCTGGCAGAGCCGTACGAACTCGCGAAGGCCTTGATTCAGGAGCACGAGGACCTCCACCCGGAATGGACGCGGCCGAGTACATGGCCGTGTGGAACACCGGGAAAAGGCAGAAGACTCAGCCACAATGTATGATGGAGCAACAAACAGTCAATCACAGAGGCTGCGGGGAATGCGTTGAGGTGGTGTGTTGGCGCGTCACTTGACGGTCCAGGAACTGGCGCGTCACTCGGACCCGCGGATCGCACTCGCGCTCTCCGCGAAGGTGCGGCACGAGCGGCTGGCGGCGGCCGCGGAGGCGGTGGGCAGGGCGGTGCTGGCATCGTAACACCACCACGCCCGGCTCCGCAGCGCCGAGCACAACAGCGTCGCAGAGCGCGAGCCCCATACTGCCGTCCCGTGTCCTGCATCCTGGATCTTGTATCCGGTGTCCGTCATGCTGGGGCGCCGGCATTGATGTAGACCGGCGCCAGTAACGCGCCTTTCAGGCTCGGCAGCAGCCGCCCGCGCCAGGGGCGCAGCACTGCACACAGAAAGAAGAAGGCAAACAGCGAACGCACCGCGGCGACCTGCCAGCCGTTAAGCGGCGGCGAGACGAATTTAACGCCGGCTCCGACGACGCTCCAACACAACGCCGCCCCGATGACGCACAGCCTGCCATGGTGAATAGCTTCCATGTTGTGAGACTATCAGGGCCGGTGCCGGAATACAGTTAACCCCTACCGGCCCCGCTGTTGGTCCGACGCCCACCGCCGTTTGCTGGCGGCCCGATACCCCTGGCAAGCAAGGCACTCCACGGCGCCAGAAGCGGGCGGACGTGCTGCCCACGAAGGACGGCGAGCCGAAGCTCTGCCGCACGCCCGCCTTGGATTGCCGCCAGCCTTTTTCAGGAACTTCCCGGAGTCTCGGGCGTCCCAAGACACAGGCCATCGTAAACGGGCGTGGTGCGGCTTGCGCTCGGAGAGGCCGGGGCGCATGACGGACGTAGCGCTGCTGTCTGCCGTGGCGGCAGGGATCCCAGAACCGGCTTCGCCCGGGGCCGGCGCGTGGATGGCGAAAGGAGCGCTGACAATGACGTGTCTGGCGAAAGTGAAGGCGACGGCGGTGCTGGTGGGGATCGTGCTGGTCTCCGGCGGCGTGCCGCGGGCGGTGCGGGCCGCGGAGGCCGCGCAGGATGGGGCCGCAGCGGTGACGGCCGCCGCGCAGCAGAAGTACGGCGGGCAGTTTACCAGGGACATCAGGGCCACCCCCGTCGTATCGCCGCTGCTGGCGGGCGGCTTTCCCGGCACGGCCTTCTACAACGTGATGGTTCACACGTTTGCCATGGGCATCGAACGGAGGAGCAACTACTGCGCGGCGTACCGCGACGGAAAGGTCGTGTGGGCCTACGAGAACCGGCCCTCCAAGCCCGGCAGTCCGCCGCTGAGCGAGGTGGCCGAGTTCTGCAAGGACCTCAAGGCCGCTGACCCCGAGGCGGCGCTGAAACTGGTCCGCACGGCGCTGGAAGTGGCGCGGTTGACGGTCATCGAGGATCCGGCCAAGGCCCCCAAGGTGGGGAACAAGGAGATCGCGATCGAGGCACCGAAGGTCGCGGCGATGAAGGATGAGGCGAGCGGCGAGGAGATTTCCCGGGTGACGGTCTTCGTAGTCCGCGATCCCGAACTCGAAGCGGTGAGCCGCTTCGAGTTTGACGTGCTCAAGGGCGGGGGCCTGCAGCAGAACTTCCACGGCATCCGGGAACAGCACGTCGGGGCAACGCGGGCGCGGCTCTGAGCCACGCCGCGGACGGCGGCGGCGTTCTGACCCGAGGTCAAGACAACCCGGACGGCAGGGCGGAAGAACGCCGTCATCCGATCGCTTGCTGGATGCCGCGAAGCTGGCGGAATTCGCCTCCAATAGCGGTATCGAAACCGCATGTTGCACGTCTACTAGGGATCGTTCTTTTATCCCATCTTCCCAAGTCAGTCAGAGCGGGGACAGCGTTTCATGTGCGAGACAACGAACTCAATCTCCTTTTGGATCACGGCAAGCGGCAGCGGGCCACCGTGCCCCATGCCGGGCACCTCGACATACTCGACGCGGCGCTTGTGCGCCTTCATCGCGGCGACAAATCGGTCCGAATGCTTTTCCTTGTTTACGGCTGTGTCCGCGTCGCCGTGTACGACCAGATAAGGAACGTCCGGCATGTGGCTCGCCTGGGCCAGCGGCGAATGTTCCTGCAGCACGGTTTCGAACGGTTCTTCGTAACCATAGAAGGCGTTCCGGAACGTGCGCGGCAAGTCCACCCGCTCGGTAACATGGTAGGGCACGTCGCAGACGGGGCACGACGCCGAACAGGCCGCCACGGGTTTCCTGGCGTAACGCGTGTACAACAGCGCGCTGCAGCCGCCCATGCTGCCGCCGGTGGAGATCAGTGGCACCGAATCCGCCAGTGTGTATTCCGCATAAATCGTACCGACCAACTCGTCAACGAAGGCCCGCGCCTGGCGGTTCATCCAGGACCACGGCCCGTAATACGGGAAGACCACCAGGCCTCCGGCGGCGATATACGCCAGTTCCTGTGCGTTGGCAGGCCCCTCACGCACTGCCGGTGCGCCCAGACCGTGAAATGCCAGAATCACGCCGCGCACCGGATTCTTAGTCTCTGAAACCCATGCCACATCTTTGATCCACTGGTTCATCCCATGCTCCTCCCTGAGATTACTTGGGCAGTTTCACAGTGCCTGCGGTTGCAACCTGACGCGGCCCCTCGATGCGACAGACTCTTTCCCTGGGATTGTAGGTCACCCCTGCACCTGAAGAGAATTCGCTGTACAGGGTGTCGCCATCATCGCGGAGTTTGAAATCCGTCATCTCGTCGAAACCCACGAATTCATTGAATTTGCAGGCCTTCATTTTCCACTCAATTTCCTGCGGGGTTGGGCCGTCCTTCGTTGCAGTGAAGAACGGACTGGAGCCATAGAGGAGCATTCGACCATAGGCTTCGTCTTGCCATTCAGGCGTCCAGATCGCGTCATGAAAGGCCAGATTCCACAACGGCACCGGAAGCCCGATAGCCTCCGTGGCGCTTCCGCCGCCCTCGACCTGTACATCGGCTTTCTGGTGGGCGAGACCGTAACTAAAGTCGAGGTCCGGGATGGCATACCACTTGGCATGCTCGCACGACTGCACAACCTTCTTGCCGCATTCGCGCACGGTGCGGAGACATTCCCGCTGGTAATACACGGTTTCAGCCCGTGTCAGCGGGTGCAATGGGTTGAAGCATTCGTGGATGCGGCAGAAGCAGTCCAGATAGGAAGCGTCCGGCTGGCAGATGTCGTAGATGGATGGCGAGTTGTGGTACATGTATTGATCGCGCACGCCCTCCACAAAGTTCCGCTTCACGAATTTGAGCGATTCCGAGCTGCACATATGCGAGCAAGGGCCGCCGGCCCATACGTTCAGGATGTTGGGTTTGCCGTCTTCCCTGATCATGAACCGCGCCGGATCATAGGATGGCGCATCGGCATAGATGTCAATGTACTGGTCGTGGAGGCCGAACAGCCATCCCATGTTGCGGGCCGCTTCGCGAAACTGTTTCAACCCCGCGGCCCCACCGGCAGCGGCGTGAGGCGGCAGCACTTCGGGGTGTACCGAGTCATAACCAAACGCGCCCCAACCGTCCACATGCACGACGCCTGTTTTCAGACCGGTGCGCTCTTTGAGCCGTGTGATCCACGCAGTCTGATCCGCAAACGTATTGCAGAAGTAAGACAGGGGTCTCATTCGGCGCATGGCCGTGCTGGTATTCACCCACGCGGCACCTTTGAGTGACGCCACATTCGGGTTGAATCTGGCCTTGTCCTTCAAGGAGACAAAATACCCGAGGTCCTTCATGTACCGGCGATAGAGTTTGGCCTGCCGCACAAAGTCGAGCCCTTTTTCGAACGTGAAGCGAACGCGGCGCGTGTAGCGGAGATCGCCCAGACTGGGCAGCCAGTGAAAGAATGTGGCCGGCGCCTCTTTCTCCAGGTGGCTCATGGCGACATACAGGTCGAACGGCGTTTCGGCGATCGCCACCATGCCGCAACCACCTGTGATCGCGCCATGGAACGCCATGTCCTGTTCGCTGTAGCCCTCGGGATGGTGGAAACGGGACTTCATGGTGGCGGGCACAATCGCGCCCTGACCGATTGTCCATGTTGAAAACGTGTCGGGTTTCCTGGGCAGAAGGAAATGGCGGGAAAAGAGGACGTCGCGAACCTTGGCCGGCCCCCTCCCGACGAACCGTTCGACTTCCACGACCAGCGAACGGGCATCCAAGAATACGTGAATACCGATCCCGAGATCACGCAGGAAAATGTAAGCGCCGGGCAGGCCATTGCGCGCCGGCCGGACTTCCTTGTCTTGGGAAGAAGCGAAGGCGTGTTGCGTGCGACTCTTGTTGGCGTCTTCCAGTGTGACGTCCTGTGAAGACGATCGCGCCATCTGCCAGACCACGCCGGTGGCTTTTTCCGTGAGGGTCCAGGTCACATCGCGGGTATCCATATCCAGACGCAAAAAGCGATTCTCGACGGACAGAGTGTTTCCGGCAGCAGATTTCGCTTTCACGAAAGCAACTCTCCTTATCCGCGGTCCACAATGGCTTGCACAATCACCTCGCTTCACGGAGGCAGCCTGTTCCTCCGGCTCGCCGCGGCGCAGGCCGCCTATTCCTCGACTTTGATTACCGAGAGCGTGTTGTCGGAGGTTCCGATTTCGCCGCCGCCGGCGTACAGCAGCCCGCGCTGGGCGTCGAGAATCAACAGCGGCGAGCCGAAAGCCTTGGTGTCCTTGACCAGGCCCGGATTGGCCAAGCGCCCGGTCTGCGGATCGTAGGTGAAGCTCATGATCGGGCCGGTCCAACTGCCCACGAAGCCGCCGCCCCCGCCGGGCAAGACGACCATGTTCCAGGCGTGTTGATTGGCCAGCGGGTCCTTGTCGCCGGAGATCGTCTGGCGAAACGTCAGGTCTCCCGTGGCGGGGTCGCGTTGGAAGATGCCGTAGAAGTTTTCGCTCGGCTTTCCATTCCTGACGCCGGCGTAGAGCCACTTACTGTCGGCGCTGATACCCACGGAGACCCACTGATAGCGGTCGTTGGCCGGATCGCGCCTGGCGACGGGCGTCAGATCGGCCGAGCCATGGTAGGTGATCGCGCCGCCGGGCGCCCGCTGAATGCAGGCGATTGCATAGTCCTCACCGGAGACGCAATACAGGTTTTTGCCGTCCGGCGCAATTTGCAGGATGCCCGGGTGAATGCCGTGACTGCTCGGTCCGATGCCTTTTCCCGTCACTTCGCCCGCCTTGGCGGGCTTGCCATCGGCGGCGATCTGATACCAGAATAGCGTGTCGCCGCGGTCGCCGCAGGACTTCAGGTAGAGGTCCTTCTGGCCCGGGCCGACAACCACTTGCCGGGAGGCTGGACACTCCACGATTCCCTTCTTGCACGGCTTGCCGGTGGCGTCGAATTCGTACCAGGCCAGGCCGTGCCAGCTCATTCTCCGGTAGCCGTTGTGCGGCGTCACGGCGTACATGCGGTTGCCGGCGCAGGCGACGGTGTAGCCGCCGCATTTGAACTCGCCCAGTTGATCAATGAAATTCAGCTTGCCCGTCGCTGAATCCCGCTTGAAATAGATGATGCCGTCTTCACCGCCGACGTAGAAGTAGTCGCCGCTATAGTCCATGGCGAACGCGTTGAGCACGCGGAGCTTGGGTCTGGGCACGTCAATGAACTGGGCCTTCGGGCGCGGCTGAACCGCCAGTACTTGCGGCGTCGTCGCCACGGATACGGCGTGCTGCGGGCCGCCCGACCGCTCGTACTTCATCACGCAGCGGATGTGATTCGACAGGTTGTGGCAGATCGCGTAGAAGATATCGTGGATCGGATCGAAGGCGCCGGCGTGCAGCGTGGAATCGTCGGGCGTGGGGACCGAGAGCATCCAGGTCTTGCAGCCGTCGGTGGTCTCGTAAAAGCCGGCCTTGGTCACCATCACGATATGGTTGTCGTCCTTGCCAAACTGCGGTCCGAACATCGGCGCTTCGGGCAGGGGCGCCCCCCGGACCGACCAGGTCTTGCCCTGATCGTCGCTGGTGATGATGCTGTGCTTGCTTGGACCGGAGAACCACCAGAGCTTGTTGTTGAAGGTCACCGCCGGCCCCCAGCCGCCGAGGTCGGAGATCCTGACCCACGTGGCGCCGTCATCCGTGCTGCGCTCGATTGTAGTGCCGGTTCCGAGCAAGAGCATTTTCGCCCCGGCAACGCCTAGCCCCGTGATCCAGGGATTGCCGCGGGAACGAGCCAATCGCGTCCAGGTCCGGCCTGAGTCGAGACTCAGGTGCAGTCCATCGTCTTCGTGCCTGGCCGCGATCACGGTCTTGCTGTCCCAGTCCATCGCGCCGAAGTCCCAGTTGCGGCCGACGGAGGTGAAGCTTTCCCAAGACTTGCCCCCATCAACGGAATAGCCCGACGGTCCCGGGCCGTTGTTCATGTTGAATAGCGCGATCTTCTTGCCTTCCGGGCTGATCTGCGCGCTGTAGCCGATCGGCCCGCAGCCTTCTCCGGAGATCTTGCCGCCGTCAACGCGGGCGAAGCTCTTGCCGCCGTCGGTGCTCTTCCACACCCCATAGTTCCACAGTGACAGGTATGCCTCGCCGGTCGTGCGGTCGGCGAATGCTATTGCGTAGGTGAGCCGCTCCGGATTGAACCGCTCGGGCAGGTCCTTGAACACGTCTTGCCACAGGGTGATCCACTCTTGCGCCACCTGGGCTTGCGCGTGTCCCAGTTGCCCGAACCAAAGGCAGGCGAGCACGGTCAGGAAACATGCCCGGGAACAGATGGCCGCTGGAAGAGCGTAGGCGCCGCCTTCGCCGCCGCGGCAGGACATTGAACCGCCGGCCATCAACACCATGGCTATGCCTCGCACCGTCAGCCGCATCTTCATGGCGTGCATCCGAGTCGGTTGCGCTGTCAGCCCGGGTTTCCCTGGATGAACCGCTCCGAGCCGCTCCGGCTGCCCGACCTCGTGGCATTGTAGGCGTCGCCATCCTCCAGGCAAAGCACTTCTGCGGCCGCAGGACTGAGAGTGTGCATCACCGGACTTGCAGTAAACCTCACGCGGCCGGGCGAAGCGGCTTGTAACGGGCAGCGCGCAGCGGACGCGGCGTGGCCCAGAGACGGTCTTCGCGGGCATCGCCGCTGAGTTGGGCGGCGCGAACTTGCAGGACGGCTTCCGCAGCTTTCGGACGCCAGAACTTCTCCGTGCCTTTCACGCGCTTGTTAAACTGCTTGATCGTGGATTCGACGGGGGCGCTGCTGACCGGCAGCCCGAGCTTGCGATAGCGTGGGTAGTCCATCTTATCGCAGTTGTTCGTCACGTATGTGCGCGCCGTTTCCAGCACACAGCGCGGATCGGATTCGGACGCGCCCGCAGGCGGTTCGCCGGCGCGCTGGCAGGCACGGTTGAGCGCCACCAGCACGTTCTCGCGCTGGCCTTGCCAGGCCCACGTCAGCCATTGGGTGTAACGCGCCCAGCGCTCCTTCTCCGTGCCGCCGGCCGCCTGCGCCGCCGCGTACAGGTACGTCAGCAGATGCAGGAAGTCGAGAATGGGGATGAAACCCCATTCCTTGAGGTGGCGTTCATACACTGTCCAGTTCGACTTCTGGCCGTCGCAGATACAACCTTTGTGCGGCGCCAAGTCCAGGCCACGCTTGTAGACTTCCACGGCCACATAGTAGCCGAACACTTCGACGCCGGCCATGGTGGCGATCACTGTCCGCAACAGTATGCGGCTCGGACGCGTGCGCTTCCGGCGCTTCACCGGCGCGGCTGCTTTCTGCGGCTCTTCTCGCGTCGTGGACGCGGCGCGCAGGCGTTGCACCTGCCGTACCAGCGCGGGCACGCCTGCACGGTCGAGGAACCTGGCCGGGGGCTCCGGCTGCGGGTCGTCTCGCGTCGGCTTGGTGTCCAAGGTCAGGAAACAGCCGTACTTCGGTTCGTTCCATTCCGGCTTCTGTACGCCGGGGCCGGACGGGTCTTCGCGGACCTGCAACCGGCCGCCGTCAAGCATCACGGCCACAGCGCACGGGGGCGCCTGCGTATACGTGCGGGCCAGACGGTCTTGTTTGAACGCCTCGACATCCCGGTCCCGCTGTGCCGCCCATTCCGTCCCGATGCGTTCCGTCAGGCGCATCACGTGCTGCGCGCTGATCTCCTGGCCGGCCAGTTCCTGGAGATTGTGGGCAGCTTCGGCGAAAGCGTAACGCGCGCCTTGGCTGACGATCTTCCGAAACAAGGCTGGTGCGTACCCCTCAACCCCCAGCTTCAACGCTTGGTCCAGAGGGAAAAAAAGCCTTCCGGCAAGAAGGACAATACCCTTCCTGGCGCTCCACAGCGACTTCTCCCGTGCGTCCGCGGATGCGTCGCTCCTTGGGCGTCGGCGCGAACTGCAGCGTCTTTCCACATTTCGGGCAGCACGCCGGCGGAGCCGCTGCCCTCCGCCGTGCAGCCTGTGCCAGACATTGTTCCACCAACCAGCGCTGCAACTTCCCGCCAACCTCCAGCGCACGGTCCTCCATCTGATCGAAGGTTATCATCTGTTCCTGGTCTTCCTTCATCATGCGGTCAAAGGCCGCCCCGGCTTCCTCCAGGAACTTCGCCCGCCGTGCTTTGCATTCCGGTGTCTGCTCTGCCATGTCGCCGCTCCCCAAACTGTCCCCCACAGTTCAGGTATCGGCGTTTTGCCTCAGCAAGTCCGGTGATGCACAC
>JAPLOD010000148.1 GCA_026692735.1 Planctomycetota bacterium | reverse complement strand
TGGATCAACCACCCCAACCGTTACATCGGGAACGTACACTCCAGGTCTTGCCATGCGCCCCTCCCATTCCCCCTGGGAGGGTATCGTCACCATAGCTTGCCAAACTTACGCAATTCCCGACTTCGTTACTACAGTCTCCCTTTGTACCCGTTTTGTACCCACCCATCCCAAGGTCGTCTTACATCATCTATCACAAGCTTTCATGCCCATCCGGTCCACCAACCGCCAGCCCAATCATCCCTTTTCCGCACCTCGCCACAATACCATCACTCGAACACCGCTGATTGTCCCATGTGTTCCATGCGGCGCAAGCGGCGAACAGAGCCGCGCTGAAAGCCGCGGGCATGACCGTCAACGAACCCGCGCGCAAGCTCCGTCGTTTCTTCCAGACGGAGAACCTCACAGAACGGGCCAGGTACTCGCGCACGACGGGTTGCTTCTACACGAAGTCGAGGAGATGCCCTGCTTGCGCCGTTCGACGCCCGCCACGGCTGTCGGCACGCTGTGATCCAGCCGTCCACGACAGTCCGCGGCCACGCGGCGTCCTGTCGCTGGAATCCTCTGGGTTTCGGCATAACGTCAATGCTCACGCCCGCGACCGATGGCTTGCCATCCTGAATCTGCTGCATACCCAAGCGAGAGAGTACTGGAACACGTTTCACGAACTCGTGCACCGGATCATCGAGCCAGCACAGCCGTGGTTGCCTTTTCGGCGGAGCCGTCTCGAGACTGAAAGCTCCATTGAAAGCTTAGTCGATTCTGTGGCGGCAGAGCTTGCGTTCTACCCCCCCCCTTCTTTCGGCCACTCGTGCAGGGAATGGCCAAAACGTCCCCGCTTTCGTTTGGGGCAATCCGCAGGATTCAAGAAGCATACGCGCCGAGCGCGAGTCTCCTCGCAACGACCAACGCGGTGATCAAACATTGGCCGTACCCCGCCATCGCAGTCACTGCTGCTATCAGGGGGCGTAAAGGTGCTCCGCACGTAGACCGCGCCTTGCGAGTTGGCCTTCAGGGCAGGAACTCGCGGTCTCGGGAGAGCAATCTTTGCCCTCACCCAAACATGCGAATCCCGAATACGAGTCCGATCTTTCTCGCTCACGCTTGCCAGTGTGATCGAGACGGCCAGGAAAACCTGGGGAATTGGACCACGTCAACTAGCGGCAGGCTGCCATCCATCGAGGTGTTCACCTCAGCAGTCTGGAATTCCGACAGTGTCTACGCGGTCATTTCTACGTTTCCGGGTGTGGCTTAGTGGCACTCCCGAATGGGTGTCCAGCTACGGCGTCCACTGCCATGGGTAGTCGCTGGCCGCTCGCCATGGGTATGTCAGTCACCAGTGGCCCAAAACGCAGCTCCGGAGGGCGCCGCGGTCCGCGCCTTTTCTTGATCGTGGACTCAGGCACCGGTTCGTCGCCACAATGAACTTCCCGGCCACAGCCGCTATCGTCAAGACTCGCGCGGTGATCATGTGAAGGCCGCCAGTCGGCTGGCCTACGATGATCTTCCGCTCGACAATGCGCGGAGACAAGTCAGTACCCATTTCCGTACCCAATTGAATGGGCAGTACCCAATTCACCGTTTCCCCCACGCGGGCGTCTTCTGCCAGGAGGCGTTCTGGCCGCGGCCCAGGCACTCGACTTCTCTCTGCTTCTTGAGTTGCTTGAGCACTTTGCGGATGTGGTCCAGGCCCACGCCGGGGCACGCCATCTGCAATTCAGAAGTGCGGAACGGATCGGCAGCGCGGCCGATGGCGTCCACAACCACCTGTGTCTTCGCGCCGCGCGGCTCAGCGATCTGGCCGACGCGCCGTTCGAACTCGGCGTAGGCCGTCTTCAGCGTGTAGAGCAGGTAGTTGATGCACGGCCACGGGTCGTGCTTGCCTTCATGCCAGCGCTGCGAACTGATCTGCAGCGTTTCGTAGTAGCGGTCCTTGTTCTGCTCGATGAGCCGTTCGAGGCTGATGTAGCGCCCAACCTCAAAGCCCAGGTGGTAGCACTGCAACAGCAGCAGCAGGCGCGACACGCGGCCGTTGCCGTCGCGGAACGGGTGGATGCAGAGGAAGTCGAGATTCGCGCCGGCGAGCAGTATCAGCGGATGAACCCAACGTTCTGTCAGGCCGTTGCGCCAACGCTCAACCCACTCTTTCATGGCGGCACCGGTCTTGGCGGCCGGCACTGTCCTGAAGCGCACGCGCTCTCCGCCGCCGGGGAGCTTCTCAATGATGTCGTTGTCGCGCTCCTTGTACTTGCCCGCATCCCCGATCTGGCCGCGCGCGAGCGAGTGCAGGCGTTTGATCGTCTTCTCGGAGATGGGCAGCTTCGCGCCCTGCTCGTGGATCAGCTTGAGCGCGTCGCGGTAGCCGCGCACTTCTTCCTCATCACGGTCCCGCAAGACGGGTTTGCCGAAGACCAGCGTCGCGATGCGCGCCTGGTCCACAGTGACGCCTTCCATGCGGTTAGACGACACGGCGCTTTCGATGATGGCGTGTTCGCGCAGCGCCTTGAGTTTCTGCGGCGACTGCCTGGTGAATAGTTCCTGCTTGCCACGCGCCTCTCCCAGATCGGCCAGATACCACGAGGTCATCTGCGGGACTGTGGCAGGTTTCGCGGCCAGTTGCCGGAGCGTCATCATGAACCGTCCCTCTGAGTGCGTCTACACCGCCCTGCCGACCTTCGCAGCGGCAACGATCTGCTCGTACTTCGTGTAATGCGCTTTCCCAACCTCGTCGCTGTGGCCGCCCATCGCCTCAATCAAATCGCCCAGTCCCTTCTGGCGCATGGTCGTCTCCCAGTACCGGCGCAGGCGCCGCGCCGGCTCCTTGGGCCTCTCGATGCTCACAACATCGTGCTTTGAGACCTTCAAGGCTTGGCCGCTGTCGAGCCGCAACAGGTATCTGCCGTTCTTCTCGCGAACGGTCCTGACGATGACCGAGCGGCCATTCTTCAGTTTGCAGGGCATGCCGAGCGCCTCGCCAATGGCGCCCGACAGTGCGCCACTGAGGTCGGACGCCGTCGGCTCGCCCTTGTACAGCCGCACGGATTCCGCAGTCTGCATCAAACGATACGGCACGCCGCCGCAGCTTACGGTCTTGATCTCCACAACTCCGCGCTTCGTCTTTTTCCGGATTGCATGTGCAGCGCCGAAGAGTCTACCGAGTTCGGGGTCCACGCCGCGAGACGCTTCCGCCGGCGTCCTCGCGCCGGCCAGCAGGAACCAGTCCGACCTGAACCATGTTGGGCTTCCGGCGAGCGGGTGATCGAAGACCAGCACGGAATGTCGCGCCGACTTCCGGTATTCGGTGAGGTGGTCCCAGAGTTCAGCGAACGGCTTCACATCTCTGGCGCTCATGAACGACTTCAGTTGCGGGTAGAGCGCGGTCGGGCGCACCTTGATGATGCCCTTCTGGAAGTCCAGGCGGTCCCATTCGAGGGCTGCGGCTTCCGCCAGCCTCAGCCCGCCGTAACCAAGCACCGCGATCAACGCCTTCCAGTAGAGCGACAGGCTGTCTATCTTCAGGAGAGTAGCCGGATCAAGAATCTCGATCTTTCCTTCCTGCTGCCGTTTTCGCTGCAACGTGATCTGCGAGCCGACCGTGAGCGCGTCGGCGGGGTTCATCAGGCCGAGGCCATCTGATGCCCTGGGCCATGACAGCAGCCGGAAGAAACGTCGAATATCGCGCGCGCGGTACAGCGCTTCCGTCTCGGACCCCGGCTTGCTCCGCGCGATGGCGTCTGCGATGGCTTTCCTCGTGAGCACCGAATGCCTCGTCTTCATGCCGATTGCTTCGAGCACCACACGCACCCGGCGAAGCAGCGCGTACCGCGCGTTTTCGGTCCGGCACGTGACGTGCGCCTTGAAGTGCTCGAAGCATTCGTCCAGCGTCAACGACTTCTGCTCGGCCGTCTGAGCGCCGGTGGCCTTCTGGATTCCCTCGATGATGTTGTCTTTTTCCTCGTTGGACTTCAGGACGGCATTGAGGGACTGCTCGGCGTCCATGATCTGCTTCACCAGGCCATCAATGAACTCGTCGTCATATTCCGTGGGGATGTACGGCCGTGTCCCAATCCCCTTCGCACGCTTGAAGCGTTCCAGTTCCTCGCCCTTACGACGGAAGAACTGCGTCAGCTTCGCGAACCTCAGCGCACGTTCCGTGTCGGCCGTCTGCTGCGTGAGCGGCTCGAAGTAGATGTCCGTTGCCGCTGGGCCGATCCTACTGGTCTCCGGGACCTCGGAACGCAGGCGCGGCTGGAGGCGCAGCAGTTTCTCCAGGTCCACCACCACTTGCTTCTGCTCGACTTCTGGCAGCGTTCCGACGCGCTTCTTGACGATGATGCCGTACCCGCGCCGGTCGTGAACGACCGGATGCCGGAACTGGATCCTCCCGTCTTTCAGACCGACGCTGCCCATAACGCGCCCGCTTGTACCCGGCCTCGGGGCCGTTTTGTACCCACCTTGAGCGAGATCGCAAGCGAAAATATGGCCGTCTCCGCAAACGCAGATGTGGCTTATTTACCTATGAAATAATGACTTCCAAATGGTAGGCCCGGCAGGATTCGAACCTGCGACCCAGGGATTATGAGTCCCTTGCTCTCACCGCTGAGCTACGAGCCCACAGCACTGCAAGGTACTTCATAGCGATGACCTGCGTTGAGCCCCCCTACTGGAGTGGCGGGCAAGGAACGACGGATCCGAACAACGCGGCCAACGACGATGAGCACGTCCACGGCCGAGCCGCCCCAGCACTCAACCGCATGGTACCACGTGAGGCGTCCACGGGCAAGACACACAGCAGCGCCTGATTTGGCGCTCGCCCCGCATTGCCGGTTGCAGTAAGGTCCACAGCCGGACCATGGAACTCGAAGGATAGACGATGGAGCTTTGGGTCGGCGCAGTCAGCCTCGGGCTGCTTTACGCACTTGTCTCAATCGGTGTCTTCATAACCTTCCGTATCCACGATTTCCCGGACGTCACTCCGGACGGCAGCGTCACCCTGGGCGCCGCCGTCGGGGCAGTGCTCATGGTGTCCGGAGCAAGCCCTGTGCTGGCTGTCGCGGCTGGCTTTGCGGCCGGCGCCGTGGCCGGGGTCGCCACGGCACTCATCCACACCAAGCTGAACGTCAACGGACTGCTGGCGGGCATCCTCGTGATGACGGCGCTCTATTCGATCAACCTGCGCGTCATGGAGCGCTCCAACATACCGCTGCTGAACACGACCACGTGCTTCACGTACCTGCAGGCGGCGAACCCCGGCGTACACCCCGAGGTGTGGACTGCGGGCAGCCTGCTGATTGCGGGCGCCCTGTTGTGGCTGTTCATGACGCTGTTCCTGAAGACGGACCTCGGGATGACCATGCGCGCCGTCGGGAACAACCCCGATATGGCCGCCGCGAACGGGGTCAATGTGCACGCCGTCAAGACGTTCGGGATCGGACTGGCCAACGGCTTCGCCGGCGCGTGCGGGTGCCTGGTGGCTCAATACCAGGGGTTTGCGGACATCGGGATGGGACTGGGCAGCATCCTGATGGGCCTTGCCGCGGTGATCATCGGCGAATCCGTTATCACATCGTCCTCCGTGCCGGCAAGAGTCTTCAGCGTGCTGCTGGGATCGGTGCTCTTCAGGCTGATGATCGCCTGCGCGCTGGCCGCCGGCATGAACCCGATTGACCTGAAGCTTCTGACCGCGTTCTTCGTCTTGCTGACCCTGGTTCTGTCCCTGGGCGTTTCACGAAAGCAGGGCGAGCGCGGCGGCTTCCTGCGACCTCTGGCCGGGCTTGTCCGGGGCACCAGAGCCAGGCTTGCCGCGGCGGTTGTGGTGTTGGCTGTTCTTGGGGTCGCGGGTTACCGGCATTTCGGCCACACGCCTGCGCCGCAGAAGCGGCTCGCCGTCCTCGTCTTCAACGACAGCCAGTCACTGGTTGAGACCGTCGAGGGCATGCGCAGGGAGTTCGAGGAGAACGGCGTGCTGAGGAAACACGGGATCACGATGGATGTGAAATCCGCGCAGAACGAGTTCACGATGGTCCAGTCGCTGGCCCAGGACATCGTCAGGCAGCGCTACGACTACGTCATCACGCTCACCACGCCGGCGCTGCAGGCCATGGCCAAGGCCAACAAGACGATCCCGCATATCTTCGGCGCCGTCACGGACCCGTATCGCACCGGCGCAGCCAGGACCCCCGACGACCACCAGCCGAACGTCACGGGGATGGGGAGTTTCGAACCTGTCGAAGAGACCATCGCCGCCATGAGGAAGATCCTGCCGAAGGCAAAGCGGATCGGCCTGGTGTGGAACCCGGCCGAGGGGTGTTCGGAAGCGTGCACCTACAAAGCGAGGGAGGTCGTCGGACGCTACGGCTTTGAGCTTGTCGAGGCCACGGTGAGCAACTCGGGCGAGATACCGGAGGCGCTCCGTTCCACGGTCAGCCGCGGCATAGACGTGTTCCTCACGTCCGGCGATAACACCGTGGCCGTTGCGGTCGGAAGTATCGCGCAGTATCTGAAAGAGAAGCGGATTCCCTATTTCACGAACGATCCCTCCGACATTGCGCGCGGCGCATTTGTATGCATTGGCGTGGACTACGTCGAGGTGGGGCGGGAGACCGCGCGCATCGCGACGCGGGTGCTCAATGGTGAGGACCCGAAGAACATGCCGATCGTGAATCTTGCGCCAGACCGTGTCGTGGTCAACCTGCCGCTGGCCAGGGACTATGGGATCACCATTCCCGATGAGATTCTGAAGAAGGCGGCACAGAGCGGGAAGAAGCCGTGAGCGGCATGGTACTGGCTGTCTTCCCGGGGACGATACGTCTACTTCTTCTCTTCAGTTGCCTTCTTCTCCTCGGCCGGCTTCTTCTCCTCACTGGCCTTCTTCTCGTAGCGCTTAAGCGTGTCCTCGAGTTCGGTGCGCAGATTGTCGTCATCGCAGAGTTCCAGCGCTTTCTTCTGGAACTTTATGGCGTCGGCGACCTTGCCCGTATCGAAGAGCGCGCGCGCGTAGGTGTCAACGATGGCCGCCGACTTGCCTTCGCAGGCGTCATAGGCGGCCTTGGCCACGCGCATGGCGAGGTCCAGGTCGCGGTTCTTGATCCCGTCCTCCGTCAGGATCTTCCAGGCGAACTCATTCAACTGGTTGGCGTCCTTGTCCAGGCCAGTGAGAATGCTGTCGCCGAGTTTCTTGGCAGCGGCTTCGTCCTTGCCACTGGTGACCTGCTCGAAGTATTTCTGCATCTGCTCTTCCACGTCTGCCGCGCGGATCGGGACGGCGGCCAGCGCGAAGATCGCCAACCCCAGCCACAGCCCATGCCTTGTCTTCATATCCACCTCCCCAGGATGACCGTTCAGAAGTCATATCGAGCCGCGATCGAGAAGCAAGAGTCTTCCAGGACGCGCCTGGCGGGAGCACGCAAGAACGACACGCCGCCGTAACCGCCGGGGTATACGAGGAGAAGAAGGCGGAACGCGGACGTGCCACAATCCAGGAGGATCGCAACACGAGGGGCAACGCGTGGGTCAGAACAGGGAGGACAGGATGAAGCTTCTTGGGGCGGCAGCCGTTGTGCTCAGCGTGGCGTGGGCTGGGGCGGGGGAGTCGAATGTGACGAAGCGGGGGGCGCTGGGGAATTCGCGGATCGCGTTCCAGACGGCGAAGAAAGGACACGTCGCATTCATGGGCGGGTCCATCACGGAAATGAACGGCTACAGGCCCATGGTCTGCGAGATGCTGCGCAAGCGATTCCCGGGGACGGAGTTTGCGTTCACCGATGCGGGCATCGCGTCAACCTGTTCGACGACCGGCGCGTTCCGGCTGAAGACCGACGTGCTCGACAAGGGGCCCGTGGACCTCTTCTTCGTCGAGTTCGCGGTCAACGACGACCAGGACGCGCACCACACGCGGCCCGAATGCATTCGCGGCATGGAGGGCATCGTGCGGCGCCTGCGGGCCCACAATCCGAAGTCGGACATCGTGATCGTGTACTTCGTCAACGAGGACATGATGGCCCAGTATCGCAAGGGGCAGACGCCGATCCCGATCGCGGCTCACGAGGACGTCGCGGCCTTGTACCAGTTGTCCACGATCAACCTGTGCAAGGAAGTGACCACGAAGATTGACGCGAAGGAACTGACCTGGCAGAAGTTCGGCGGCGTGCACCCGAGATGAACTACGGCGGCGGCAGGTTCCTCGATCCGAAGGAGGCGAAGATCACCGAGGACTGGCAGATTCACGTGCCCGACTGGGCGAAACTGCCGGGTGGTAAACGCGACCGGTTCACCAAGATGCCGATTCTGGAAACGGCCAAGCCCGGTGCGGCGCTGACGCTCGAGTTCAGCGGCTCGGCGATCGGGGCGTACGTCCTCGCGGGGCCCGACGCGGGGATGGCCGAGGCGAGCATTGACGCCGGGCCTGTGGCGAAGGTTGATCTGTACCACGGGTTCAGCGCCGGGCTGCACTATCCGCGGACCGTGATGTTTGCGGACGCTCTGGCGGCGGGCAAGCACACGCTGGCGCTGAAGATCTCCGCCGACAAGAACGCGCAGAGCAAAGGGACGGCGATGCGGGCAATGTGGTTCGTGGTGAACGACGGGCAGAAGTAGGCGGAGTGGAACCACAGATGACAACAGCGGATGAGGCCTTCGGGGCGCTTGCGGCTCGGTACGTGGACGACGCGCCGGCGTACTCGCCTGTCGCGGCAACGTCGCTGGGAGACCACCGCTTCGACGGGCAGGCGTCCTGGCGGCTCAAGAAGCAAGAGGGACTCAGCCGCGCCAGCTCTGCAGCATCCGGGCGTAGTTGCCGCGCTCGAACGCACTCGGATCGGGGCAGCGCTGCAGGCTCATGCTGCCCAGCATCTGCTGCACCGAATCGTAGTGGTGGTCTTCCATCCACTTGACCATGCCGTCGCGCATCTCGCGGAGGAAGGCGGGGCCTTTCTGCAGCAGGGCGGAGACCACCTGGACCGCATGCGCGCCGGCCATCACGGCCTTGACCGCATCCACGGCCGTGTGCACGCCGCCCGTGGCCGCCAGCGAAGCCTTGACACGGCCGGAGAGGATGGCCAGCCAGCGCAGGCGCAGGGGCAGTTCGGAGGGGTGGGTGAGCTGGATCATGGGCGCGAACTCAAGGAGTTCGGCGTCAATCTCCGGCTGGTAGACGCGGTTGAAGAGGATCAGGCCGTTGGCGCCGAGCGTATCCAGGCGCGTGGCGACGTTGGCGACCGACGAGTAGAACGGCAGGAGCTTGACGGCGATGGGGATCGTCACGGAGCTCTTCACCGTCTTCACGATGTTGAACAGGCGCTGCTCGACCTGCGTGCTTGTCTCCACAGGGC
>JAPLOD010000147.1 GCA_026692735.1 Planctomycetota bacterium | reverse complement strand
CCGTGCTCCACAGCATCGACACCGGGCTCACCAAGCAGGTCGCCAAGGAGCGACTCACCGACGAAGAGCGCCGAGCGATCATCGGCCGCATCACCGTGACCGACGACGTCCACCGCCTCGCCGACTGCGACCTCGTGATCGAGAGTGTCGTCGAGGACATGGAGGTGAAGCGGGAGCTGTTCGAGAAGCTGAAAGACGAGAGCTACATCGAGGTCCTGCAAAAAGAACCGCCTGCGCACCTGCTCAAAGGCGTGCCGCCGCCGGCGGAGTTCCTGCCGCCGGGAAAGTAACCGGAATATATCACCGCACAGCCCCCAAGGTGCCTGACCGGTGGGTTATTTCCGCGGGCAGCGTTTGCGCAGGCGTTCGTAGAGCGGACGGGCTTCGTCCACGGACGGCGCGTCGAGGTTTATGAGGAAGCGCGAGTTGGGCTTGGCCATATCGAGCATCTCGTTGAGCGCCTCTTCGGTCATCCAGGCCTGCATCAGCACCGTCTTGCCCGCAAAGGCTTCGATGGCCGGACGCGGGCCGGGCTGCTGGAAGACGCGGTTCAGGCCGCGCAGGTTCGGGATCTTCTGGAAGCCGCTGTACTGGTGGTCGGCGTTGGCGCAGCAGTGCATGAACAGGCCACCGAAGGTCTTGCTGAGGTCCGACAGGAACGGCAGGCAGAAGCGCGTGAACATGGCGCGGCTGATGCTGCCGACTTCGTCTTCCGAGAGCCATATCCCCAGTTCCACCGGTGCCCAGGCATACGGACAATGGCACAGGTTGCATTCGCCTGCCTGCTTTCTGAATTCGCTGAGGAAGCGCTTGAGCAGGCTGGAGCATTTCTCGGTCAGGCGCAAGACGGATTTTGGCGCTTCGAGCATGGCCAGGAACATATCCTCCTTGTGCCAGATCAGCGCGGCAATGTCGAAGGGGCTCTGGACGTCCGGGACGCCGATGGGCGCGCCGGGGCCGAGCTCGCGGCGCAGGAGGCGAGCCAGTTCCAGGATGCGGGCGAGGGTGGGGGAGTCGAGGCTCGGTTCGGGAAGGCGGTCGGCCTGCTCCGCGCTCTGGACGATGGGGCGCGAGGCGGGGTTGGTTTCCTGGCCCTGGTAGACGTGGATCGGGCAGCCGAATGCCGCGGCGAAGATGCCCGTGTTGGTGTTTACGCCGGCGTAGGGAACGCTGTCGTCTTCGAGCGCCTCGGAGAAGCGCACGCGCGTCTGGTAATCGCGGACATAATAGGGCAGCCACTCGCTGACGGGCCTCTTGGAGATGGTGAAGTCGCCCAGCTCGCCCCACGGCTCGCGCGGCGGGCTGACGATGACCGCATGCCCGCGGAACGGTCCGCTGAACAGGTCGGTCAGGAACTGGCGGTTGCGGGCTTCGAGTGGCGTCATGGCGGCCGTTGACTCTTTGCTGGTGACGCTTGTCGCTCGCCAAGCGTCACTCGTCAAGCGTCAATTGGCAAGCAAGCTTTTCGGAGGGTTTCTGTGGACAAGCCCCAAGGCGCTGGCTATAGTGTCGGCGCTTCTGTCATGGGATCATGGTCATTGTGCTGGCCGCGGTGCAGCGCGCCTCGATGACGAGATAGCCCGCTACGCCACCGCCCTGTTTGGGGCCTTGAGAAAGGAGAGATGTCATGCAAGGGGGAGAAACGGATATTGCTGCATTCATGATGGCATACATGGCGCTTCTATGTGTTGTATTGGTTGTCGCGCTGGGCATCCAGGCGCTGGTCTGCTGGCTGGTGTCGAACTGCTACAAGCGCATTCCACAGCAGTTCCGCCTGATGGAACCTAACATGGTGTGGCTGATGATGATCCCGTGCTTCAACCTCGTGTGGATGTTCTTCGTCTACCCCAAGCTGGCCAAGTCCTACAAGGCCTACTTCGACTCCGTCGGCAATACGGAAGTGGGCGACTGCGGCGCAGGGCTTTCGCTGGCGTACCCGATCGTCGCGGCGTGTAGTATCATTCCCTGCGTTAACTATATTGCCGGTCCAGCGTCGCTTGTTTTGCTGATCATTGTGCTGGTCAAGGCCCACGGGCTGAAGGAGAAAATCCCGGCTGGCGCAGGCACAGCGGCTCCGCCGAGCCCCGCTGCCTGAGCGCTTGACGGGTGCCGAGAGACGGATGACGCACTGCGTGCGCGCGGTGCTCTGCGTGCTACGGTCTGCGCAATGCGTGTTACGCCCTGGAATACCCAGCACGGCCGTACAGTGGAGGAGCGACCCATGTTCTGTCCCAGATGCGGCAAGCCGTATCCCGATGACGCGGGCGCGTGCGCGTCCTGCGGCCTGGCGTTTTCGGCCGCTCAGTCCCTGCCGCCTAAAGAGGAAGGCGATGCCACGGGCGGCATCATCCCCTACAAGAACGCGCCGGCGCTGATAGCCTACTACTGCGGCGTCTTCTCGATCATCCCCTGCTTCCCGATCGGCATCGCGGCCGTGGTGCTGGGCATCAAGGGCCTCAAGCGCGCCAGGGAGAACCCCGCCGTGCGCGGCCAGGTCCACGCGTGGATCGGCATTATCGCCGGCGGCCTGTTCGGACTGCTGTGGGCGATTGTGACGGTGCTCGTCATCATCGGTATCAGCAAAGGGCGCTTTGGGGGGTGACAAGAGCGCCGGCTGCGAATACAAGAACGTCGTATGCTGGGATGGCGACCTGTCCGATCGTGCTTGAGTTGGGCGGCCTCAGTGCAGACCGCCACCATGTTCTGTGTTATCGCCTGTCTGGCGTTGCTGGCAAGCTGCTGCTTGGCGCCCGATGGCCTGCCGAAGCTTCCGCTCTGCTATTTCCAGCGGCTGACCGGCTTGCCTTGTCCAGGCTGCGGACTGACGCGTTCGTTCTGCGCGATCTCGCACGGCCAGGTCGGCGCGGCGTGGGGTTTCAACCCTTTTGGATTCCTCTTCTATGGGCTGGCGGTGTTTTTCGCGCTGCGTCCGTTGCTGCCGCGAGTCTGGCCCGGCTACACGGGGCTTGAACAGCGGGCGGCGCGGTCCAAGGGTTTCCACGCCGCCACGATCCTGCTGCTTGTGGCCATGGTGGCCTTCGGGTTCTGGCGCATGCTCAGCGTGGCGGGTGCCGCCGGCGCCGCGCTGCGGTGAGCACACCTATCTGTCACGCCGCTCTAACCAACCTGCCATTGCGCCGAATCTCTGTTCCTGTATGGTGGCGTTCGAGGGCCGGGTGCTGAACAAGGACGGTGTGTAGTGGCGGAGTGGATGACACAGTTCCTGTCTGCGCACGGTCTGGCCGTATTGTTCTGCGGTACACTCTTTCTTCTCATGCTCTGCGGCGTCGGTTTCCCGCTTCCTGAAGAAGCCACGTTCCTTGCTGCCGGCTACGCGGCCGCGAAGATGCAGATCCACCACCACGACCTCGGCATATTATGCCTCATCGGTCTCGTCGGCATCCTGGGGGGCGATTGCGTGCCATTTGTGCTGGGCAGGCGCGTCGGCATGGACTTCCTGCGGCACCCCTACCTGGCCAAGCTTCTCACGCCCAAAAGGATTGCGCGAGCGCAGGTTTTTTTCCGCAAGCATGGCGCCAAGACCGTCTTTTGCGCCCGATTCGTGGCGGGCTTGCGGATGCCGACGTTCTTCCTGGCAGCCTCCATGGGCGTGCGCTTCCGGACGTTCCTCTTCTGGGACCTGATGGGCGCGTTGATCTCCTGTCCCACGTCCATCTACCTGGCGTACAAGCTCGGGCCGCTCGCCGAGCAGATCCTGGTCCAGTATAAGCGGGATGCAGCGGGCTTTGCCGCGGGCCTGATAGTGGCTGTCGTCATCATGCGCTTGTGTTCTCGCCGACCGGTTGCCCCGCCCACGCCACCTCCGGGCAAGGGGCCCACAAGGGGGGGTGATTCCGCCGAGAGCAGGCTTGCAGCGCCTGGCGGTGTGGAAGCGAAGCCCGCGCCCGCGAAGGCTGAGCATGCGGAGATCCGCCCGTAGCGCGTTGGGGAGTGAGGCACTGACACGGATTTCCGGAAACCTGAGCGCCGGTTGCCGGGTATATTTCATGTAGGGATGGATCAGGAGGCACATTGTGCGCGGGGTCATCGCCCTCGTCATTGTCGTGGTGCTGGTTCTCGGCGTCGTCATGCTCGGTAGGACCGGCGTGCACTCGAACTCCGGGAACTCTGCGCCGGGCGGCATTGGGCCCGTCGTATACCCGGTGCGCACTGTGTTGGAATGCGAAGAGCCGACCACGCTCGAGGATAAACTGCCCGATGGCACGCTCATCTGGTTGAAGAAGCAGCAGAGCGAGGGAACGGTCATCAAGTACCTCGAGAGTCCCGATGGATGGATTGACAAGTGGATTGATGAGCGCAAGGCAGAACGAAAAGAGTTGAAAGGCAAGGCCGGCGCGCTTCCGGGGAAAGCGAGCTATGAGTTTGAGGCGCCGCGTGACGATACCTATTACATCAACTTGCGGGCGAAATGGCTCGACGATTGCGGAAACTCAGTCTGGGTGAAGATGGACGACAGCCCGTACTTCAACATGGAGGATCAGAACGGGCTGATCTCGGAGAAGAACTACAAGTGGGCCTGGCACCAGATGTTTCTGGATGGCAGACCACGCGGGTTCCAGTTGACGAAAGGCAAACACACGCTCTGGTTGTGCACACGGGAAGACGGGCCGAAGCTGGACCAGTGGGTCATCTCGACAGAAGCAAGCCTGCCCGTGGGCGGACCCGTGAAGAAACCATGAGCGATCCGGAAGAACAGGCGGTGTGGGTTGGGCTACAGCTCTGACAAACAACGGGATACGAAAAGCCCGGAGAAGACGGCAAGGCGCAAGGCTTTGCTTCTTGGCTTGGGACTGGACAACCAGGACGGGCACGTGCGGATCACCACCGGGCCGAACTTCCACCTGGTCGGCGGTTCCAAGGATACACACGAGGCCATGCAGGAGACCGCTATCAAGCTCAACGAGGAATTGGGCAAGCGCGGCAAGCGTCTGGAGCAGGTCGGTCCCAAGGAACTCGTTGACATCTTGAAGAACCTGCATTAAGGCTACGGGGCGCCGGCGTCTCCGCCGGCACGGAGGTGCGTCCGACAGGTGGGTGACAAGCTCTTGGCTCTTCGCTCTTGGCTGGTGGCGCGTATCATCCGTCACCGGGCACCCCTCACTCGTTACTCGTCACTCTTTGTCTGCGCGCTTCTCACGCTGGCGTCAGGCCAGGCCCCCTGCGAGGAACTGACCGTACTGAACCGCATCCAGGCCCGGCACGAGCAGGTCCACAGCGAGGTTGCGCCTGCCGTTGTGGCGCTCCAAAGCCGCACGGCCAAGACGGGCGCGGGGTTCTTCTACGGCACCGGCGTTGTGGTCTCGCCCGACGGGCTGGTGCTGACGTCGAGCACCGTTGTGCCGGAAGCGACCCGCACCGTGCAGGTTTTCTTCCCCGACGGTAAAGTGATGGAGGCGAAGGTCCTGGCGCTGGACCAGGGGACTGAGAGCTGCGTGTTGCAGGTGAACCAGCCTCCGGGGGAGGCGCGCAAGCCGCTGCCCTATGTCGCTCTGTCCGATTCCTCAAAAGCCGCTGTCGGGGAGCTGGCGTACACGGCGGGCAATCCCTTTCACACGATCAGCCGCGATGGGCAGGTGGCGTGGAGCGTCGGGACGCTCTCCGGCGTCTACACAATCGCCAGCGCCGATGAGCAGAGCCGGTACCGCGGCCAGGTGCTCGAAACCGACGCCGCGGTCAACCCCGGCTCCGATGGCGGGCCGCTGCTGGACAGCAACGGGCGCCTGCTGGGGATCCTCAGCCTGTGTTTCTGCGAATCGCGCTGGCTTGGCACGGCCATCCCCGTCCATCTGATCCGCCAGGCGCTCGCCCCCCTGCGGAACCTCCCGCTGCTGGACCCGCATGGTGCGCAACCCGCTGGATTGCGCCGCGATCCGGAGGATGGCGCCACACCGGTCAGCTACGAAGCGAACGAAGCGGCGAGCGCCGCGCGCGCTGTCCCCGATGCGCTGCGCCATGCCGCCGGTGCCGCCGCCGGCGCCATGGTGAAGGTCATCGTCAAACGCGCGGAAACCGGCGCGCGCGACGCCGGCACGGGCAAGCCCTCTCTGGTGCGGCGCCTGCGCCAGCGCCCGGACGCGCCCGTCAGCGGCGTCATCGTTGACCCCGCAGGCTACATTCTTACCAGCGCGTTCAACGTGGCCGGCGATGTCGC
>JAPLOD010000146.1 GCA_026692735.1 Planctomycetota bacterium | reverse complement strand
AGATTCCGGCGATCTTCCGCTTTCACTCGAAATGCCCTCCTCGTCGGCTGCTGAACGGCTTGAGATACCATTCAGACGCCTATGAAGACTCGGCATTTCGAGTTTTCTTGTGCTTTCAACGCACTTGTTTGAAGTCTAGATCGCTTCACATATACCGCTGTGAACTCAACCGGAATACCAAACCAGGCCGGGCGCGTGAAGGTGGATGTGCGGGTTCCCGGTCTTGCTTACTACTTCCCCCTGGACAAATGGGAGAATGGGAAGTTTTCCGACGCGGGACCGTTCAAGATCGAGGGTTCATCGTGGGCTTTGCCGCTTGAGTTCTACAAGGGAGTCGTCGGCAACGCCGTTCACAACCCCTCGCTGGGCGTGAGGGGGTATATCCACTATCCCGATGTGAGCCCCCCGGGGCGATGCAGTGTCAGCGTGTCGCTGTGGGTGCTGTACCCCGATGCCGAAAGTCTCAAGAACGATGGCGTTATCATCACCCATGGAGGATGTATGGCAGGCATGATAGAAGGAGGATCGAGAAGCGGCTGGGGCATTGGCCATCTTTCTGGCGGCAAGGGTTTCAAGTTCGCAGGAAATGTCTCCCAAAGGGAGGAGACCTCCTTTGACCTGCGGTCGGATGAGGTGATTCAGCCGCTCAAATGGTATCACCTGGCTGTCGTGTTCGATCGTGACACCCAGAAGATGCGTGCATGGGTCAATAACAAGGAGATCCTGAAGTCGGACCGAACCCCGAACATCCCGGATGGCGTCATGGATTCCGTCGGCGGCGTGTATCTCTTCAACGGCTATGTTTGGAAAAGCGGGCGTGCGACAAGGGCCCTCCTCGATGAGGTTCGGGTTTACACCGCAGTGCTCACGCCGAACCAGATTGCCACGCTCTACGTCGAGGGTCGCGACGCCGTAGCACCCGACTTCAATAACGGCTTGATCAAACAACCCGCGGCAGAGGCAGGACAAGGCAGGCGAGGAAGGCGAGGGGGGCCGGCGCAGGAAGTGCCCAGGGACGGCCACCCTCCGGACGACACCCCCAAGGACGAGATGCCTGAATAGGCCGCGTTGCGGACGTTGCTACAAAAGGGCACCGACCGAACGGAAGCCGCCGCGGCCAAGAGCGCGATCAGTGCTTACATCAAAGGCCAGAGCCAGGAGTTCCAAGAAGCCTTGAAACGATCCATCGAGGATGAGAAGCGCGAGGAAGAGGGAGCGCCTTGATATGGAAGCCAAGTGGGTCGTTGTCATGTCCCTATGTGCTGTTGTCTGCTTGTGCTCCTCGGTACGGTCGTCGCTGCCGCTGTCTTCCTGGCGGGTGATGGCGCCCGCGTCCGTTTCGGCCGGCTGCCGGCCCGTCCTCGGAACGTGTTGAAATCCCGCCCGGCCGCGGTAGAGAATCGTCAGGCGCTCATCTGATCACTGGTGGCCAAGAGAGATGGACGGAAAGCCAGGTCGAGTCACCGTTGTCGTTGATGCCCGATACGCTAGGAGCCACGATTCATGAACGATAACCGCGCTATTGATCTCCGAAGCGACACCATTACTCAGCCAACGCCTGCCATGCGCGAAGCAATGGCAGACGCCGAGGTGGGCGATGATGTGTTCGGTGAGGATCCCACCGTGCAACGCCTCGAAGCCCGCGTTGCGGGGATGCTGGGCAAAGAATCCGCCCTGTTCACGCCTTCTGGAACGATGGCCAATCAGCTCGCTGTCCGCACGCACACCGAACCGGGCGACGAAATCCTCATCGACGCCAACGCTCACATTTCTTACTACGAAGCCGGCGGACCGGCGGCGCTCTCCGGCGTGTCTTGCCGCTGCCTGTCCGGTGTGCGTGGTGTCTTCACCGCGACGGATGTGGAGACCGCCCTCCGTCCACCGGACCAGCACTTCCCGCCCACGAAACTCGTCTGCCTGGAGAACACCCACAATCGCGGCGGCGGCACTATCTGGCCCATGGAGCGCATTCGCGAGGTCGCCGATATCGCCCGCCGACAGGGCTTGCGCATGCATCTTGACGGTGCCCGGCTGTGGAATGCGTCCGTTGCCACCGGCATCGACGAGCGGAACTACGCCGCGCAGTTCGATTCCGTGAGCGTGTGTTTCTCCAAGGGCCTCGGTGCGCCCGTCGGCTCGGCGCTCTGCGGGTCGCGCGACTTCATCCAGCGGGCGCGGCGATTCCGCAAGATGTTCGGCGGCGGGATGCGGCAGGCGGGGATTCTCGCCGCGGGGGCTCTGTACGCACTGGAGCATCATCGTTCCCGCCTGGCAGAAGACCATGCGAATGCCCGCGCACTTGCCAATGGACTGGCCCGGCTGTCCGGCATCGAACTCGACTCCGCCACGGTGCAGACCAACATCGTGTTCTTCAGTGTCTCAACTATGCCCGCGAAGGAACTGGTGCTGAGGCTGGACCGGGCTGGCGTTCGCATGTTGGCCACCGGTTCGAACGGCATCCGCGCGGTAACGAGCCTGATGGTCACAGCGGATGATATGCTGAAGGCGGTGGAAATCGTCAGCAGGGCAATGCAGAGTTGTTAGCCGAATCCACATTTAGGCATCTGAGCTGAGACAGCCATGAAACACACGCTAACGCTCCTCACCGCCCTGCTGCTGTTTCCCCTGGCCGCGCCGCACGGCGCCGAACTGGCCCGCCCTAATATTCTTTTTGCGCTGGCCGATGACTGGTCGTACGGACATGCGGGGGCATGGTTGATGTGTTCGTCTTCGACTTCTGGGACTAGGAGCGGAGGCCCGGGAGGCGGTGGAGGCGACGTTCCGATAGGGAGGAGCCACAGATGAACGTAGATGAGGATCCCATGGAGGCTTCCGCATGACACGCTACGTGCCGGCTCTCGTTCTTGCGTGGTCCGCACTCGGCGCCGTCGCGGCGGCCGACGCACCTCGCCTCTGGTACGAACAGCCTGCCGCCACCTGGAATGAGGCCCTGCCCCTTGGCAACGGGCGCATCGGCGCCATGGTCTTTGGCGGCACCGCCCGGGAGCGCCTGCAGCTCAACGAGGAGACGATATGGACCGGCGAACCTGACAAGGAGGAGCACTACCGCTGTGAAGGCCCCAAGGCGCTGCCTGAAATCCGCCGTTTGACCTTCGAGGACAAGTGGAGCGAGGCCCAGGCACTCTTCGGTAAGGCCATGGTCAACAAGTGGTGGTCCAAGTACCAGCCCATGTGCGACCTGTGGATCGAGTCCTCCGGGCACGACAAGGCTCAGGACTACCGGCGGGAGCTCTCGCTCGACACGGCCGTTGCCACCACGACATATAAGATGGGCTGAACGGGTTTCAGGCGGCGGCGTTGAAATGAGCCACGGATTCAAAGGCGAAGCGGTGGCTGGCATTGATGTGGCGTGAACAGTTGTGGGC
>JAPLOD010000145.1 GCA_026692735.1 Planctomycetota bacterium | reverse complement strand
GCAGCGCCGGATGCAGCCAGGTCACCGAGTAAAACCCGCTCGCTGGCCACGCCCACCAGTGCTTCTCGTCCGGGTTCTGCCCGTCCGCCGGGTTGGCGCGGCAGTTCCAGGACGGGGCGCCTGTCTCAGCCTGGCCCTCGGTGGCGCCTTCGCGCCAGTCGCTCAGAACTGTGCAGGCACCAATGCCGAAAAGGTCGTCTTTGGCCAAGGCCAGATGTACAACGGCGTCCTTGACCGTCCAGCCCTTGATCGGCGTCGTGTCAAACTTGAGCAGGATGGTCTTGTTCTCGAACATGGACCAATTCTGGTTTTGCCGGAGGGCCAGAGTCTCTCTGCCACGCCAGCTCCAGTTTCGTTGGTCCGGTTTCTCGGGGCCTCCGCGACGGATAGACGACACTCCCGCATTGGCGGTCGCAGGGAGTGTGACCGTTTCAGCCCGCACCATCCAGGCAACACTGACGAGCAACAGGCAGATGCAGCACAGTGTGGGCTTTCCCATGCTACTTCACCCGATACACGTGAACGCACGGATGACACTCTCTGTCAACAGGTATGGATCCCCTTTTGAGAAGATAAAGCAGTCTCTCTTCCGCGTCAAAACAGGAACCGGTAATCAGCGCATTACGTCCTCCGTTACCACCGGGATAGGTGACTTTGGTCCTCGACTGAGGCATTGCAGGCGATGGCCAGCAGCGGGAACCGGAGCGGCATGGTCACGAACTGCGCTCCCTGCGGCGGATCAGCCACTCGCAGATAACCCCTATAACAGTGATGCACCACAGCCCTGCCGCGACATCCCACGCGATGGCCGCCCACGCATCGTGATCTCTGCCGGACCAACTGAGCGGCCAGCCAAAATGGCTGCCAAGGCCGACCGGCCTGCCGGACATGACATTCAACGCGAAAATCGCTACCGCCCCGAATTGAGCAGCGACGGCGGTGTTTGGCGACCAACCCATCTTCTCCGCACATCGCTGCGAAAATCTGCACGCGCCTGCGGCCAGGAGCAGAGCCAGTGCGGCGCAGAGGATGTCCAGGATGAGGTAGCCCTTCTTCCAATGGCTGTAGTCCTCTGTTTCTACCGTGTAGTATTCCCGGACCTCAAAGGGAAAGCCTTGCGCATTGGTGGTCGTGCCGTGGTGAACCGACACTACAGGCGACAGGTTCTGGAATGGAGGACTGCCTCGCCCGAGCATTACGAACGACTTCAACGGCGTTTGCAGATTCGCCCACAGCAGCACTCCAGCCACGAACATCAGCACCACCGCCGTGCTGAGGTGGAACTGAAAGAATGGGCGCTTCCTCGGCGTTGCCGCAGGACTCACCGGCTCTTGTGGTGTTCCTTCGCCCATGTTCATTTCCCGTGGACGTTGCGGCCAGCGTAGCACGCCGGGCGGGGCGGGTAAAGGCGGGGGATCTACGCACCGAATGCCGCGACCTTGGATCAGACTTGTCCCGAGGTTTGCGATACCGCCGCGGGCCGCCTACGGCGTCCTCGGCGGCGCTTCCACCACGGAAGCCGATTAGGTCCATGTCGCTGGAGCATTGAAAGGCAGGGCCATCTCCCTGGCGATACGTAGAACGGCAGCTTTCGAGAGCTTGGTTGCAGGACCCCCCGCGCATGACGGGGGACTTCTGCTGGGCTTGCAGGAGCCATCGCTCGTCACTGAATACCGGAGGTTCAGGCTTAGGCAGTGATAGTGGGTCAAGAGCCTCAGCGGCTGTGTAGATGTCGAAGAAGTCCTGACACCACTCCCAAACGTTGCCGTGCATGTCGTAGAGACCGAAGGCGTTCGGCTCCTTCTGGCCAACGGGATGCGACCGCCCATTGCTGTTGGCCTTGTACCACGCGGTACGGCCGAGGTCGGATGGGTTGTCACCCATGCAATATGCCGTCGTTGTTCCGGCGCGGCAGGCGAATTCCCACTCGGCTTCCGTTGGCAACCTTACTGCGCTGCCCGCGGTCACGGCGACCTTCTTGGAGAACTCTTCCGCGTCACGGGGAAAGACCTGCTCGACCGGTAAATCCGGACCTTTGAACTCGCTTGGATTCGCGCCCCTAACCTGCTGATACTGCTCCTGCGTCACTTCATGTCTTCCGATGTAAAACGGTCTTGAGATCGTGACCTCGTGGGCGGGCTTCTCCCAATAGTATGCACTCTGGTAGTGGGCCAGGACCGCGTTGTACTCAGCCCAGGCTTTCGCTCGCGCGTTCATCGAATACCACCAGTGCATCCCACCCAGGACGGCAACGCCAGCCGCAACGATCATCGCCAGAAACCGCGCCAGCGAATACTGCGGCCTGCGGCG
>JAPLOD010000144.1 GCA_026692735.1 Planctomycetota bacterium | reverse complement strand
GCAGATTCCGGCGATCTTCCGCTTTCACTCGAAATGCCCTCCTCGTCGGCTGCTGAACGGCTTGAGATACCATTCAGACGCCTATGAAGACTCGGCATTTCGAGTTTTCTTGTGCTTTCAACGCACTTGTTTGAAGCCTAGTCTCGCCTCGCCAACCGGCGGGACAAATCGTAGAATGCGGGACGACCAAGCTGCTGGCGTGGCTTTCGCCTTGTCATCCAGGGGATTCCTGGATGTCCGATTGGAGTAGCCAGGGCAGACCCTGGTGGGAGCGCTTTGCGTTCTGGGCTCAAACGAGTGGCCGCCGTGATGGTTTGTCCGCGTTTGACGTTGGCGATTGCATTGGCGTCCCTCGTTGGCGTTCTGCCCCCGGGCAGCGCGGCCGAAAGCTATCCCGAAATCTTGAGAGCGGATTATGGTCTGGCTCGGAAGGCCATAGCGCCGGCAGAATGCGGCCTCAAAGAAAATCAAGCCCTGCTATACTCCGGGTTCCCTGAACCAATCAGGGAAGGTTCCTTGGAGGAGCGGCAGTTCCATCTGCGCTGGATGGTATACGCCATCCAGGGGATGGGGAACAGGGGCGGGCCTCTCGTTTGGCTCCGGCATTACGATGTTTGTGACACATGGTCCGGATTCATCAGCAAGAGACACGGCATCGAGTTCGTGGACAGAAGAAAGGAGACTCTGGAGTCGTTTCTAAGGACGTTTGTTCCGCTCTTCAACGGCATCATCCTTTACGATGAGCGGCCGTCCGACAATGCGATCCTTGCGTTCAATATCGCGAGCCACAATTTCTGCATTCCTGTGGCGAAGGCCGTGTACGATAGCTATAAGCCCATCTTTGATAGAGCCCCAGTGGTGCTCTACATCAAGCAAGGAAAGTACGACCGGAAGGCCACCTATGACTGGCTCCTTACGAACATCATGCCGCTCTGCGACAAGGAGACCGCGTTCAGCGTGGCCCAGTCCTTCGATGACAATGCGCTTCCGAAGGGCTCGTTCTATTGGGAGGCCGCAGCGGACGTTCCATTCAAGTTGCGGAGCTTCATTTTCAATCTTTCCGGCCTCCCCGCGACGGTCGGCAGCGCGGCCGGAGATGCAGCCGGGTTCGAGCTGTTCTCAAGGATCATGGAAGCGCTGAAGCCTCCCGCTCTGATCTTCGGCTGGAATACCTCGGAGGCCATCTACAGCGCGTTCGGACACATGATGGGGCATTCCCAGAATGCCGCAAATGGGTCCTTCATTGCCAATCTGAAACCAATCATGACGTTTCCCTTCAGGCAAAAGAAGATTCAGAGCCCTGCATCGCCCGGGAACAAGGTTTATGTCGCATTTGTTTCTAACGAGGGCGACACGCTTAGGCTGTTCTATCATCTCTACTGGAAGGCGTGGACCAGGCCCGAACGCGGGACGGCTCCCTTGAATTGGTGCATCGCGCCAGCCTACGTGCGGTACTTCCCGGTCCTCTACGAGTACTATTACGAAACGAAGACGGACAACGACAGGTTCTGTTACGCTCCAACCGGCGCAGGATATGTTCATACGGATCTCATGCCTCCGGACAAGGTAGACGCGCTTCTGCAGTACACGGAACAGCTCTCGTCTGGATTTCTGGACCTGCATGAACTGTTTGCCTGGGGATGCAACAACCAGGACGTCTGGAGGAAGATGGCGTCGCTTCCTTCCGTCAACGCCATTTTCCCGAAGCCGAACGGCGGCAGTGATGAGGCGAGGCTTTTCCATATCACAGGCGAGGCGCCGTCGGGGAAGAAGACTGTTCCCGTTCTCAGGGAGGGTTACGGGCACTACTGGATCACAAGGACTCCTGCCTACAACCGGGACGCCAAGACCCAACTGACATTGGACCGGTTCCTGGCTGAACTGAACCAACTGTACGAGCGGTACCCGAAGCCTGCGATGTTCGTGCTCTACTCCATCGAGGGCGATGCCCCAAGAATCATCTGTGAAGTCAAGGCAAAGCTGGATCCGGCTAAGGTCGAAATCATTGACATGGGCACAATGGCTCAGTGGCTAGCACAGATGCCGAATGAATCGGGCAGAACGCCGCCTGAGCCACCGCTTGCCGCGAGTATCGCGGTTACCCCTGAAGCCCTTATGAATCCGACGTCGTGGTCGTCCGTTAACAGGAGCAGTGTCAACAAGACGGATAGGGGGCTGAAGCTGACCCTGACGAGCACATGGGGTGGGATCGAGATGAAAAGCGCGGTACTGCCCCGGACTGCCACACGCATTGAGATCAAGCTGGAAAGCCTGACGGGAGGCATGTGGGAACCCCGCGTGTGCGGCGTGCATGCCAGCCTTGCGAAGCCAGATGAAACCACAACGTATGTCGGAATTCAGACAACCTCATTGGCTGTTGGGCCCTATCCCGGCGGATGGTATCGTTCGGATTTCGATCCACGGATCCTCGCCAAGATCAAACGCGGGGAAGCGCTGCCGAATCTGCAGATCATCTACTACAATGGCCGTCCTGGCGATGAGATGGTGATCTCACAGATGAAGACTGAGTAGTTCATGAGCGTTGTGTTCACCGCCCATGGCCGCGGCCCCGGCAGTCCCGGCCCTCGACCCGGTCGCCGCGAACTACCTCGTCGGCGCTATAGACAAGGCCGTGGCGGAGCTGCAGAGGCTGAGGCGGCAGTACGCGAAGTGACGCCGGTACGTAAGGCACTGAAGACAAGGGCCGGGGCGATCTCCGGCCCCGTCGTTGCTGGCTCGTCCGGCCGGCGGCCAGCAACCATGCGTTCTATGCGGGCGATTTGGCGTCAGGGGGCGCCCGGCGCCCTACCCCCCACGTCTCGCTTCTGGTTCCATGCGACCCGAAAAGGTACACCGCCCGGGGTGGCCCCCCGGGGAGCTGTACCTCGCCTGCAAGTGGGCCCACGAGCACGCCGACGAGCTCAGGGCCGAGTACCGCCGGCGGCTGGCGGAGAGGCTGGCGGCGACGCAGCACCTCGACGACCGGTCCCTCCGCCAGGCGCGGACCGCCATGCGGAGGCGGCTGCGGGTCGGGGAAATCACACCTGCCGAGTACCAGCGGTGGCTCAAGCCGCAGAAGGAGCTGAACGCCGCCTACAAGGGCATCCTCGCGACCGCCAGGGCCGGCGCCGGAGAGTACGCCCGGGAGCGCCGCGGGGCCCCGCTGCCGGACGAGCTGGTGGGCGGGATTGTGGCGGGGGAAGCGGGGCCGCGCTGATCAGTCGCCCGCAGACAATGATCGCCATTCGACGGCCATATAGCTTCGTCGTTCGCCGTCGCCGCCGGGCTGCTCGCTCTCGCTGTCGGTGGCGCTGAGGGACAGGATACAGATGAGGCCGGCGAGGCGGCACTTGGCGTAGCGGGACGCCGGCGCCTTGTCCCGGACGCTGGCCACGCCGGGCTAGGACGCTAAGTCGCCCAGTGGACCCACGCTTGCCGCAGGGGCGGCGATTCGCCGGCCGCAGCAAGGCAAGAGACTCCAAGAGAAAGAAGAAGAACAACAAGGCACGTGCGCCATCGCCTACCCTTCATTCCTCCTCCTTCATGCCGCGGCTCCGACCACGTCAACCGTTCTTGGCTTGTTTTCGCTTGGCCGGTCGCTCAGCTTTGGGATTCGGTTGAACCGGATGCTTACCCAAGGCCGTCAGCTCGTTCCAGTCGGCCAGCATCTTGCGGTGCGCCTCCACGCTGGCGGCGACGGCTTCCTCGCCGCCGATGTTCTTCATCCCCCCCGGGTCGCTGTCCATATCGAAGAACATTTCCGCCCTTTGGGGCCCGTGGTATGTGACGTATTTGTGCTTCTTCGTGCGAACCATGAAACTTCGGCCTGGTCCGGCGCCGCCTCCGCCCTGGCCTCCAGCCATCTCCGAGACAACAAACTCATGCCCCGGCGACTGCGGTTTCTCGATCACGCCGCGGAGACTCTCGCCCCGCACGATAGCCGGCGTCTTCACGCCCGCGTAGTCGCAGATCGTCGGCAGCACGTCCAGGGCGCTCACGAGGTGGTCCTTGTCAATCCGCCCCGCCGGCGTGACGCCCTTCCAGCTCACGATCAGCGGGACGGCCGCCTCGTCGTCGTAGAAATTCATCTTCCCAGTCCAGTGGTGGCCGCCCAGACCCTCCCCATGGTCGCTCGTGAAGATCACGAGTGTGTCGTCCTCTTGGCCGGACTTTCGCAGGGCGTCGAGAACCTGCCCGACCTGGCGGTCCACGTCCTCCAACAGTCGGGAGTAGGCGTACCGATATCGACGCCAATGCGTCTCGTCCCAATCCTGGTGGCGAAGCTGCGTATTCACTGCGCCTTGTGCGTTGGCGGTCAGGGCGAAGTTCGCCGGCAGAGGCGGCAGGTCGGCCACCGCCTTGGGTTCGTAACGCTTCCACACCTCGCCCATCAAGGGGCTGGTCTCGCCGGCAAGCAGGCAAATGTCGTGCGGATTGATGAACGACACCACCAGCAGGAATGGCTTGCTCCGTTTGCGTTTGAGAAACTCGATGGCTGCTTCCATCGTGGACTCGTCCACGTCATGCGCGAGTTTGCCTTTCCGCGATACCTTGTTCAGTACCTCGAAGCCGCGAATGCCATCGGTCGGGTATGTCTCGGGCAGGTGCCACTTGCCGGCGTAAGCCGTGTCGTAACCCGCTTCGGCGAACACTTGACCGGAGATCGGGATGGACTTCTCGATCGGCATGTCGTTGTGGTCCACCAGCAACTCGTGCGGCGCGCGGCTGGTATGCAGGGCCCCTCGCGATGGACTGCACAGCGGGTATGGGCAATATGATTGCGTGAAGGACACGCCGTTAGCGGCGATCGAATCCATCGCGGGCGTCTTGGCCTAGGCATTGCCAGCCAGGCTCATGGCGTCCACACGCTGCTGGTCCGTCGTGATGATCAACACGTTGGGCTTGCCACCGGCGGGTGCTGCACTGAGGCATCTGCCGAACGACACCGCCAACGCCCCGGTTATCCCAGCTTGGATGCACTGACGTCTGCTGATGCTGCGCGGCATGGCATTCACCTCACCCGGGATTTCCCTTCTTACTGCCGGCCTGCGACGGTGTCCCTCGCAAGAACGTCGTTTGTGTTCTTTTGACTGGAATGGCATGGCTTGTCAATGGGCAAACCCGACGATCACTTCCCCTGCCGTCGTGCCCGCGGAGCTGGACTTCGCGGTCGCAGATGTTCAGTAAGTCCTCGGGGGCCAGAAGTGTACGCGGCTGCATGCCGGGCGATGGCAGCTTAAGCGGCCACGAATTGCGTCCGCTTCGTCAAAAGGGATTCTCAGCAGAAAGTGCGGATCGCTCCGTAGCGAACCCGCAGGTTCCATGTGGACCATTTTGTGGACCACGGCATGCACCCACGGCGGGACATGGCCGGACATGGATGAGAACTGCCCCCGCATGAATTGATGCCCCCAACGGCCTTTGCTATGCAACCAGCGCGTTGTCTGACGAGATTTCTCTGAGTTAACTTACGCCGCCAGTTGATCCCAATGATGCGCAGGAAGTCCTGCTCGTGGGGCCATGGTAGCGGCCTCGCCCATGCTCATCGCCCGTTGGAGACCGGCGAAAGCGTAGCACGCCGGGCGGTGCGGGTAAAGGGGGCCGTCAAGGCGCCGCCGCTAGTCGTCCTCGTCCAGGAAGTAGCGCCAAAGGCTTTTCGCCGTTAGCCAGGCTGCGCGCGATCAGTTCATCGCCGACCTCGAAGAAATGAATTTGGAATCCATTGCCCTATGAACTGGTGCGGCTCCCATTTCCTCCTCATCAATCATTCTTCATTTTGTCCGGCCACGCGGGCGGCGACGAGACGGCCAATGTCGGCTGTCCCGACAACCAGCCCAGCGAAATTAAGAATTGGTCGGCCTGGCGGATGGCGCTCACCACCACCGACTCGGGCGCTGTGTAGCCGGTCACGATGAAGGCGTGCCGCGCGCCTTCGATCAACTGCAAGTCGCAGCGATTACCCGCCTTCTTCATCGCCGCAGCAAAGGCGCGCGCTTGTTTCGGCGAGACGACGGTGTCGTTCAATCCATGCATCAGCAGCGTCGGCGGCTGGCCGGGGCGGACCTGGAACAGCGGCGAGAGTTGCCGGGCGAGTTGAAGCTGCGGTGCGGCGGGCTGCAGGGCTTCGGGTGGCGGATTCTTGTCCAGCGCCTCGCCGCCAATGGCGAACTTGATCCAACCACCTTCCGTCATATCTACAATCGGATTACACGGTATCATCGCGTCGGGCACGGCGCTGATTGTGCGGTCATCCGCGGGATCGTCGAATTCCGTAATGGTCCCAAGCGCCGACGCCAGATGGCCGCCGGCGGAGTCGCCGAGAACCGCGATTTCTGTGGGGCACACGCCAAGTTCGGCGGCGTGGCTGCGAATGTAGCGCAACGCCGATTTGCAGTCGCTGAAGCAGTCGGCCACCGTCGGGCCGTCAGGTTTCAACAGCCTGTAGTCGAGGCTGAACCCGACCGCTCCACGCGCGGCGAAGTACCGGGCGTGCGGGAAAAAGGACCGCGCGTCGCCGGCGCGCCACCCGCCGCCATGAATACACACAACCGCCGAGCGTTTGTCGCCGGGTTTGCAGTCAGCGGGCGCAAACATGAACAGCTTCAGTTTGGTTCCGCCGGCTGTTTTGTAGATCAGTTCCTTGGGCGCGGGCTGGTCCTGCATCAGCTCGCGCAGCGTCACGGCACGCGCTGTGCCCGGCGTATCGTTGCGCACTCCTTCTGCATTGCGGAGGTGGAATGTTTGTTCCACGGGAGTTGCCGATTGGATCAGCGGCCCGATTGAACGTCCCCACTGATAAGCCGCCACGCGCACCGTCACCGGCCATCTCGCCCGCGGCGGAATCAGCGTGAGCTTCAGAATGTCGCCCGCGATCTCCGCCGGGCCGGCGATGACGCAGAATTCCACGGGCAGACCGGAATCGGATGTGGCATGCAGCCGGAGCGATGGTGTCGCCGCTGTTTGATCAGGGATTGGGTCGAAGGAAACTCTCTGCGGCTTGCCGGCGGTGTTCTTCGACGGGAACTTGATCGCGGCCGGCTGCTCGGCATAGGCGAAGCGGTTGTCGCCTGAATGCCAAGCCATGATCATCAGGTCGCCAGCACCCTTGACGATGCTGAAGCGATCAAACTTGATTCGGAACGTGTCCGGTCCGACTTGTTCGCCTCCGCCGCTCCAGCCACCGAAGAGACGGAACTGGATCGGCCCATCTGCGTGGCCCAGCGGACTCGGAGCGCCGAAATACTCCGGCGGCGCCTTTCCGGCAAACGTCGCCGCGACCTTCACCGTCATGCCATCGCCATCGGGCAGCGGCCGTAGCGGCATTTGTTGAATCCAGGCCGGCGGCAGAGGAGTCCCATTTTCGACGAAGGTGAGCATCTGCAGTTCTTTGCCTTGTTGGCTGTGCATGTACGCCTCGTTTTCACGAGCAAGCTCCTCGTCCAGGTGCCAGAAGGCAAGCGATGGGTCACCCGTGTAGTCACGGTAGCGTGCCGCCGGGTAGCGAGGTTGACTCAGCAGCGTACAGTCGGTCAGCCAGCCGGACTCGATCGGGATGTCCTTGAGTGCCGGTTCCTGGCCGGCAGCCGGACGATCCTGCAGGATGCGGGCCGCCGCGGCTTTCTCGATGAACATCGCCACGTAACGGGCCAGGCGCTCGTCCCAGTTGAAGTGCGTGCAACCCGGCTGGACCAGTTCGCTGACGAGCGCCTTCTCCCAGCGCCCGCGGAATGCCAGCAAATCGCCGCGTACCCAGCGAATGTGGTGCTCGACGCCCTGCTTCGTGTTGCCGATGGATTCGTACTGACCCGTGATGTCCAGAATCGGCACGCCGTCGGCGCTCTGCTGTCCCTTGTGTTCGGGTGGAGCGATCGGCGCCGAATGCAACCCGATCACGCCGAAGCAGCGCTGCGCTCTCCAGAAGGAAGCACGCCATGCGAAGATCGCGCCGCCACTGTGGCCAATCGTCAGGAATGGCGCCTGGGCAATCTCGGCGTAGCCGCTGGAGTCAGCGAGATTGTTCAGAATGCCCTGAAATGTTGCGGCGCCCTTGCCTTCGGGGCCGAAGTCGTCGTAGCCGATGGCCGCAGGCACGATGAACACAATCGCGAGTTTCGCTCGTGCCGCCGCCGCCCGGATCTGCGGATCTTCGAGGACCACCTTTTCGAGGATCACCTGCTGACCGATGATGACGCCGCGCACGTAATCGCAGTCAGGCGGAATCCACAAAAATGCCATGCCGGTGTTCTTGACGCCGGTATCAACCGCCCACTGCCACTCGGCGGCCATCGTGCCGGACGCGGCCAAGAGCAAGATTGCGACCGCCAACGCGACGGCGAGTTTCCTGGCAGCAGTGAAGACGGCGAGTGCACACACCGCTTGTGCTTTTCTCATCTGCGTTCCTCTACAAACCGCGAATCAACACTCTCCCGTCGCGTGAGATCGAAATGCGTGTCCGATTGTCCGCGCCGACGGTGAATTCAGCTTTGTCTTTCTGGTCGCGCCATTCAAGCGCGCCTTGGATCTCTTCGCCCATGCGGAACGGGACCAGCGCGATACGGAAGTGCGCTTCGGCGGCGCGGAGGTCAATCGTCAACCGATCGTAGAACTGCGGCTTGTTGTTCCGGTCGGCGGGACCTTCAGCGGTTTCCACTTCCGCCTCCCCGCCGCCGATGGAGCAGACGAGCAGCAGCGGCTGGCCCGGTTGCGGCACGATTGCGGGCCTGGGTTTGGCGGGGTGTTCTCTTGCTTTCGGATCAGGCTCGCGAAACGCCAGGACGATCTGGCTCGCGACAAGGCCAGGAACGTCGGCTTTCCATACGCCCCCATTGAGCATCGCGGCCCATTGGTAAAGGTGCGGCTGGGCGTCCTTCTTCAGGTCGTCCACGACCAGACCGTAGGAATGCTTGCCGCGCACGATGCCGGCACTGCGAAAAACGTATTGCATCGGATTGAACGGCGCGCGGCACGTTGGGATGTAGTTGCAGTAGGTGTAGCTCGACCACCACGGCCGCATCTTGGAGCGCGCCGTGCCGGCAAACATCCTTTGGATGTACTCGGAAGTATCCATCTCCCAGCCCATTGCCTTGATGTCATCGGGCCAGTTCTGCGCCGGTTGCGTGAGCCAGCGATAGCTATAGGAGTCTGTCAGGTCCGCGGTGGCGAAGCCACCGTCATCGGTGGTCTTGGCGCCGAGGTACTTCGCGGCGGCCTGATAGCCATTCGCGAAGCCAGGCATGTTCTCCGGTTCGGAGTGGCCATCTACCAGGACTTGGTTGTGATACTTGCCGTCATAGTTCTGCGAGAACGGCGACTCGGTAATCCAATCCACGCCCAGCGCCGAGAAATGGATCATGCCCGCGTCCGAATGATGGTGTCCTGCGCCGAGGTAATGATTGGGCCGCACAATCATGCAGAGCCACGTCGCGTCGGGTGTGGCGTCGCTGTAGCTGGAGAACACCCCGTGCGTCGGCGCGTTGAAGTCCAGGGGTAGGTGCAACTCGGCGCGCGTCGTCGGTTGCACATCGGTGTCGTAGAGCACTCCGTGGACGAAACCAGGATACGTCGGACTGGGCAGGCGCAACCGCTGCAGTTTCGCGACTTTTTCGCGGTATGCGTCCGGCGAGAAATCGCGCAGAACCCAGTGCCGCATGCCTTCGTCGCCACTTAGGTCGGGATCGCTCGCGCGGCCGAGCAGATAGTCGGCCGTGCGCTCGCCAGGGAAGAACGCCTTGTACTCATCCGCGAACTGGTACGACAGGTACTGCCGGCTGAACGGCGAGTATTGCGTGCCGCTATTGACGACCACGCGGCCGGTTGGCGATGTCATCTGCACCTGGCCGGTAAGGAACTTGCGCCAATGCGAATGGCCGAACAGGTTTTCGCCGCGCCGCGCCATGGTGACTATCGAAAGCGTCAGGAATTGGAGGCTGCCTGGGGTCTTTCCGTTGCTCTCGTAGACCACGCCGGCATCGTCAACGCCCCATTCGCAGAACGACCGTACCGTTTCGCAGTTCGATTCGTAGGCTTCACGGTCGAAACCTTCCAAGCCCTCGATGGCCGCGAGAGCCAGCAAGTGCGGCGTGTCCCAGCCGACCCAGTTGACGTCGCGGAACCGCGCCGGGCCGTCCTGGCCGTACGCGCGTTTGCCCGAAGTCGCCTTCGCGATCACGCGGCGCATGGTCTCCTTCTCCTCCGCAGTCATCCACTTGCCGGCGAAATCGAGCGCCAGGCCCAGGTTCATGTGCGCGACGATGCCGTGCATGCCGCGCCAATGCGTCGCGCCGCCGCCGCCGTTCAACGCGACGACCGTCCCGTCGGGACGCGTGTACGAACTGCCAAATTCCGAATCGCTGATCGCATTCCACTCGTCCACCAACGGCTCGCGCAGCTTGTAGTAATTCGCGAGCGCCGCTGCCGCTTGGCGCCCGTGCGCCTCGTCACCGGACATCAGGCAGTAGAAGGCCATCGTGGTCAGACATTCGGGAACGTACGCGATGTGCGAACTGAAGATGCCCGGTTTCTGACCCTTGAACTGGTGCGGGATACCGCTCGGTGGCGTGCCGGGCGGCGACTCGGCCCACTCAAGCCCCGTCAGATCGCCACTCGAAAGTTTCTGGAACACCTGCCCGTCACTGGATGCCGCGTCCCACCACGACTTCTTGAACAGGTATTCCATCTCGATCAGCGCCATCTGGCCGAACTTGTTCTCCTTGATGCGGGCCGCGAGCATCGACACGTCTTCGGGGCTGAAGAGCAGCCGCGGATACACACCCGGGGCGGGCACCTTCGAGCCGAGAAGTTTTTCGTTGAACCCGGTGAGGTCGTACGCAGACTTGGGCGTCAGCGGCCATTGTGTCTCCGGCCCATTGAGCAGCGCCAGTTGCTCCGGCGCCACCTTGACGTGGTCGGTCCACTTTCCCTGCCGTTTCAGCGAGGGAATGTACTGCGTTGCGATGTCGGGATCGGCGAGTTTCTCGGGTGTGTCGAACAACGTGATCAGCGCGTCGAGCGCCGCGCGGTCTGCCGGTGGCTCAAACTCACCGATGATCACCAGTCCACGCGGGTCGGAGAAGAGCTTTTGTCCCGCCGCTTCACCCTCAAACACGCCGGGCGCGATCACCTTGCCGTCGCGGCGAAATGCCTCGCGCTCCAGCTTCCTCGACGCGCCGTTGACGTACGCATAGCGGCTGCCCGCGAACACCGCGGTGCAGTTCTTGATGCGTTCTAGTGCGAGCTTCGCCGCCGTGCGCGTGTACGGCAAGCCTTTGTCCTGTGGCGGCGCGGTCAGCGGCGTCGGCTCTGAGCCGAACATGGAGACTGCGATGGCCGAGGTGAGCGCGAACAGCAAAGGATGCCCCGCAGTGTGGTGTTTCTTGCGCATAACTTCCTCCGATGTTGCGTGTGCAGCGTTTGCCATATTGCGATCTACACCGGCCAGTGCGCGTTTTTGCAGCAAAATTCGGCTGCGATAGGCGTGACACGGTGTACGCCATGCCAGAGACTGTTGCTGGCCGAGGGCCCAGAGGCATGGCAGGAACCCAGGACGTGACTGTTGAGGAAGTCGCGAGGACGGCCGGCGTGTCGGCATCCACGGTGTCGCGTGTCTTCAACAGCAACCCGGACATTGCCGACGAGACGGCGGCAATGGTCAGGAGCGTCGCCGCGCGCCTCGGCTATCGTCGCGTGACTCTGCGCGGCCGTCCTGCCGCGTGGAAGACACAACGCACGAACACGATCGCGTTCCTAGTCCCGGATGTCCACCAGGAAGCACTGCGCACCGTGCTGATGGGACGGATTCTGGAAGGCATAGAGTCCTCCCTGCGCGCGCAACGCTTGAGTCTGATGCTGGCCGGTTTGAGCGCGAACCGGCAACTGCCCGCGTGCCTCGAGCCTCCATGCGTGGACGGCCTGATCGTACGCATGGTTGGCCTGGGTGCGTCGTTGTCGCGACTGGAGCGGCAGCTTCCCGATCTGCCTCGCGTCTGGGTGTTGGAGCCGCCCGCGCCCCCAGCGAAAGGCGACCTTGTCCACGTGGACAACGACGCTGTCGCTCGCCTGGCATTAACACATTTCCTGGAGGTCGGCTGCAGAGCGGTGGCTGTCTGGAATCCGTTGCCGCAGCATCCTGCAGCGCGCGCGCGTGCGTCTGCCTTCTGCAAGGTCGCCTCGGCCAGCGCCGTGGATACCACCGTCCACGCCGGCCGCGGCGGATTGGCACGCCTGGCACAAGGGCTTAGATCGGCGCGGAAACCTGTGGGCCTGTTTGTGCCGATTGGCGACGAGCAGGTTGATGCGCTCTATCATCTGCTTGAGCGCCTCACTCTTCGAACTGGCCGGGACGTGCTGGTGGTGGCGTGCGATAACGACTTGGCCCGCGCTGCCGCACTCGATCCTCAGGGTTCAAGCATTGACATCCGTGGCGAAGAGATTGGAAAAGCGGCAACAGAACTGCTGGTGTGGCACCTGGCGAACCCGCATGAACCGGCACGCCGCGTTCTGGTAGAGCCGCGTCTCGTCGCACACAAAGGCGATCGGGTCGGAGGCCATTGATGCTGCACGGCACGCGGCCCTGCACGGGAGTAATCTGGCAGATTGCCCTGCTGGCCGGAGCAGGCGGGCAGATGTCGCTGCTTGCAGCGGAGCCGTCTCTTCCGGACAAAACGGCGGCGTTGGCTGCCGTCAAGGCACTTGTGGCCGACGCCGCGAAGTCCGGCAAGACAATTGAAGTCTGGGTGAAGGTCTTTCGCGAGCCGGAGAAGGTGCAGCTTGCCGGCGCCGATGAGAAGGCGCTGAGCGTGAAGCTGCAAGGCAACGTCGTCAAGCAGGACTGGGAGAAGCTGTCCGCGGACGAGATCGCGGGCATTGCAAAGCACTGCGTCCAGAACGATGCCAGGCGCGCTCTGACACTGGCCGACTACTGCCTGGCGTGGGGACTGCTGGGCAAGGCCGACGAAGCGCTATCGCTGACCGCGCAACTGGATGCCTCACTTTCGCGGGCGATCGCGGAACGCATGGCGCTGATACAGGCGCAGCGCAGTGCGGGCGCCCCCAAGCCGGCAGTGGCGGCGCCGTCCGCGGATGGAGCCATAACCTCTGCGCCGGGCAAGGAAACGCCGGCCGCTGACGCGACGCCTCCCGGGCCGATCGGGAACACTGTGACTCCAATTCCGCCGTCTCAGGCTGCGGCGGGACGGCCGGTGCGAATCGGCGGCCCCGAAATGGAGTGGCCCGGCTTGCTAAAACCCGAGCAACTCCCGCCGAGATACAGGGCGTCCACTGACAAGTTGGCCGCTGTCCGGCTCAAGGAAGCGCTGCTCCAGTGGTGCAGCGACAACGCCAGTCTGTGCGAGAAAGCGGGACGCAAGGACGAAGCCGTGGCGCTCCGTGCGGATGCCGAGAAGATGAAGACGCAGGAGATCGGCCTGCGCCGCGCCGTGCCGCCAGACGTTTTTCCCCCGTTCCCCAAGGCTGAATCGAACCCCTTCGTAAAGCATTGCTCGAACTACATAGACAGCGCTCTGGAGAAAGGCAATATGACGGTCCTGGCGCGCGTCCTTTGCCATCCACAAAGCCCCCGCGCTGGCGAGCCGACATTACTCGCGGCTTTGCTGCCCAAGCTGGACGACGTCTTCAATATGTGGTCGGAAGGAAAGAACCTGGGAGATCAGTTCCTCTCTCCGGTTCCCGGCAACGCGTACCTGATGCTTTCCACGGTTCACCCCGACCTCATCCCACCGAGCAAGAGGCGCAAGTGGGAAGCCGCCATCGGCCGCAGTGCCGACACGCTTGCACAGAGCCGCGCCCGCGACTTCCTGAGCCCAAATGGCCACGGCAACGTATACTTCGACGCCTTCTACTGCAATGCCCTCTACCGTGCCGCCCGCATCTTGAACAAACCGGATTACATCAAGTCTGCCGAGGGCGCGCTCAAGGTGCTGGATCGCCAGTTGCTGCCAGACGGTGGTTTTGAGTACATCGAGAGCTGCTTGCCCATTCTCTTCTATCACGGGTTGGCAACGACCAGTCTGGCCGATATCTGGACGCTCACTGGCAGTCCACTGGCGAAAGAGTTGCTCATCAGGCAGTGGTGGTACTTCCCGATCACCCCCGATGACCATAGCGGCACGGACAATTATTCGATGTCGCCGCATTTCAAACAGTTCGGCGAACTGTGGCATCGCGGACAGGAGGAGAACTGTTTCCTCATTGCCGGTGTGAGCGGCTCGCGCGAGAACTACTCGATGGCGCAAAAGGACATCTCGAAAGGTGGCTTCTGGGGATCGGGCGACGGCCTCTTTCTGGCGCCGTTCTACCGGGAAGACCTTCAGGTCCTGCCCATCCCGGACAACTACATCACATACGACCGCAACATTATGGGGCCGCGGGGGCACCTCAAGAACTTCCACTTCGCCGGCAACGGCAACAGCCTCACCGGTCTGGGCAAGCAGCATTTCATCGGGATCTACTCCTATGTCGGAATGACGGTCTTCCAGTCGCAAGGCAAGAAGCCGAAGAACGATTTCCACGTTGTCGCTCTGCAGGGCGCCGGCAGCGAAATCCGGAACAAGGCGGGCAAACCGCAGGACGACGTGCAGCGTGACACCCACTACCGCTTCCACGAATCCGGCAAGGTCTGCACCAGCGTGCTGAAGGACGTCGCCGCCCTTACCGGGAACTTCGTGTTTGAGAAGGCCGAAGCCTGGGCCGGCGAAGAACAGTGGTTGTTCACAACCGAACGCCTGGTGGGACTGGTCTCGGTTGCTGCCAACGCCGACCAGAAGGCCTACGGCGTGGATGGCATCCTCAAGTTCATGGGCAACCCGGTCAGAGAGCTTCCGCCTGTCGAGACACTTGGCGAGAATGCATACCAGTTCGGCGGGATCAACATCCACTTCGTCGAGCACAACTATGGTGCGCCGAAGATCGAAACGCTTGGCGACAACGGCCGCCGCATTGCCAGAATCATGCTGCTCGACCCCAAAGCTGCCGCGGGCAATGAGGCCGCTGAAAACGTCTATCCGCGCGGCACTTGTTTCTTCTACCTCGTCGAACTGCGGCCTGAGAATTCCGCGCCCGCGGCAGCTCGGCGCATTGAGACCGGCAACGCGCTGGCCGCGTTCGACGTGCGCGAGGAACGCCGCTGGTATGTGCTGATCCACAACCCGACAGACGTGCCGTTGCCATTCCAGCGCAAGCTCGACTGGGGCGGACGCCGGGCGCTGCCGTACCAAAGCGGCGCGCGCTACAGACCGGAATGGATGAACACCTACGTCATTCCCGATCAGGACGTCCGCCCGCGTCCGGAACAGTGGGGCGCGCCTGAACAGAAACCGGTGCCCGTTCCGACGGCGAACATGAATGTCACGATTCCCCCGCATGCACACCTGCTGCTGGTGTCGGCCGAGTGAGGAAGGATTCGCATGCGAGCACTGGCATTCGCTATCGTCATCCTTGCCGTCTGCGGCGTGGCCGCTGTGGGAGACGCCGAGACCTTCGCTCAGCGCCGGCAAGCATTCCTCGATGCGGTCTGGTCTGATTTCCAAAGCCACACTGACAAGCCGTCGGCCAAGCAAGCCTTCTTCCGCGCCGAGGCGCTGTTCGAACTCGGGAAGATTGACGGGGGCCGCCGCCTCGTCCACCGCGGTCTTGATCAGTTGGTCCCTGGCAATAGGGAGAACAGGTGGATACATGGCGGCAACAGCGGCTTCGTTGCCTGGCCGGGCATGGACTGCTACATCCGCTACGAGCGTTTCCTCGACGGCGCGCTGAAGGAACGCTACAGGAAGATTTACACGGGCGCGGTCTTTTACCAACAGCTCAGCACCAGCAACCACAAGATCATGGCGGCTGTTACGCGCTACCTCGCAACGCAGGTCTGGGGTGACGATGCCTTCAAACCCGATCCGTTCTTCCAGGGAAAAGAGGACGACGGCAGCCGGTTCCACAAATCGGACCCGACCGGCGAGAAGTACGTCCGTTCGAGCATATCGGAGACTGTCCAGTTCGGACCCGGCGAATATGCCTCAAGACCGTATGGCGCGGAGAATGTGCTGCCGCTCTTGACGCTTGCCGAATGTGCGCGCGATGCAGAGATTCGCCAGCGTGCTCAACTGGCCTATGAGTATGCGATCATCCAGTTGGTGCCGGCCTATCTCCGCGGGCATCTCGCGACGTTCTCGCCGCGTTCGTATCCTGACATGGAGACGCAGCAGGCGTGGGGCATCGCCGCATTGGCGTGGGCGTATTTTGGCGGCGTCCCGCCTGCAACACTGCACGACCAATGGGCACTGCGCGCGGCCACAGCGCAGTACCGACTTCCCGCCGCGATCCAACCAGCAGGCACCGATCGTTCGCAGCCGTACGTTTGCCGCGCGCACATCAACCGCTGGGCGCTCTACCATTACGTGAACAAGTCCTATGTGTTGTTCAGCCGATCCCCAAAAGCAGATACGCGACAGTTCATGGGCCAGAGTTACCCCTGCGGCGTGATGTGGGAAGAGCCTGACGTCACCAAGGGTAGCCATCTTTGGATCACAAATCCTGCGGCCGATGACAACAATGGTGCGGACGTGAATAAGCCTTCGGGCCTGCATACGCATGGCGTCACGAAGTACGAGCAGGAGGTGCAGTACAAGGACGCGTTGCTCTTCGTCTTTGAGATCCCGACGGATTTCCGCAACCCGTACGTTCTCGGCTTCATCCCGGGCAGCTACCGTGCAGTCGCCAATGACAGCAAGACATCACAGCGCCTCTTCCTGCACTATGGTAGCGTGTTGGTCGCTGTTTCCGCCGCGAGTCCGTTTGAATGGGATCCGGCGTCAGGTATTCGCGCTCCCGCGGGAAAGCCGCGCGAAGGCGATTCGGAGTTTCGCGTGATGGCGGTGAAGACGGCCGTGGCGGTCGAAACTGCTTCGCCCGCGGAGTTCCCTGGCGGGACGGCGCAGGAGCAGTTGGAGAAGTTCAGACAAGCAGTTCTGGCGACGTCCAAGATCGAGCTTCTGAGCAACGAGAAAACTACCGGGCGCTACACCGACCGTTTACGCAACAGCCTTGAATGCGTGTTTGACGGACCCGATAGGGTCAACGGCCAACCCGTTGATTACGCAGCGTGGCCGGCCATAGAGAATCCGTGGATGCGGCAGGTGAGCAACAGCACTCTCACTATCACCGTTGGCGAGACCGTGCGCACCTACGATTGGGTGAATTGGAGCATCACCGAGGCGCCGGCCGCGGTGAAGTAACACCAAGAAGCGAGACAAGGTGGGTTGTCAAGAAAGGCAATTGAATCCATGAGCACACACGAACACGTAGTCCCGCCCATCAGCCGCAACTGGTCTTCCTGCCGAGGACGTCAGCATTGTCTCGTCGGCATCCTGTTCCTTGCGGGCCTGGGTGGCTTTGCCGGAACTGCGGAGGTCACGACTCCCCAGCCGGGCGCTCAGGAAGTCGATCCCCTGGTCAAGGCCTCCCCCTACGCGGACAAGACCGTGTGGTCGTATCATGGCAAAGATCCCGTGGCCTGGAGGCTGTTTCGGCCAAAGGATTTCGGCTCGTCGAGATTTGTGTTCAATGCAGAAGGAGTCCGGCCTGTCGGCAACGTCCCTGCGCCGGGCGTGCACCCGCGCATCTTCTTTTCGCCGGAAGACCTGCCGGCCATCCGCAAACGCATCAAGGAGGACCGTGGCGCGCAAGAGGCGTGGAAGAACATCCTAAGCTATTCGCACGCCATCAAACTGACGTACGATGAAAACGCTGATTATGCCAAGCCCGACTGGGCCAAGGGCGACTGGCATATCCACGGCCGCACGGTGGAAATTCATCGCATTGGCGGTTACGGAAAGAACCGCGAGGACTATTTCAGCCTGCTGGTGGCTGGAAAGAGCACGAAGACCTATGAGAAGGGTCCCTCAGGTTTCTTCTTTCCGGCGGCCATCGAGGCGTACCGCTGTTTGATTGACGACGATGCCGAGGGCGCGAAGATGCTCGCCAAGGCAGTCGAGACCTCGATCAAGTTCGAACAGGAACGGCGTGCCAAGGATGACAAGCCGGCGCAAGCGGGACAGCCGCCCAAGCCCTCCACCCCCCGGTATCCGCATGTTCCCGAACAAAGCGGGTCACGTCGATCGCCGAATAACCCGCCATGTTGCTGAATGACAGATGCCCGACTGGCGGCGCATCCATCGAGATGCTCGTGCCCCGCATGGCGGAGACCTTGTGGCAAACGGCAGGCGCGTTCTCCGCCGTCAGGTTGTCCTCACTCCAGGCGTCGTCCGTCGCTCCATAGACGCGGAACGTGAAGGAGTCGTCATAGATGTAATCGCTCTTCCGTTGCCCATGATTGGAGAAGCCTTCGGCGAACAACCGGAGCACTTCGGCCCAGCGCGCCGTCTGTGAGCCAACGAGCCTGGCGCGGCGCAGTAACTCTGTCGCACCGCTCTCGATGAGCGCGATCTTCTGGGACGCGATGTGCTGCGGTGCCGTGCGGAAGCGTCCGAACTCCTGCCGCGCATGCAACGCGTAGAATGGGCGGATGGGGCTGGCATCGACCGGAAGGGATTCCTCCGCCGCAGACATGGCACCGGCACACAGGACCAGGGCTGGCAGGCAGCGGAGGAAGGTGACAACGGAGATCATGATGTTTCCTTTGCGCACAGAACTCCTGGTTGCCTATGTCTACTGCCCGTTCTGAAAGGTGGCTCGCACCGCGGCGGCTTCGGCGCCTGCCTTTTCAAGCAGGCGTTCGGCCTTCTCTGTATCGCCAGTGGCCAGGAGATAGAAGGCGACCAGTGCGCAATCTGCGGGTGCTTCGGCACCGACCACGGCCAGCGCGAGGTTCTTCCGGTCTGCCAGCGACAAGCGCTCCAATGGGAAGGTCAACGCAGCCCCGTCCAAGTCAAGCAGCAGGACGCTGCTATCCACTTTGCGCAGCGTGGCCGTAGCGTCGGATGCCTTTAGTTGGAAGCGCACCGTCTTGCCGGGTTCCTTCAATGCCGCTGCAGCGCGCGCAAGAAGCTTGGCGTCCCACTGCTCCTGCACATCGGCAGGAATAACTTTGGCCTTCGGTTGTGATACCGGCTTGCTGATGGGAGCGGCTATCTCTCTCCGGGAAGGCTCGGGCTTGCTCTCGTTTTCGAAAAGCACGTCCAGTTCCGGGATAACACAAGGCTTAGCGTCATGCGTGGAGGCCACCTTGAGGCCAATATAGGATGCCTGTACCGGCTTGGGCAGCATCACCACCTGCGGGCCCGCCTTGTTCCCAAACGTGCTTCGCCCCACCGGTTCCCATCGTGAACCATCGGAACTGGCCAGGAGTTCGTAATCCTTCGCCCGCCCCTCTTTCTCGGGGGCCCAGTACATTATGCCAGTCAACGCAAGCGGTTTGGCAAGCTGAACGAAGATCTCGCCAGTAGCAGCCTTCATTTGCCACGACGTTCTCGCCGAACCATCAATTGCTTTGATAGCTGCTTCTTTATCATTATCTGAGGCATTGATTACGCGCACGCATACGCCACTGGATGCAAACTCTTTCGTGAAGACCCGCCGGATCGGGTCGGCTGCATCCATGACCTTGATCGTGCCTGCCTTAGCGAAACTGAACGGACCTGTGTACTGGGCGGACTTATCGGTCGGGTCCGTGCCGTCGAGCGTGTAGCGTAGGGATCGAGTCGCCGTCATCTTGGGCCAGGTAAACGCGATCGTGCCGGCCACATCCCGTGCGATGATGATCGGCGGCGTGGCGCGCAGGATCAGGTGCATGGTTTCGTCCCATTGGATAGGACCGTCTTTGCCATCCGCCAGGTAGACCCAGTTGTGACTCTTCGGATCGCCTTTCCCGACGAGCATCTCGTTTCCCGGCGACCATTGTTTCCACTTCTCGTTCTCCGTATGGTGCAACCGGATCACAGCCTCGCCGCGTTTCAGGATTCTGAAGAAGAGCTGCGCGACCGCATTGTCGTTGATGTGGACTCGCTGGGTCTGTTCGCCCAATATCCAGCTAAACCGGACCACGCCCGGTTGCGTCTGATCCACGTCGTCGATGCGTCCAAATTGCTTGTTGTGAATTCCGACCCAATGCCGTTCCACTCTTATGAACTCCAGCAATTCCTTCGGATACTCGATCGCATAATCAACACGTTTGATTGTCACCCAATCACACGCGCGAACGAAAACACCGATTTTCGCGATCTGTTGATCCTCCCCTACCACGGTCTCATGATTATCGAAGATGTAATCCGGGTCGTTCTTGGGAACAGCATCCCATTCCCAGAAGACGTTTTGCACGAGAGACGGGACCTCCTCCTCTGCCTGGGCCACGAACCCCGTCAAGACGACGACACAGGAGCACCACAGGATCGGAATTCGATGCAAAGCGGTCATGGCCATTGGTATCTCCTGCCTTCGATCGTGCGCCGCGTTCATTTCGTGACCCACCGGAAGTCGGTTAAGACGATATCCTTGGCCTTCCAAGGCCCGGAAAGTTGCAGCGCATCGCAACGCGTGAAGCCTGCAAGCGCAGTGCCCTTCGTTTTCTCCTTGAAGTCCGACGGCTTAAGCGTGACCGTCTGCCAGCCCGGTCTGCCGTGGAGCGTCACGGCAGCCTCGTAGATCTTCTGCCCCAGCCAGAAATAGTTCTCGTGAACGCTCACCTTGAACGTTTCGCCGGTTGTCGTTGCAATCTTGAGCTGCAACGCCGTGCCTTCCGGCGCGCGCCACTTCGGATCGCCCAGCTGGTACGTCATCGGCGTTGAGTGCGGGTTGACGGTGAAACCGGCTTTGCCATCCGGACCGGTCGCCGGCCGGATTGGCACGGGGATCTGCCCCGGCGGGACCGGATCGGTGCACGGCGAACCGGTGGCCCACATGCCGGTCCCGTCCGAGCCATCGTAAAGCACACTCGAAATCGCGTCGGTTGCCTTGGCCGCGCCCAGCGTGGACGGAATCACCGCCTCCTCGTTGCTGGAAAGATGAATGCCGTTCTTGTAGCGCACGTTCGCGAAGGCGAAGAGATACGCCTTTGCGTCCAGTATGGGTAACGCGCCCTGCCATGCATCGCCTGAACGTACCGCGGCGGCGTTACGCCAGTTGCGGCTGACGGTGCGCGGGTTCTCGACGGCATAGTAGATTGCGATACGCTCGACGTCATCCGGTTTGTCGGCTGCGATCGTCACCACCGGCACGCCATCGGGCCCCAGCGTCACTTTCGCCACGGGACTCTTCGGCCAGGCCGGGCCGCCCCTCAGCCACGTGTCCATCCAGAGGATCAGGTCCTGGTCGAAGTCCGCGCCGATGTGGTGACAGAAGCGCGGCGTGAAGGCCTGACGGCGCTCGATGTCTTCCGGCAACCGCGCCAGCGTCTCGTAGGCGCGGTCCATGTTGCCGTGGTTGTCGTTGCTGCCGCAGAGGAAGAGGACCGGGCACTTGATAAAGGGAGGATACGCCTCTGGCGCCATGCCGGCCAGCCAGACGCGATCCTCTTCGGTCATTTCGGGCGGCTTCTCCGGTGGCGCGTAGCGCGGGATCTGCCGGAAGTAACGGTTCCATCCGCAACCGTAGATGGCGCAGACGGCTTTCAGTCGGGGATCCTGCGCGAAGGACCAGATCGTCGTGCCGCCCATCGAAACGCCGAAGGCCCCGATGCGCTCGCGATCCACCACCGGCTGCTGCCGCAGGTACGAGAGAGCGCGGCGCGCGACGGCCGACCAGATGTACCAGGACGATTCGCGTACCGTTGGCACGGTGGCCATTTCCTTGCCTGCGTTCTGTTTGTGATTGCCCTGCTTGAGCGCCTCGGGATAGAGCGTGAAGCGTTCGCGGTTCTCCCAGACGCCGTGGTAGTTGCAGCTCAGCGCCGCGTAGCCGCGCGCCGTCCACGCCTCCAGCCACTGTTTGTTCACCGTCTGTCCGCCGCCATGCAGGTGCATCACGGCGGGAGCCATCTTTGCGCCCGTTGGTACCGCGTAGATCCCGTACACGCGCACAGTCTGCCCGTTGATGTGCGCGGAGAAATAGACTTCCTTGTAGTCTGCTCCCTTTTCGCTCCAGCGCTTCAGGACCTCTTCGTTGAATTCGCCTGCATCGGGATCGTAGGTGCTCCAGACTTCCGGCGGCGTCAGCATTCGGGTTGTCCTCGCATCAGGCTCCTCAGCCGCACTGACACCGGTCAGGATGCAGAAGACCGGCAGCCACCACCGATACCGTGGGTCTTTCATCCAAAACCTCATTGAATCCCATCCTTGCTCACCAGTCTTCTGGCTGCGAACGCTCGCTACTTCCCATCCCGCTCCCGCTTCTCCTGGTCCGTCGATTCCTTGATCGCCTTCTGGATCTGCCCGTCGAGCTGTTCCTGCGTTAGCGCACCATTGCCGGAGTGGACGGTCGTTCCGGGCTGTTGCCCGCCGACCCAGCGGAAGTTCCTGAACTGCCGCGGCTCGTTCCAGGCCTGCCCGCCCAACTTGGTCTTTTCCCCGTCTTTGAGCACTTCGGCCGAACCGCGCAGAGACAACTCGGTCACGTAAGACCAGTTTACGAGTGGCCCTTTCGTCCCGTCATTCACCGGCCGGAAGTCCTGCAGGCTGCACGTCAGTGTCTGCCAGTCAGGCGAAACCTTGACGGGCAGCGCAGCCGCATACTCGCCGCCCGGCTTGTTCGGGTAAGCACCCCAATCGTTCTGGCGGACGCGGACCACCAGGGTACAGTCCTTCGGAGCTTTGACATCGATTGCCAACTGCGCGCCGTCAGGTCCGCGCCACTTCGGGTCTTTGATCTTCCGCGTCGCAGCATCCCAGACGTGCGGATTCCCCCACTCGAGGCGAGTCCAGTCGTGCCACTCCCGCGAAAAGTCGTCGATCATCGCCTCGACCGAGTCCGTCGCCTTGACGCCGGCCTTCTTGAGGTCGGTCGGGAGTTGTGCGATCATCGTCGAACTGATCGCGAACTCTTTGATGTGATCAAAGCCAAGCCACTGGTAGCGCTTGAAGGTCTGCTTGAGCGGGTAATAGACGCTGGCTATCACGTATAGCGGTTGGTCCGCGCTCATGACCGGACAGCGCGCGACCCACGCGTCGCCTTCGCGCTTGGCCTGAGCATCCCGCCAGAAGCGAGTCAGTACGTGCGGGTCGACCGAATAGTAGATATCAGCGCGGGTGACTTCGCCCACTCGCTCTGGCTTCAGCGTCGCCACAGGCACGCCGTCGGCCGTGTCCAGTTTCACTTCGAGCACCGGCGTGCCGGGCAAGGCTGCGCCGTTTTTCAGGTACTGCTCCAACAAGAGGTACTGACTGACGCTGAACTCGGCGACGTGCCGGTGGTTGAAGTGCGGTGAGATAGCGTAGTGAACGTCTTTGCTGCCGATCTGCTTCCAGTTCTCGGCCATATTGTCCAGCGGTCCGGCGAAGTCGTTGGTCGGCGAGAGATAAAGGATCGGGCAACGGATGCGCGGGATGTAAGCGCAGTCGTCGATCGTCTTGAGGTGGAGCGCGGATTCGTCATTTCGCATACCCGAGCCCGGCATACCTGAAATCTTCCCCGGCGCCGAACCGCAACCGCCGCACGAGGGAACGGCTGCCTTGAGGCGCGCGTCGATACCGGCGACGTCAGTGGTCAGCTTGCCGCCCATCGAATGGCCCGTCACGCCCAGACGCTGCGCGTCGACTTCGGGCTGCTGTTCGAGGAACGTCAGCCCGCGCCGCGCGGCCAGCACGAGGAAGAACCAGTTGTTGTTGCGCGGCGATTCGACGGCGTCGAGCGTCTTGGCATCGGGTTTCATCGTGCCATAGTGGTCGTTGTGCTTCTGCGTGGCATCGAGCGCACCCCAGTCGGTGTTCGGTTCGCCCTCTTTCATGCCGTCCATCGGGTTCCCGCCCCAGTTGATGGACAACCCCGCGTACCCGTTCTGCGCCTGGAAGATGACGACGGTCAAAGAAGCCTTCTGTCCTCCACCGTGCAGGTCGAGCACCGCCGGGAGTTTCTCCCTTATGTCGGTCGGGAAGGCATAGAACGCCGCTATGCGCGAGACCTTCCCTTTGAACGTGCCGATCGTGAAAACCACATACCGGCACGTGACCGAGCCCTCCTTCCACTCGCGCACGACGGTGGTCTCGAGCGGGTCCTTGCGCGAATCGTAGTTGCCCCATAGTTCGTCGAGGTTCTGCGGCACCTTGCCGTCTACCAGCGGCGGCAGGGAGTCTTCGGCGGAGAGCGCCGCAGCGAAGGAGAAGCTCAGGATTGCGGCCAGCCAGACGAAGGCGGCTTTCAACCAGTAATTTCGCATTGATGTCGTCCCCAAAACCATCACCGCCTGTTGGCTCTGCTCCTCATTGGCCCTTCCCAACTTCCGGATTGACGTACTTCTCCGCCACGTACGGCTTGGAGCGCTGGACGTATTCCCCGCCCTCCCAGCGCATATTCCTGAAACGCGTCTTAATGAATACATCATCCGGAGTTAGATTGGTGCCCTTCGTATACTCGTCGCCAGCCGACTTGTAATAGGATTCGTTCCAGCCGCTGACCTTGTCCGGCAAGGCTCCGGTGCTCACCGCGTAGGCGGTCTTCTTGCCGTCCTTGTTAACCTGTTCACAGATACGTTTTGCCGCAGGCAACCAATTCTTCTCAATGTCCTCTTTCAATCCTCCTGTCGCACGAATGGTGAGGTTGTTCAGTTTATGCCAGTCATCCAGTTGCCAACCATATGGATTGTGCAGATCCGAAAGCTTGATGCGGACCGTATTCCATCCCTGCCGCGGCAGGTCGAAGAATCCATAGAAGCGGTCCTCAACCCAATTCGCCTCCATGAAGGAACGATTGACCACGATGCCGATCTTCGTGCCTGCCTCCGGCGAGTTGAAATCGAACACCAGTTCCGCGCCCTTCGGCCCCACGAACAGCGCGCTGTTGATTTTGCGCGTGCTTATGTTCCACCAGTAACTGTTATCCAAGCCCGAACGGGTCCAGTCGCGTCCCCCATTGGCGAAATCGTCGATGATCCGGTTGGGTGTGTCCTGCGGCTTGATGTTCGCCTCCTGCAGGTCTTTGGGCCACGCCCATGCATAATCGCTCGAGACCGCCATTTCGCTCAGCCCGTTATAGCTGTGATTGGGCGCCTTGATCGGGTCGATGGCATAGATGACGTTTGCAAAGGCAAAAAGGGGCTCGTCGTTGAAGCTAAGCGGGCATTTGATCTGCCACGAGCCATCCTCGTTCTGTTTTGGAGTTCCAGTAATCCAGAACCGGGTGAGGGGATTCCGCCCGTCGGTATAGAACATCTCAATCCGCTTCAACTTCAAAGCTGTTCTCGGCGGGATCACCCTGAAGACGGGAATGCCATCCGCCTGTTTCAGCAGAAGTTCGCTTTTCGGAGTCTCGGGAAATTCGAATTCTCCCTTGAGCTTGTCCTGGAACCACAGGTAGTCCGCAATCTGGACCTCCGGAGGAGCGGCGTGATTGAAGTTGGCACCCAACACGTAGCGCTTGTCGACCTGGGCCGATTTCAGCGCCTGGATGCTGTTCCAATCCGGGCAGTGGAAATCATTTGAGGCGCCGCGCAAGAGCACTGGCGCATGCATGTACTTCCACATGCCCCCCTCGTCCGTCTCCCGGTACAGACTTCCCCATATCCTAATGAAATCGCTCCCGATATGACTCGTCGTGCCGGTGATGATCTCGTGCTTGTCCATCTTGCCCCCACAGCCGCCGCATTGGGGAACCACCGCCGCCAGGCGCGGATCGATGCTTTCGCACACCGTCAAACTGCCGCCGGTGGAATATCCGGTGATGCCGATCTTCTTCGGGTTGACCTGCGGCTGCTGCATCATGAAGGTGATGATTCTTCTTCCTGAGATCTGCCCCGGAAAGAGCCAGTCATTCCGCGGGCTCGGAACGGCATCTATGGTCTTGTCCGAGGCACTGAAGCACCCGTCCGGACCTGGATTCGAATCGGCATTCAGAGCGCCCCAGTCGGTATTCGGCAATCCTGCGGCCTCACCGCCCATTGTCTCTTTCTGGTTATGGTTGGGATTGAAGCAGGCGTAACCAAGCCGGGCGAAGTGCAGGGCGCTACCTTCGCCACCGGTCTGCGGGCCGCCGTTCGTGTTCATGATTGCGGGAAGATCCTTCGCGCCTTTGGGGTAGGCCCAGTAGCCGCAGACGATGGATTTCCTCCCCTGGAACGTGCCGACTGTTATCTGCACCCAGTTAACGATAGTGCCGTCTTTGGTTTCCCAGGTCTTGTGGATCTTGGCCTCCAGAGGATTGTGCTTGTCATAGCTCTCGTTATATCCCTTCCAAATCTCGGGAAGCGTTATCGGCACGTCCTTTGGATTGGTTATGCGCGGCACCTCGCCCTGACCCCAGATATCAAAGGCTTGAGAATGTGCGGACACCAGCAAGATCAGCGAGTTCAGTAGCCATTTGCAGGTTGCGAACGCGGTCTTCATTTCAGGCTGTTTCTCCCCATCGTGCATGACTGTGCCTCCCGGATTATTTCGCCATCACCACCATCGGCTCACCTTCCGTCATGAACTGGACTTCCAACCACGGTTTCGCACTCGATCCCGCAACACTGATGGAGATCGGCACCCAACCGGCCGGCATCGTGTAGTTCTTCTTCTCGACGGCCAATTCGCTGAGTTTCTTCCAGTTCTCGTCAAAGACCGTCGCCGTCTCGCCGCCTTCGTATTGGAGTATCTGGCCGCTCTCGACGGTGCCTTTTATAGTCAGTAAACCTTCACCCGTGCGGATGACTGGGCTCTGCAGCGCAACGGGAATTTCGCCGAGGGCCTTCAGGTCTTCGACCAGCACGGACGCCTTCTTGCCGGCCGGCACATGGCCGAAGCCCAAGCGGCACCACGCCGCGCGGGAGTAGTCGGCGCGCTTGGTGTCCATCCGCCACCCCCAGGCGCCGGACGCCCAGGCCACCTCGCCGTTGGGAATCTCGATGTCTCGCGGACCCGTGAAATCGATCGGCAGCACGTAGTCGCGCCCGGGAATCTGGAAGAGCAGGATCGCACCGCTGCTGTCGCCGGTGACGCGCATCCCGATTCCGCGCGAAGCGCTCATGTCCACGCCGCAGCTCCACTCGGGCAGCAGCTTCATCTCCCAGGCGTCTTTGGTTCCCGGGTTCTGCGCCTCCAGGCGCAGGCCGGCATCTTCCTCGGTCACGGTCGTCTTCAGCGTTGCGTCTGCGGGGATGCGAATTTGTTTGGCGCTCGGATGAAGAATGATATTCGGCGCCAGCTTCGAGCGGTCGATCGTGTCGCTTTCATTTCCCGCCGTGAAGAGGTCCTCGCGGTGCACGACGGTCGCCGGTTTTCCGCGGACGTCTTTGACCGCGACCGAGCGGCCTTTCGGATCGCACTCCCAAAGTACACGCAGGATGAACTTTGCGGGCTGCGCCGCGAAGGGGTTCTCGAGCGTGAGTTCCTCGCCCGGCTTCACGTACTGCCGCGGCGAGACGGCGCCGTGCTCCTGACCTTGCTGCCATAGAATATCGCCGCTCTTTCGCGTCATGACACAGATCGGAACGATCTGGTAGCCGTCGGCGGTCTTCCGCACGGTCTGGACGAAGCGTGAGACGACGTGATGGTTGCTCTCCGGCATGCGCCGGTTGGGTCGCGAGAAGGACGCGTCGAGCTTCGCGTGCTGTTCGTCGGTCAGCAGATGGCTGACAGCCTTCCAGTTCAGCAGCGTCTCGATTAGCGGCTCGCTCAAACCGTGCGCTTTCAGCGAGCGATCCGAGACGGCGAACATCGGCTCGGGTTTGCACAGGCCCATCGCACCGCCAAGGTGCCCCTGGCTGAGGACAAAGTTCGCATCCAGCAGCGTGCTGGCTACGCGCGAAGGCGAAGCCAGTTCCACCGGCACGCTCCAGTTGCCGTGCGTAAAAGGGCAGCGTCCGCGCAGGATCCGTTCCGTGCCCTTGAAGCGGTACTCGTAGTTGCAGCGCGGTGCACTGCCGCTGCTGTCGTGTGCCGTTACGGGGTGATCAACATTCTCGTAGACCTTCGTTGCGAACTTCAGATAGCCCCACTTCCCGCTGTAGCAGTGAATCTCGGCGCCGTCGTACTCCGTGTGAGCAATGCCGCAGGTGTTGATCAGTCGAGCGTAGTTGGCGGCAATCTCGTCGAGCAGCGTCGAGTCGTTGTCGGGCACGTAGTTCTGTCCGTACGGAACAATGAGTCCCGCCGCCTCTGCGCCAGCCGCGTGCACCGTGGCCTGGGTGGGAGGCCGTCCGCGCTGACAATCCTTTAGCAGCCAGGTGCCGTCCTGCGCAACTTCAAAGGCGCCCACCTGGACAATCTCGTCCTCGAGCCGCACGTGTTTGTGCTCGAAGAAGTGCGGTAGTCCGGGCGGATAGTTGGCCCCTGCAGGCGGTTGGAAAACCAGTTCCTTGTCGGTGGGCGTCGCGGGCTTCGCGAGCGTTCCCTGGACCCAACTGGCCAGGCGCCGGTCAGGTTTCGAGCCGACGTAGGTCTGGTCGTTCGTGCCGAGGCCGCCGCTGACGTAGTGAAGGTTCAGGCGCATACCTTTGGCGCGCAGGAAAGCGGAGAAATCCTTCAGGTCTTCCTCGCCTCGGGGGAAGACCTTGCGATTCACGTGCACGTTGCCGTTGTTGCGGGGCCAGAAATTGTCAGTGCGCCACGTCTGCGTGAAGAGGTAGATCTCCTTGCTCTGCGCCTTCTCGGCCCAGGGGATCGAGGCGCGGAGGTATTCGATGCTGTCAGCCTCCAGGATCATCTGGCTGCGATTGGTAAAGATGCGTTGCCAGTCGGCAAGCCAGGCACGCGCGCGGTCCAGCGTCCAGTCGCCGGCGACCTTCGGATGCGCCAGTTTCTCTTCCACCCAGATGCGCAGCAGCGTTTCGTCTTCGTCGGTGTCGTCCTTGGCAACGAAGAGCGCAAAACCGCCCAACGGATTGGCTGGCGTGCGATGCCAGATTGTGTCCCAGTGGACGCGCACACCGTAGGGCTCATTCTGCACGTGAGTCATGTAGTCAAGTTCGGTGACGCGCACGCAGGCCTTGGCGTTCATCTCGAAGTGCAGCGCCGTTTCGGGCGTCGTCGGCAGGCCCTTCACACTCTCGATGCGAAAAGCCAGGTATCTCGACGCGGCATGTATCGTGAAGACGAATTCCACGCTCCCGTCGGCAGAGCCGACTGCTAGCTGGTTGTTCGCTGCGAGTGTCACCTTATTGAGCGGAGTTCGCTGCTTGTCGGGACCGGTGAGAAAGAAACCAGGGCCCGGGTTGCGCGTGTCCAGGACGGTTTCGTTGGCGACCACTGTGCTCAAGGTGGCGGGGCGACCATCGTCTGCGAATGCGAACTGGAATGTCTCCGTCTTCAATTCGGCTGCACCTCCAAGGAGTGGTGAAGCGGTCAGCACCAGGCAAACCCAGAGCGGGACGCAACAGTCATTGGTGCGCATCTCAAGTTCCCCCCCGTGTTCTCCGAGCGCTCTGTGATGTATCGTTGGGCCGGTCCGACGCCTTCACTGTCGACCCGCGCACAATCAGTTCCGGCGTGAGCCGAAGTTGCACGGGCTCTTTGCTCGTGAGCCGCCCGGAACATCGGTCGATAACGATCCGCGCGGCCTCGCGGCCGATGCCGTAAGGATCCTGTCGCACCGTCGTCAGCGGTGGTGTTAAGCAACTTGCCAGACTCAAGTCGGCAAAACCAACGACAGATAGATCGTCCGGAATCCGCAAGCCCATCCGAGCAGCCGCGTGGTACACTCCGAGAGCGTAGTGATCAGCCGCCAGGAACACGGCGGTCGGGCGTTGCGTCGCGCGCAGAATCCTTTCCGCCGCTCTTGACGCAGCCTCAGGATCCTCAATCTCAACTGTAACACAACATCCTTTGGCTTTGGCGATCGCCCCCTCAAACCCGCTTCGCCGGTCAGCATATGTGCCGTATTTCCGTTTGCCAGCCAGGTGCGCCACGCAACGATGGCCCAGTGCCAGTAGATGCTCCGCCGCCATCCGAGCGCCAGCTTGATCGTCGGTGCCGACGAAGTCTGCATGGGTACGAGGCAAATGACGATCAACGGTGACCAGCGGCACGCCCCTTTGCCAGACCTCGCGGAAATACAGGTCTGGCACAGAGTCGTCTTGCGGAAAGAGGATGACGCCTTCGACGCGTCGATCCAGGACTCGATGGATCATTTCCAGTTCTGCACCCGCTACTCCTTTCGCGGCATCAACCCACTTCCAGTGTAGCAATGGCAGGTACTGACGGCGGACCAGTTCGTCATGGGCGCCGCGAACCATTCCCGCCCCAAAATCCCCACTCGGGCAGATCAATAATGCAATATTCCCTGATCGTCCGGTCTTCACGCCCTGGACGAGCAGGTTCGGCCGGTAGCCGAGTTTCTCAGCCACTCCAAGAATTCGTTTCCGCGTTTCCACTGCGACATCTGGTCGGTCGCGCAACGCGCGGGAAACGGTCATTTGCGAGTGGCCGGTGGCCTCGGCAATGCGCCGGAGGTTGACGTGGAAAACGTTCTCGAATTGCGGTCCACGGGGCATGCGTGTCTCCGTTATGCGTACCGTTATGCTTAACATACCCCACAAGGGCGCCAAGACAACAGCTTTTCTTCCGCAAATCTTTCTGGTCGGAGTGGACGACTGGATTGCACCCCATCCTGACGTTTCGCCAGACAACGAGCTGCGCGGAGTGCCACCAACAGAGCGTTCCGCGCACATTCTACACGCGCATTACCAACCCGCAGCGCAACGGCTTCCTGCTTGCGCCACTGGCCATGAGCGCCGGCGGAACGGAGGCGTGCGGCAAAACGCTTTTCGCGACGACCGATGATCCGGACTGTCAATCCATTCTGAAGACGTTTGAGCCCGTCACTGAGATTCTGAAGCGCCAGCCGCGTGGCGATCTGGGAGGCACACCGGTCTGCGAACTACCGCGCAAGTAGCTGCGTTCATCTCAAGTGCCACCGCTGGCGCCGGATCTCCTTCGGAAAGCGTCACTGTTCTGACCCTGCAGTCTTTGTCTCACGCTAGACTTCAAACAAGTGCGTTGAAAGCACAAGAAAACTCGAAATGCCGAGTCTTCATAGGCGTCTGAATGGTATCTCAAGCCGTTCAGCAGCCGACGAGGAGGGCATTTCGAGTGAAAGCGGAAGATCGCCGGAATCTGCGAAA